>CAYQPL010000030.1:19851-25407 GCA_964419395.1 uncultured Phenylobacterium sp. | reverse complement strand
GCGGGCTTGCGGGCGGCGTCCTTGGCGGCGCGGCGCGCTATGGCCTCGCCCGCGGGATGGTGGGCGGGGCCTTCAGCCCCTTCGCCGCCCAGGCCATGGCGTCCGTGGCCGACTCCTCGTCCCAGGCGGTGGGCCAGGCCATCGCCCAGGGCGGAGACGTCACCGCCGTCACGGTCTCGCCCGAACAGCAGCGGATGAACCACCTGCTGGTCCTCTATCGCGACAAGGGCTGTTAGGAGCGGCGCCGCCCCTGCGGCGACGTCGGCCGGGCTTGGGGGAGTTCCGGCCTCATCCTGACGGAAGAGAGCGCAGTCCTTGGCTGCGCTCTCGTTCGCGTGCGGCGCGCCGCCGTCTAGCCTTCCCTTGCGGCGCCTTCCCTAGAAGCAGGCCATTAGATCGCGGCCTCCCCGCCGCGCCTGCATTCATTCGAGGAATTGCCCGTGGACGACGCCGCGCCCGTGCGCCTGCACGACTTCGACGAATCCCTCCCCCTGAACCCCGCCGGCCCGCGTCTGTGGGATTCGCGCATCGACAAGCGCTACTGGAACATGATCGGCCCCTGGGGCGGCTGGACGGCGGCCCTGCTGCTGAAGGCCGTGCTGGCCGAGGCCGACCATGGCGGCACGCCCGTGGGCCTGACCGTCAACCTGATGGGCGGGCTGGACGAAAGCCCGCTGCAGCTCTCCACGCGGGCCGTGCGCCAGGGCAAGTCGGTGGAGTTCTGGACCTCCGAACTGCTGCAGAACAACGCGCCGGTGGCCATGGCCATGGTGACGCTGGGCCAGCGGCGCGAGACCTTCTCGACCCATGAGGCGAGCTTCCCCGAGGGCGTGAAGCCGGCCGATGAGATCGAGAGCGTTCCCACGCGGCCGGGCTTCTTCACCGCCATGTTCGAGCAGCGTCCCGTCCAGGGCTCGGCGCCCCTGCAGGAGAACCCCGACAGCCTGACGCGCAACTGGGTGCGCGACCACCAGGCCCGGCCGCTGGACTATGTGCTGCTGGCCGGCCTCGCCGATGTCTTCGCCCCGCGCATCTTCTACCGCAGCGCCGAGCGCAGGCCGGCCTCGACGGTGAGCATGAGCGTCTATTTCCACGCCACGCCGGGCGAACTTGCGGCCGTCGGCGGCGACTTCGTCCTGGCCGAGGCCAAGGCCCGCCGGTTCGAAAGCGGCTTCTTCGACCAGCACGGGGCGCTGTGGTCCCGGGACGGCGTCCTGCTGGCGACGACCGAGCAGCTCTGCTGGTTCAAGTAGGGGGCGTCCCCCTTTTCGTCATTCCCGGCCTTGTGCCGGGAATCCCTCTCGACGCTCGCGCCTGCCCTCGACAGGGATGCTCGGGACAAGTCCGATCATGACGCGGGAGAGATGGCGATCAGGCCTTCCGCACCAGGTCCACGAAGTCGGGCGCCAGGCGACCGACCGCGTTGCGGGTGTCGATGACCAGCGGCACGGCCTTGGTCAGCGCGGCGTAGTCCACGGCGTCATGGTCGGTGGCGATGACCGCGCAGTCGTAGGTCGACAACGCCGCCGCGTCCCAGGCGATGGAGGTCATGCCGGCCACTTCCGGATGCTCGCCATTGTCGTGAACGGTGGGGATGTGCGGGTCGTAGTAGTCGACCTCGGCCCCGCGCTCGCGCAGCAGGCGGATGACGTGCAGCGAGGGGCTCTCGCGCATGTCGTCGACATTCTTCTTGTAGGCCAGGCCGACCACCAGGATGCGGGCGCCGTTCACCGCCTTGCCGAGGCGGCTCGACAGCGCTTCGGAGACCGCCTCCACCACGCGGCGCGGCAGGGCGGCGACCACGTCGCCGGCCAGTTCGATGAAGCGGGTCGCCTCGCCGTGGGCGCGGGCCTTCCAGGTCAGGTAGAAGGGGTCGATGGCGATGCAGTGGCCGCCCAGGCCCGGCCCCGGATAGAAGGGCATGTAGCCGAAGGGCTTTGTCTTGGCCGCGTCGACCACCTCCCAGATGTCGATGCCCATGCTCTCGAAGACGATCTTCAGCTCGTTGACCAGGGCGATGTTGACGAGCCGGAAGATGTTCTCGGTCAGCTTCACCGCCTCGGCCGTCTTCAGGTCGCTGACCGGCACCACTTGGGTCAGCGGCGAATAGACGGCGATCGCCATGCGGCGCTCGGCCTCGGTGTCGGCGCCGACCACCTTGGGGATGGAGGTGGTCCCGAAGTCGATATTGCCGGGGTCTTCCCGCTCGGGGCTGTAGGCGATGGCGAAGTCGACGCCGGATTTCAGGCCGGTCGCCGCTTCCAGGATCGGCCGGATCAGCTCCTCGCTGGTGCCGGGATAGGTGGTCGATTCCAGCACCACCAGCTGGCCGGGCCGCAGGTGGCGGGCGATCGTCTTCGCGCAGTCGGCGACGTAGGAGAGGTCCGGCTCGCGGTGCACGTTCAGCGGCGTGGGCACGCACATCAGAAGCGCGTCGGCCTCGGCCAGCCGCGCCTCGTCGGTGGTCGCCTCCAGCCGGCCGGTGTCGTCCATGGCGGCCACGCGGGCGTCGGAGATGTGCTTGATGTAGGAGCGGCCGGCTTTCAGCGCCTCCACCTTGCCGGCGTCGGGGTCGTAGGCGAGGACGCGGAAGCCCTTGCCGAGGAAGCCCTCGGCCAGCGGCAGACCCACATAGCCCAGGCCCAGGATCCCGATCACCAGCTCGCGCGCGGCGGCCTTGGCCTCGAAGGCCTCGGCCATGGCGTCCGGCGTCTGCCCCGGCGGGCGCGTCATGGAATTCATGCGTTGGCGCCGGCGAAGGCCCGCACGGCGGCGATGATCTGATCCTGCACGTCCGGCTCCAGATAGGGGTGCATGGGTAGGCTGATGACGCGCTCGGCTTTCGCCTCCGTCACCGGCAGCCCGCCCGGGCCTACGGGATAGCCAGAATAGACGCCCTGTTTATGGATGGGGATCGGATAATAGACGGCGGTCGGGATGTCGGCGCCCTTCAGGTGGGCGGCCAGGCCGTCGCGGTCGTCGCACTCGATCGTGTACTGGGCCCAGACCGACACGCCGCCCTCGATCACCTTCGGCGTGGTGACGACGTCGGAGAGGCCTTGGGCGTAGCGGTCGGCGACACGGTTCCGGGCCTCGATCTCGTCGCCGAAGATGGACAGTTTCTGCAGGAGGACGGCGGCCTGGATCGTGTCCATCCGGCTGTTCATGCCCACGCGCATGTTGAGGTACTTCGGATCGTGCTCGAAGGTTCGGCCCTCGAGGTCCGACTTCACCGCCTGGCCGTGGACGCGCAGCGAGACCAGCAGGTCGTGCAGGCGCGCGTCCTTGCACAGCACCGCCCCACCGTCCCCATAGGCGCCCAGCGGCTTGGCCGGGAAGAAGCTGGTGGTGGCCACGTCGGCCCAGAAGATCGGGTGGCGCTCGTCCAGCGTGCAGCCGAAGCCCTGGGCGGAGTCGGCGATCAGCTTCAGGCCGTGCTTGCGGCAGACCGCGCTGATGGCCGGATAGTCGGCCGGCTGGCCGAAGAGGTCGACGGCGATCACCGCCTTGGGCGTCAGCCTGCCGTCCAGCTTCACCGCCTCGATGGCCGCGTCCAGGTGCTCGGCGTCCATGTTGTAGGTGTCGGGGAGGATGTCGACGAAGACGGGCGAGGCGCCGACCAGGGGCATGGCCTCGGCGGTGGCGGCGAAGGTGAAGGAGGGGCAGAAGACGGCGTCGCCCGGCCCGATCTCCCAGGCCATCAGCGGCAGGTCGAGCGCCGCGGGGCCCGAGCCGCAGGTCAGCACTTGCGGCGCCTGGCCGATCTCGGCCAGGGCGGCTTCGAACTGGGCGATCTGCGGGCCCATGACATAGGCGCCCGAGCGCACCACCTCGAGGATGGCGGCCTCCAGCGGCTCACCCAGGCGGCGGCGCTGGGCCTGCAGGTCGATGAAGGGAATGGGCATGGCGCAAACTCGCTGCTCTGAAGGCCGCGGTACATGCCACGACGCCCGCAGTCACGCCAAACACGGATGTTTTCGCAAGGTTTCGCCGCGCCGGAGCGGTCTCCGACGCGGCGTTCCCCTGCTCTCGAACCCTCAGATCTGGCGGGCGCGGCCTTCCCAGTAGGGGGCGCGGACCTTGTTGCGCTGGATCTTGCCGGCCTCGCTGCGCGGCAGGTCGTCGACGAAGTCCAGCCCCCGCGGCACCTTGAAGCCCGGCAGGGCCTGGCGGGCGAAGCCGAGGATCTCCTGGGCCAGGTCGTCGCTGGGCTCGTAGCCGGGGTTCAGCAGGATGACCGCGCGGACCTCCTCGCCCCACTGGTCGTGCGGGATGCCGACGGTGGAGGAGTCCGCCACGGCCGGATGCTTGATCAGCTCGTTGTCGATCTCCTGGGGATAGATGTTCACCCCGCCGGAGATGATCGTCTCGGCGCTGCGGCCGGTCAGGAACAGGTAGTCGTCCTCGTCGAAATAGCCGACGTCGCCCATGGTGAAGAAGTCGCCCAGCCGCGAGGCCTGGGTCTTCTTCTCGTCCTTGTAGTACTGGAAGCCGCCGCCGGGGGGCAGCTGGTGGTAGATGGTGCCGGGCACGCCGTTGGGGCAGTCATTGCCCTCCTCGTCGACGATGCGGACCTGCAGCAGGGCGGGCCGCTTGCCGACGCTGCCGGGCTTCTTCAGCCATTCCTCGGAGGTGATGGCGAAGCCCGCGCCGCCCTCGGAGCCGGCGTAGTATTCGTTCAGGACCGGGCCGAACCAGTCGATCATCGCCATCTTCACTTCCGGCGGGCAGGGCGCCGCGCCGTGCACGATGTAGCGGACGTGGTCGACGGGATGCTTGGCCTTCACCTCGGCCGGCAGGTCCAGCAGGCGCTGGAACATGATCGGCACCAGGTGCAGGTGGGTGACCTTCTTCTCCGAGATGGTGCGCAGGACGTGCTCGGAATCCCACTTGTCGATGAAGACCAGGGTCGAGCCCGTGCCCATGGCCGCGCGCACGTCGAAGGCCAGCGGCGCGGCGTGGTAGGCGGGGCCGGCGCAGAGCTGGATCGAGGTCTCGTCATAGCCGCGGCCGGCCAGGACGTTGGCGGGGGTGACCACCGGATTGGGCCGGAAGACCCCCTTCGGGCGACCGGTCGTGCCCGAGGTGTACATCATCTGGTTGCCCAGGACCGGATCGTCGATGTCGCCGCCGTCCATCGGCGCGAGCGCGGCGTCGTAGTCCTGGAAGCCCTCGATCTCGCCGCCGACGGCGAGCTTCAGCACGACGTTGTCGCACTGCTTGGCGGCGACGGCGACCGCCGCGACGCGGGCGTCGCCGACCAGCACCTTGGCCTCGCAGTCGTTGATGATGTAGGCGATCTCGTCGGCGGTCAGGTGCCAGTTGACCGGCGTGATGCGGACCCCCGTCCGCATGGTGGCCGAAAGAACTTCGACGAACTCGGCGCGGTTGGAGCAGACCAGGGCGAGCGAGTCGCCCGGCTTGACGCCGTGCTGACGGAAGAGGCGGGCGAGCTTGTTGGCGTTGGCGTTGACCTCGGCGAAGGTCTTTTCACGCCCGGAGGGGTCGACGACCGCCACCTTGTCGGGCTGGACATCGGCCCAGACGGCCATGGTC
>CAYQPL010000030.1:15318-19841 GCA_964419395.1 uncultured Phenylobacterium sp. | reverse complement strand
AGACGGTCTTCCAGGCCCACGCGCTCTTTCAAATCTTCCATCAAATTCCTCCCCGCGCCGCGAACCGGCGGACCCGGGGGCGGACGCGTTTGCATTATGGTTGGCGGCGGCCGTTCTTGTCGGAGGACGCAGACGCAATATGCCTGCGACGCCTCCGGGCCATCCTCGTCCCTACAATGGCAGGGGAAACCCGCGACGACAACGCCGCCCGATCCGAACGGCGGCCGGATCGCGGGCGAATCTGACGGAGGCGCCGACCGCGCACCGCGCCTCAGAAGGCGCGGGCGCCCCAGCGCATGGCGAAGTAGCCGGCGACCGCGGCGACCGCGGTCAGGACGGTCCCCCAGGCGATGTCGGCGACGCTGATCTTGGTCGACCAGACCTTGAGCACCGCCTGGCTGGTCAGGTCGTAGGTGGCGTAGCAGAGGAAGCCCAGCACGGCGCCGGTGAACAGGGCGCGGGTCCAGTCGCCCTCGCGCGCGGCCGGGGCGACCGCCAGGATCATGACGCCGGCGATGTAGATGACGTAGAAGACGACGGCCGGGGCCAGGGCGAACTTCTCGGCCAGGACGGGGTCGAGGGTCGGGCGGTAGAGCCGGGGCCCGACCAGGCTCAGCCAGACGGCGTCGACGATGGCGAAGGCGAGACCCGTTCCCAGGTAGCCGATGACGTATTTGAGCATGGTCGCAAGCCTCCTCAGGCGACGGGTTTCAGGCGGTAATGGCTGACGCCCCATTCCGCCCCGCCGCGATGGCCGAACAGGCCGGCCGTGGCCAGGAAGAAGAGCCGCCAGCGCCGCCGCCACAGGGGGGCGGCTGCACCATAGACGTCGGCCAGAACGGCGCGGATGGCGGCGTCGTTGCGATCGAAGTTCTCCAGCCAGTCCAGAGCCGTGCGCTGGTAGTGCCGCCCCGACCAGCGCCAGTCGGCCTCCACCTCGAAGAGATCGGGAAACTGCCGCATCAGGCCGTGGCTGGGCATCACCCCGCCGGAGAAGAAGTGGTGGGCGATCCAGTCGGCCTCGTCCTCGACATCGAAGCGATAGGGCGTCGTGGCGTGGGTGAAGACGTGGATGAAGGCCCGGCCGTCGGGCTTCAGCCAGCCGCGCGTCTTGGCCAGCAGGGCCCGCCAGTTGGCCATGTGCTCGAACATCTCCACCGAGACGATGCGGTCGAAGCGGCCTTGCGTGTCGAAGTCGTTCATGTCGGCGGTGACGACGGTCAGGTTGGTCAGGCCCGCCGCCCGGGCCCGCCCACGGATGAACTCGCCCTGGCTCGCCGAGTTCGAGACCGAGGTGATCTGGGCGCCGGGCAGGGCGCGCGCCATCCAGAGGCTCAGCGAGCCCCAGCCGCAGCCCAGCTCCAGAATGGCCTGGCCGTCGTGCAGATCGGCGTGGGCGGCGGTCTCCGACAGCGCGTTTTCCTCGGCCGCCGCCAGGCTCGTGACGCCGGGGCCGTAGAGGCCGCTTGAATATTTGAGCTGGGGGCCTAGCACCTTTTCGAAGAAGGCCGCCGGCAGTTCGTAGTGCTGCGCGTTGGCGGCCTGGGCATGTTCGGCGATCGGGCGGGCGTCCATCTCCCGCGCGAAGACGGCGTCGGCCTCGGCCGGAGCGGCGTTGAGGCGCCGGCGGGCGTTGGCGACGAGGAATTCGATGGCGCCGCGCCGCATGGCGTCGGGCAGGGGCGCGCCCTCGAAGGTCTGGATCGTCGAACTGATGAGGCTCATGCGCGTCCCTCGCTGGCGGATCGAACGGCGGAGCCGGCCGTTCCCTTGCCGTTACGCGTCAGGCCCAGGTTCGGATGCGAAGCCTGCGGCTGCATCCGGCCGACCGCTCGCCCCGTACCGCTCCACACCTGCGGACGCCGCGTGGCGTCCGCCCCCAGGAGCCCCAGGAGTCATCGTGCGCCCAGATCGTTCATCCCGTCCGCTGCGGATCGCCGTCGTCGGCGGGGGCGTCGCCGGCCTGTCGGCGGCCTGGCTGCTCGGCGCGCGTCACGAGGTGGTCCTGTTCGACGGCGACAGCCGCCTCGGCGGACATGCCAACACCGTCCAGGCGCCCGACGGCGCCGGCGGGGCGATCCCAGTGGACACCGGCTTCATCGTCTATAACGAAGAGAACTACCCCAACTTCACGGCCCTGCTGGCCCACCTGGGCGTGCGCACCCTGGACGCCGACATGGCGCTCAGCGTCTCGCTGGACGAGGGCGCGTTCGAATATTCGTCCGGCTCCCTGTTCGCCCAGCGGCGCAACTTCTTCAGCGCCCGGTTCTGGCGGATGCTGCGCGACGTCACGCGTTTCTACCGCCACGGCCCGCGCGACATCGCCGCCCTCGAGGCGCCGCTCACCAGCCTCGACGACTATCTGAAGCAGAAGGGCTACTGCCAGGCCTTCCGCGACGACCACCTGCTGCCGCAGGCCGCGGCCATCTGGTCGACGCCGCTGTCGGCGATCCGCGACTACCCGGCCGCGGCCCTGATCCGCTTCTTCCAGAACCACGGCATGATGCGCGTCTTCGGCCGCGGCCTGTGGCGGACGGTGGAGGGCGGCAGCCGCGCCTATGTGGAGAAGCTCACGGCCGCCTTCGCGGGCGAGGTGCGCACCGGCGTGCGCGTCGCCGGCGTCCGCCGGACGCCCGCGGGCGCCGAGCTTCGCCTGGCCGGCGGCGAGGTCGAGCGGTTCGACCAGGTGGTGATCGCCACCCACGGGGACCAAGCGCTCGCCCTGCTCGACGACCCGACGCCGGAGGAACGGCGGATCCTGTCGGCCTTCCGCTACACGCGGAACCTCGCCGTCCTGCACTCCGATCGCCGTCTGATGCCCAAGCGTCGCGCCGCCTGGACCAGCTGGAACCACATCGGCAGGCGCAGCGCCCCGGAAGAGGGCTGCGTCACCTACTGGATGAACCGCCTCCAGCGCCTGCCGGCCAAGCCCGAACTCTTCGTCACCCTGAACCCGACGCGCGAGGTGGCGCCCGAGGCGGTGATCCGCACCGACGTCTACGACCACCCCCTGTTCGACGCCGGCGCCATCGCCGCCCAGGACGAGCTCTGGTCGCTGCAGGGCGTGCGGGCCACCTGGTTCTGCGGCTCCTACTTCGGGCACGGCTTCCACGAGGACGGGCTGCAGGCGGGCCTGGCCGTGGCCGAGCAGCTGGGCGGCGTGCGCCGGCCCTGGACCGTCGAAGGCGAGTCCGGGCGCATCCGCCTGCCTCGGCCGGCCCCGGGACCGGAGAGCGTGGCGGCGTGAGGAGCGGCCTCTATCCCGGCTTGGTGACCCACGCACGTTTCAAGCCGCGCGCCCACGCCCTGCGCTATCGCATCTTCATGCTGCTCGCGGACCTGGACGAGGCCGAGGGACTTTCGCGCCGCCTGCGGCTGTTCGGCTTCGACCGGGCGGCCCCCTTCGCCCTCCATACCCGCGACCACGGCGATGGCTCGGCGCGCTCCCTCAAGGCCCAGGTGGAGGACCAGCTGGCGAAGGCCGGCCTGCCTCTGGGCGGGCCGGTCCAGATCCTGTGCATGCCGCGGGTTCTGGGCGGGGTGTTCAATCCGCTGACCGTCTATTTCTGCCACGGGTCCGACGGCGCCCTGAGCGCCATCCTCTACGAGGTCAACAACACGTTCGGGGAGCGGCACAGCTATCTGATCCCGGCCTCGGACGCCGGCGGCGAGGTGGTGGAGCAGGCCGCCGACAAGGGCTTCTACGTCTCCCCCTTCATGGACATGGACCTGGCCTACGCCTTCCGCATCCGTTCCCCCGGCGAGGCGGTGGCGGTGTCGGTGGAGGTCTCAGACGCGGAGGGCCCGGTCCTGTCGGCCGCCTTCGCCGGCCGCCGCCGACCGCTGAGCGACCGGGCCCTGCTGGGCGCCTTCGCCACCCATCCCTGGATGAGCCTCGGCGTCATGGCCGCCATCCACTGGGAGGCTCTGAAGATCTGGCTCAAGGGCGAGCGGCTGCGGCCCCGCCCGCCCCGCCCCGCGGCCCCGGTCACCGTCGTCTCGCCCAAGCCTGTGGGTTGATGCGTCCGCGCAGCGGTTGTCCCCGCTGGCTGGCCCCCGGCGGGGCAGGAAGTGTCACGTAGACGGACTATCTGACGCCGGCGTCAAAAGGGGGCTGGCGCGACCCCTGGTGGCGCCCCATGATGGCCGGCATACCAGAATTGGACATTTTCAGATGAGTGTTTCACGCCCCCCCTTGCGGGGTGCGGCGGAGGATTCTGCGTCGATCGACATGTCGGCGGCGCCCAGGGTCCTGCGCCGGATCATCGGTCTCGCCCTGCGTTATCGGGGCCTCACGGCCCTGGCCATCGGGTGTTCCGTCGGGGCGGCCCTTTTCAGCCTCACCCTGCCCAAGCTGTTTGGTCATGCGGTCGACCAGGCCCATCAGCTGCTGACCGGCGGCGCGGCGGACGCGGACGCCGCCCAGGGCGCGCTCCTGACGACAGCCCTGCTGGTCATCGGCGCCGTCGTGTGCGTCGGGATCTGCGCCTCGACAGATTGGGACAGTCGAGGAGTTCTATCAG
>CAYQPL010000030.1:4552-15308 GCA_964419395.1 uncultured Phenylobacterium sp. | reverse complement strand
GCCCTGCTGGTCATCGGCGCCGCCAGCCTGCGGGGCCTGCTGACCGGCTATGGCGGCTATGTCGCCGAACAGGTGAGCCAGAAGGTGGCCTACGACCTGCGCCTGGCCTTCTTCCAGCAGCTGCAGCGGCTCTCCTTCGGCTTCCACGACCGCATCCATTCCGGCGACCTGATCACCCGCGGCATGCTGGACCTGGAAGGCACGCGGGCCTTCATCCAGGGCGGCATGATGCAGAGCCTGACGCTCGTCATGCTGCTCTCGGTCGCCTCCTTCATGATGTTCGCCACCAATCCGGTGATGGCGGTCATGGCGCTCGCCTTCGTGCCCATCGCCGGCTGGGCGCTGGCCCGCATGGGCTTCCTGCTGCGGGTCACCTGGCTGCGGGTGCAGCAGCTGATGTCGATCCTGACGCTCACCATGGAGGAGAACCTCCAGGGCATCCGCGTGGTGCGCGCCTTCGCCGCCAAGGCCTTCGAAATGGGCAAGTTCGACAAGGCGGCGGGCGACGCCCTGCAGTACTCGTTCAAGCGCATCACCCTGCGCTTCCGCGCGGTCACCGCCATGACGCTGAGCTACTACGGCTCCATGGCCCTGCTGCTCTGGTACGGCGGCCATCAGGTGATCGACGGGACCATGTCCGTCGGCCGGCTGACCGAGTTCCTGACCTACATGACCCTGCTGCAGGCGCCGATCCGGCAGATCGCCATGATCTTCGCCTCGGCCGCGCGGGCCACCTCCTCGGGCGGCCGGGTCTTCGAGGTGCTGGACCTGGCGCCCGAGATCGACGACGCGCCCGGCGCCCGGCCGCTTCAGCCTGGCGAGGGCGTGCTGCGCTTCGAACATGTCGACTTCGCCTATGACGAGGGCCGCCCGGTGCTGCGCGACGTCAGCTTCGAAGTGCGGCCGGGCCAGACCCTGGGCGTGGTCGGGGCGCCCGGCAGCGGCAAGTCCACCATCGCCAACCTGATCCCGCGCTTTTACGACGTCACCGGCGGCAGGATCACCCTCGACGGCCAGGACATCCGCGAGGTGACGCTCGCCTCGCTGCGCCAGTATGTCGGCCTGGTCCAGCAGGAGGCCTTCCTGTTCGACACCACGGTGACCAACAACGTCGCCTATGCCGATCCCTGGGCGGAGGAGGACCGCATCGTCGGCGCCGCCCGCACCGCCCAGCTGCACGACTACATCGCCGGCCTGCCGACCGGCTACACGACGCGCGTCGGCGAGCGCGGCGTGGCGCTCTCCGGCGGTCAGCGCCAGCGCATGTCCATCGCCCGCGGAGTGGTGCCGGGGCCCGGCGTGATGATCTTCGACGACTCCACCGCCGCCATCGACGCGGTGACCGAGCGCAAGGTGCGCGAGGCCCTGGCCCAAGCGACGAAGACCAAGGCGACGGTGATCATCGCCCACCGCCTGTCCTCCCTGATGCACGCCGACCAGATCGTCGTGCTGGAGGAGGGCCGGGTGGCCGAACGCGGCACGCACGCCGAACTGCTGGCGCAGGGCGGCGTCTACGCCGACCTCTATGCGCTGCAGACCAAGGCCGACCACGGGCTGCCCGATGAGGCGCCGGCCAGCCGCGAGGAGGAACGGGCGTGAGCGACTTCGTGTTCGACCGCGGATCGGACCAGCCCGGCCAGGCGCCCCGCCGCCCCCGGGCCACCCTGGGCAGCGACGACGCCGAGGAGATCTTCGCCTCCATCGATCCGAAGATCCTGGGACGGTTCCTGCACTATCTGAAGCCGCACAAGACCTTCGCCATCGGCGCCCAGGCGGCGGTGCTGATCTCGGCCGCCACCGCCATCACCATCCCCTATCTGATCGGCCAGGCGGTGAACGCCTCGGTGGGGGGCGGCGACGGCGGGCGCCTGGACCTGATCATCGCGGCCTTCGTCGGCGTCGTGATCCTCAACGCCGGCGCCTTCTTCCTCGAACAGTGGATGAGCGCGCGTCTGGCCCAGCGGGTCATCTTCGACGTGCGGCGCTCGATGTTCGCCCACTTTCAGGACGTGTCCCTGTCCTTCATGGACAAGACCCATGTGGGCCGGATCATGGCCCGGCTGCAGGGGGACGTGAACGCCCTGCAGGAGTTCCTAGAGAGCACCACCGGCGCCGTGGGCGACATCGCCCTCCTGATCGGCATCACCGTCGTCCTCCTGTCCATGGATCTCCAGCTCGGCCTGCTGACGCTCACCGTCATCCCGGCGCTGATCGTGGTCCGGGCCATCTGGCTGCCCTTCTCGAAGAAGACCTTCCGCGAGGCGCGCGACGCCTCCTCCACGGCCAACAGCGCCCTGGCGGAGAACATCAACGGCGTGCGCACCGTGCAGGAGAGCCGCCGCGAGGCGCTGAACTTCGAACTCTACGAGGAGAAGGCGCGGGAGAACCTCAAGGCCCAGACCAACTCCGCGGCCATGACCCAGATCATGGTGCCGACGGTCGACGTCCTGACCGGCTTCGCCATGGCCATCGTCATCGTGGTCGGCGGGAATGCGGTGCTGGGCGGGCGGCTGGACGTCGGCGTCATGGTCGCCTTCATCTTCTATGTGCAGCGCTTCTTCGACCCGGTCCGCATGCTGTCGATGCAGTACACGGTCATGCAGCGCGCCATGGCCGCCGGCCACCGGATCTTCGAGGTTCTGGACGTGCCGGTCACCATCCGCGACAAGCCGGACGCCGAGCCGCTGGGCGCCATCGAGCCGACGGTCGAATTCCGCAACGTGACCTTCGGCTACGACCCGGCGCGGCCGGTGCTGCACGACGTCAGCTTCACGGTGAAGCCGCGCGAGGTGGTCGCCCTGGTGGGGCCCACGGGCTCGGGCAAGACCAGCATCATCGCGCTCGCCCACCGCTTCTACGAGGTGGATCAGGGTCAGGTGCTGGTGGGCGGCCGCGACGTGCGGGACGTGACCCTCGACTCCCTCGGGCGGAAGATCGCCATGGTGCTGCAGGAGCCCTTCCTGTTCACCGGCACGATCGAGGAGAACATCCGCTACAACACCGCCCACGCCACCCGGGAGGACATCGTCGCGGCGGCCAAGGCGGTGTCGGCGCACGACTTCATCATGCGCCTGCCGGAGGGCTACGACACGCCGCTGGGCCAGCGGGGCCGCAACATCTCGCTCGGCCAGCGGCAGCTGATCTCCTTCGCCCGAGCGCTGGTGGCCGACCCGCAGATCCTGATCCTCGACGCGGCGACGGCGAACATCGACTCCTTCACCGAACTGGCCATCCAGAAGGCGCTGAAGGTGCTGTTCGCCGGCCGCACCTCCATCGTCATCGCCCACCGCCTGGCGACCATCCGCGACGCCGACAAGATCATCGTCCTGCAGCAGGGGCGGGTGCTGGAGCAGGGGCCCCACGCGGCGCTGATGAAGGGCGGCGGTCTCTATGCGCGGCTCTACACCTCGGCCCACGCCTCCTTCGACGATGCGCAGGTGGCCGAGACGGGGGATGCGGAGTTCGCCACCCGGACCTAGGGCGCGTTCCGATCCGACCGCGTCACGTCCTCGCTCAGCGGCTGATCGGCGCGGCGCGGGCGATGGCCTCGGGGCCCGGCCGCGCCTCCACGTCGTGGGCGGAGACGGGCTCGCCGCATTCGGAGCAGACCTGCACGGTGTGGAAGTCGCAGCCGCAGGCCTTGTGCCGCCGCAGGATCGGAGGGCCGTCGGGCCCCGCATAGTGTCGGTCGCCCCATTCCACGATCGCCATGATCACCGGATGCAGGTCGAGGCCCTTGGGCGTCAGGCGGTACTCCTGGCGCACGGGGCGCTCCTGATAGGTCCGGCGCTCCAGCACGCCCTCGGCGACCAGCTGGTTCAGGCGCTCGGCCACGATGCTGCGGGAGATGCCCAGACGCGCCTGGAAGGCCTCGAAGCGGCGAACCCCGAGGAAGCAGTCGCGCAGGATCATCAGCGTCCAGCGGTCGCCGACGACCGCCAGGGTCCGCGCCACCGAGCAGGGCTCCTTCGCCAGATCTTCCCACTTCATCCGCGGTGCTCCGATGAGAGCCGTCATGATCCCATTGACAGGGTCTGGATTCAATACGAACGTAAGTTCGAAATCTGAACTCACATAAGGGCGAGAGATCATGTCGACGGAGCGGAGAGGCGTCTGCCTCGTCGTCGGGGCGGGCGACGGGTTGGGCGGCGCGGTGGCCCGCGCCTTCGCCGCCGAGGGGCTGACGGTCTGCGTGACGCGTCGCCCCCGCAACGGCGACCAGCTGAACGATCTCGCCCGGCAGATCGCCGCCGCAGGCGGCCAGGCCCGGGCCTTCGGGGTGGACGCGCGGGAAGAGGCCGACATGGTCGCCCTGTTCGACGCCATCGAGGCCGAGGTCGGGCCGCTGGAGGTGGTGGTCTTCAACATCGGGGCGAACGTGCGCTTCCCCATTCTGGAGACCACCAGCCGCGTCTTCACCAAGGTCTGGGAGATGGCCTGCTTCGCCGGCTTCCTGACGGGGCGCGAGGCGGCGCGGGTCATGCTGCCGCGCGGCCGCGGCACGATCATCTTCACCGGTGCGACGGCCTCGGTCCGGGGCCGCGAGGGCTTCGCCGCCTTCGCCGCGGCTAAGCACGGCCTGCGCGCGCTCGCCCAGAGCCTGGCGCGCGAACTGGGGCCGCAAGGGATCCACGTCGCCCACGCGGTGATCGACGGGCCTGTCGACGGCGTCTTCAGCCGCAGCAACATCCCCGACGTGGAGGCGCGGCTGGCCGAGGACAGCATCCTGAAGCCGCAGGACATCGCCGCCGCCTATGTCGCCCTGCACCGCCAGCCGCGCAGCGCCTGGACCCATGAACTCGACCTGCGTCCGTGGTCGGAAAGCTGGTGAGCAAAGGAGGGCCGGCCATGGCCAAGACCCTGGAATTCCTGTTCGATTTCGGCAGCCCCAACGTCTACCTGGCCTGGAAGGCCCTGCCCCCGATCCTGGCGCGAACCGGCGCGGCGGTCACCGTGACGCCGGTCCTGCTGGGCGGTCTCTTCAAGCTGACGGACAACCGCTCGCCGGTGGAGGCCTTCGCCGGGGTGAAGGGCAAGCTCGCCTATGAGAACCGGGAGACGCAGCGCTTCGTGGCCAGGCATGGCCTCTCGGCCTTCCGCATGAACCCGCATTTCCCGGTGAACACCCTGCTGATCATGCGCGGGCTGGTGGCGGCCGAACGGGCCGGCGTGGCCGAGGCCTACCGGGATGCGGTGCTCGCCGCCATGTGGGAACAGGGGCTGAAGATGGACGATCCCGCCATGGTCGCAGAGGTGCTGACGGCGGCCGGCCTCGAGGCCCGCGCGATCCTGGAGGCGACCCAGGACCCGGACGTGAAGGCGAAACTCATGGCCAACACCGATGCCGCCGCCGCGCGCGGCGCCTTTGGCGCGCCAACCTTCTTCGTCGGCCAGGAGATGTTCTTCGGCAAGGACCGGCTCGGCCAGGTGGAGGAGGAACTCGCCGCCTGAGACTTACGGCCGCCGGAAGACATAGACCTCGCCCACCTGGCCCAGGGGGCGCGGGTCGCCGTCGGGTACAAGGCCGGCGGCGACGGCGAAGGGCGTCGGGTCGGCGGCGTAGTAGGTCAGCCGCTCGCGCGAGGCGGTCTGCACGCGGCCCTGGGCGTCGCGCACCTGATAGTCGAGCACCTGATCGAAGCGGCCGATCTCGGGTCGCGCGCGCCGCTCGTGCACGAAGACCAGCAGCTCCAGCCCCTGAGCGTTGAAGGGGGCCCGCAGCACCGGCCGGTCCGGCGGCGGCGCGGTCGCCGCGGCCAGCGTCTCCGCCCGCGGGAGGTGGAAGGCCGCCCGCCCGCCGGGGGCGAGCCGCGCCGCCACGCCCTTGAAGACGTTGGTCCAGCTGGCCCCGGCGGGCAGGTGGGCGAGGCCGAAATAGGGGCAGAGGATCGCCGCGAACGGTCCCGGAACGGAAAGGGCCGCCATGTCGCCCCGGACGAGGCTGATTCGCGCGGCGACCTCCGGCGGCGCCGCCTGCCGGCGCGCCTCGGCCTGGGCCAGCATCTGGGGCGAAAGATCGAGGCCGACCACCGTCAGGCCGCGTTCGGCCAGGGCGAGGCAGACGCGGCCCGTGCCGGCGCCCAGCTCCAGCACGCGGCCGCCCTCCGGCACGAGGGCCGCATAGAGGTCGATATCCCCGGAGAGGTCGCGATCGAGCGCCGTTGTCAGGTCGTAGAAGGCCGCCGAAAGATCGCCCGCCGCATAGTACGGTTTGACCTCGGGCATGTGCGCTCCCTCGCCGTCGAGGAGAGGCCGCCCGGGCGCGAAAGGCAAGCTCCGGCATTGCGTCCGCTCAAGGCGCGCCCCACATTCGCGCGCGAAACTGCGCCTTTCAGGTTCGAACTCGGAGCGCCCGCCTTGAAAAGTCTCGCCGCCCGTCTCTCCCGCGCCGCCGCGCTGGTCCTCCTGCCGCTGGCCCTCGCCGGCTGCGGGATCAACACCATTCCGACGAAGGACGAGCGCGCCAAGGCCGCCTGGGCCGAGGTGCAGAACCAGTACCAGCGCCGGTCCGACCTGATCCCCAACCTGGTGGCCACCGTCCAGGGCTACGCCAACCAGGAGCAGGAGGTGCTGACCGCGGTGACCCAGGCCCGCGCCTCGGCCACCCAGGTGCAGGTGGACGCCTCGACCATCACCGATCCGGAACAGTTCCAGCGCTTCGCCCAGGCCCAGGACCAGCTGACCGGCGTGCTCGGCCGCCTGATGATGATCCAGGAACGCTATCCGGACCTGAAGTCGAACCAGAACTTCCTGGCCCTGCAGAGCCAGCTGGAAGGCACGGAGAACCGCATCGCCATCGCCCGGCGCGACTACAACGAGGCCGTCCGCGACTACAACACCGAGATCCGCACCTTCCCCGGCGCGATCTGGGCCAACACGGTCCACGGCTGGGCCGAGCCCATGCAGACCTTCCAGGCCTCGCCCGCGGCCCAGACGGCGCCGAGCGTGTCCTTCGACCAGCCCGCGGCCCCGGCGGCCCAGCCCGCTCCGGCTCCGGCCGTCCAGCCCGCGCCTGAGTCCGCGCCGGCCCAATGAGGCGCCTGGCCCGCGCCGTCCGCGGGCTGGCGCTTTCGGTGGTCCTGGCGCTCGCCGGGACCCCGGCGGCCCTGGCGGCGCCGACCTTTCCCGAACTGACCGGCCGTGTCGTCGACCGCGCCGACATCCTGTCGCCCCAGGTCGAGACGCAGCTGACCGGCGAACTGGCGGCGCTGGAGGCGCAGACCGGCCGGCAGCTGGTCGTCGTCACGCTTCCGGACCTGCAGGGCTACGAGATCGAGGACTACGGCTATCAGCTCGGCCGCGCCTGGGGCATCGGCGAGGCCGAGACCGATTCCGGCGTCCTCTTCATCGTCGCCCCCAATCAGCGGAAGGTGCGGATCGAGGTCGGATATGGGCTGGAGCCGATCCTCACCGACGCCCTGTCCTCGACCATCCTGCAGCGCATCGTCCTGCCGGAATTCCGCGAGGGTCGGATGGAGGCCGGCGTGGTCGCCGGGACCGAGGCCATCATCCGCCAGCTCGGCCTGCCGGAGGACGAGGCCCGCGCGCTCGCCGCCCAGGCCGCCGAGCGGCAGGCGAGCCACGACGACGGCGGCGTCGCCGTGCCGATCATCTTCGTCCTGTTCGTCGTCTTCTGGATCATCGGCGGCTTCATGGGCGCCTTCGGGCGGGGCCGCCGCCGGCGAGGGGGCCTCTGGTGGCTCCTGCCCCTGCTGATGGCCAGCGGCGGAAGCCATCGCCATCGCGGCGGCGGCGGGTTCGGGGGCGGCGGTTTCGGCGGTGGAGGCTTCTCCGGCGGGGGCGGCGGCGGCGGCGGCGGCGGATCCTCGGGGAGCTGGTGACATGCTGAACGACGAAGACCGCGCCAGGGTGAAGGCCGCCGTCCGCGCCGCCGAACAGCGGACGAGCGGCGAGCTCTACTGCGTCATCGCCGAGGAATCCTCGGACTATCGGGAAACCCCCTTCATCTGGGCGGGACTTGCGGCGCTCGCCGCGCCGGCCCTCCTGCTGCTGGCCGGGATCGAGGTGTCGGTCCCCCACGCCTTCGTCCCCTGGACGGCGGCGCAGGCCGGCGCGGCGGCCGAGCAGGCGGTGCGCGGGGCGCTGACCATGGCCCTTGTGCTTCAGGCGGGCCTTTTCGTGGCGGTCGCGGCGATCGGCTCCATCACCCCCTTCCGCCGCTTCATGACGCCGCGCAGCGTCAAGCAGGACCGGGCCCGGCGCCGCGCCGAGGAGCTGTTCCTGGCCAAGAACCTGCACCAGACCCGCGAGCGGACGGGCGTGCTGATCTTCGTCTCCATGGCCGAGCACGCCGCCGAGATCCTGGCCGACGAGGGGATTTCGGCGGTGGTCGAGCAGGCCGAGTGGGACGCCGCCGTCGCCGCCCTGGTGGCCGAGGCCCGTGCGGGGCGGCCGGGCGATGGTCTGGCCAGGGCCGTCGAGATGGTCGGCGACATCCTGGCCCGCCGCTTCCCGGCCGACGCCGCCGACAATCCGAACGAGCTGCCCGACGCCGTGGTGGAACTGCCGGCTCTCTAACGGGCGTTTACACCGCCGCTTTCCCGCCCGTACTCTTTCCGACGAGGAAACGAGAACAGGGGACGGGCATGGCCTACCAGCTCAACGTCAACGGCCGGGCCTATGCGGCCGAGGTGGAGGCCGACACGCCGCTGCTCTGGGTGCTGCGCGACAGCCTCGGCCTGGTGGGGACCAAGTTCGGCTGCGGAATCGCCCAGTGCGGCGCCTGCACCGTGCATGTGGACGGCTCGCCGATCCGCTCCTGCGTCACGCCGGTCGAAGCCGTCGGCGGGGCGCAGATCACCACGATCGAAGGCGCTGCGGGTCACGATGTCGGCGCGCGCGTGCAGCAGGCCTGGCGCGAACTGGACGTGGCGCAGTGCGGCTACTGTCAGCCGGGCCAGATCATGTCGGCGACCGCCCTGCTGGCCTCGAACCCCAAGCCCACCGACGCCGACATCGACGCGGCCATGGCCGGCAACCTGTGCCGCTGCGCCACCTATGTCCGCATCCGCGCCGCCATCAAGCGCGCCTCGGGCCAGGAGGTCTGAGCCATGGGTCTTCTTCCGACTTTCAACCCGACGCGTCGCGCGATCCTGGCGTCGGGGGGCGCCGGCGGCCTCGTCCTGGCCTTCAGCCTGGCGGGCAAGTCCGCCGCCGCGCAGGACGCCGGCAAGCTCAACGCCTTCGTCCAGATCGCCCCGGACGGCGGGGTGACCATCGTCTCCAAGAACCCGGAGATCGGCCAGGGCATCAAGACCTCCCTGCCCATGCTGATCGCCGAGGAGCTCGACGTGGACTGGGCGCGCGTGCGCACGGTCCAGGCCGACAACGATCCCGAGGCCTATGGCCGCCAGTTCGCCGGCGGCAGCATGGCCACGCCCCTGCACTGGGACCAGCTGCGCCAGGTGGGCGCGGCTGGCCGCGCCATGCTGATCGCCGCGGCCGCCGCCGACTGGGGCGCTCCGGCGGGCGAGCTTTCCACCGAACCGGGCGTGGTCGTCCATGCCGCCTCGGGCCGCCGAGCCGACTACGGGTCGCTGGCGGCGAAAGCCGCCACGATGACCCCGCCGGCGCTGGACAGCGTGCCGCTGAAGGACGCCTCCCAGTACCGCATCATCGGCAAGCCCACGCCGCAGGTGGATGTCGACGCCATCGTCACCGGCCAGCCGCTGTTCGGCATCGATATGCGCCTGCCGGACATGCTCTACGCCACCTATGAGAAGGCCCCGATCTTCGGCGCCAGGGTCGCGAGCGCCGACCTGGCGGCGGCCAAGGCGGTCAAGGGCGTCCGCGACGCCTTCGTGCTGGAGGGCGGCGAGGAATTCGACGGCCTCACGCCCGGCGTCGCCGTGGTCGCCGACAGCTGGTGGCGGGCACGCAAGGGGCGCGAGGCGCTAAACGTTCAGTGGGCGGATCACCCGACGTCGTCGCAGTCCAGCGCCGGCTATGCCGCCCGGGCCCAGGAGCTTGCGGCCGGCCCGCCGGGCAAGACGCTGCGCCAGGACGGCGACGTCAGCGCCGGTCTCGCCGCGGCGGCCAAGACGGTGGAGGCGGCGTACTTCTACCCCTTCCTCAGCCACGCGACGCTGGAGCCGCAGAACTGCACGGCCCACTTCCACGACGGCAAGATGGAGATCTGGGCGCCGACCCAGCTGCCCGAGCCCGGCCGCCAGAACGTCGCCAAGACTCTCGGCCTCAAGCCCGAGGACGTCATCGTCCACATGACGCGCATCGGCGGCGGCTTCGGCCGCCGGCTGATGAACGACTACATGGTCGAGGCTGCGGCCATCGCGCACCGCACGGGTGCGCCGGTCAAGCTCGTCTGGACGCGTGAAGACGACATGCGTCACGACTTCTACCGCCCGGCCGGCTTCCACTTCCTGCGCGGGGGTGTGAGCGCCGATGGCAAGGTGACCGCCTGGGCCGACCATTTCGTGACCTTCGGCCAGGGCGAGGAGACCGCCCGCAGCGCCGGCATGGCGCCGACCGAGTTCCCGGCGCGGTTCGTCGACAACTACCGGCTCGACGTCTCGATGATGCCGCTCGGCGTGCCGACGGGACCGCTGCGGGCGCCGGGCAGCAACGCCATCGCCTTCGTGGTGCAGTCCTTCATCGACGAACTGGCCCATGCGGCGGGCGCCGATCCGGTGGCCTTCCGCCTGCAGCTGCTGGGTGACCGGGGCCTGGTGGGCGAGGCGGGCCGCGGCGGCTATGACGCCGGCCGCATGGCCGCCGT
>CAYQPL010000030.1:1437-4542 GCA_964419395.1 uncultured Phenylobacterium sp. | reverse complement strand
GCAGCGCCTCGCGGAACTCGGCGGCGGCGACGACGCCGTCGTGGTTGGTGTCCCAGTCGTGGAAGAGGTCGATCACGCGCATCCGGCTCTGGCAGAGGATCGCGGCTAGCTGCTGCTGTACCGTCGCCGCCGACGTGGGCCGCCAGATCATCAATCCGCTGGGCGCGCTGAACCAGATCGAGGGCTCGGTGATCGATGGGATTTCCGAGATGGTCGGCCAGCAGATCACCATCGAAGGCGGCGCGGTCGAACAGGGGAATTTCGACACCTTCCCCCTGCTGCGCATCGACGCCGCGCCGGTGATCGAGACCCACTTCATCAAGAGCGACAACCCGCCCACGGGCCTGGGCGAACCCGCCCTGCCGCCGGTGGTGCCGGCCGTGGCCAACGCCATCTTCGCGGCCACCGGCAAGCGGATCCGCAAGCTCCCCATTGACCCGACGGAGCTGGCGGCGACCTGAGCGGCGGCGAAGCCATGCGTCGCATCCTGATCGCCAACCGCGGCGAGATCGCCATCCGCATCGCGCGGACGGCGGCGGAGATGGGGCTGGAAACCGTCGCCGTCCACCCGGCCGACGACGCCCAGTCGCTGCATGTGCGTCGGACCGACGCCGCCGTGCTTCTGCCGGGGCAGGGGCCGGCGGCCTATCTCGATATCGAAGCCCTGGTGCGGGCGGCGATGGACGCCGGCTGCGACGCGGTCCATCCCGGCTACGGCTTCCTCAGCGAGAACGCCGACTTCGCCCGCGCCTGCGCCGAGGCCGGCCTCGCCTTCATCGGGCCTTCGCCGGAGCCGCTCGCCCTCTTCGGCGACAAGGCCCGCGCCCGGGCTCTGGCGCGCGACGCCGGGGCGCCCGTGCTGCCGGGAACGGATGGCGCGACCACGCTCGAAGAGGCGACCGCCTTTCTCGCCGGCCTGGGCGAGGGCGCCTCCGTCATGGTCAAGGCCCTGGCCGGGGGCGGAGGGCGCGGCATGCGCCCGGCGGCCTCGCCCGAGGAGCTGGCGGCGGCCTTCGCGCGCTGCGCCTCCGAGGCCCAGGCGGCCTTCGGCGATCCCCGGCTCTATGTGGAGCAGTTCCTGCCGCGGGCGCGCCATGTGGAGGTGCAGATCGCCGGCGACGGGGCCGAGGTCGTCCACCTCTACGACCGCGAATGCAGCCTGCAGCGCGCCCGGCAGAAGGTGGTGGAGATCGCGCCCGCCGCCATGCTGCCGCAGGCGGTCCGTGACCGCCTCTTCGCCGCCGCCGTGGCGCTGGGCCGCGCCGCCGGCTATCGCGGGCTGGGCACCATCGAGTTCCTTGTCGAGGGCGAGGCGGCGGTGTTCATCGAGGCCAATGCGAGGCTTCAAGTCGAGCACACGGTGACCGAGGAGGTCCTCGGCCTCGATCTCGTCCGTCTACAGATCGAATTGGCGGAAGGACGCCGTTTGGCCGATCTCGGCTGCACGCAGGACCAGGTCCCGGCCCCGCGCGGCTGCGCCATTCAGGCGCGGGTAAATCTGGAGAGCCTGACGCCGGACGGCCAGGTGCGGCCGTCCGGCGGCGTGCTGTCGGCCTACGATCCGCCCTCGGGGCCCGGCGTCCGCGTCGATGGCTACGGCTACGCCGGCTACCGCACCAATCCACGCTACGACTCCCTGCTTGCCAAGGTGATCGTGCACGGGCCGGACCTGCCGACCGCCGCGGCCAAGGCCTATCGCGCCCTGTCGGAGTTCCGCATCGTGGGCGCTGCGACCAATATCGGCCCCCTCCAGAGCCTGCTCGCCCACCCGGCGGTGCGCGAGGGCGAGGTCCATACGCGCTTCGTCGAAGAGCATCTGGGCGAGCTTATGGGCGGCGAGCATCCGCAGCTCTATTTCGGCGAGGCGACCGGTTCGCGCCGGGCCGGCGCGGCGGTGGACGCCAGCGATCCGCTCGCCGTCCTAGTCCACGGCAAGGCCGAGGCGACGTCGCCGCTTCAGACAGTCCCTGCGGAGGGCCCAGCCGGCACGGAGGCCCTGCGTGCGCCGCTGCAGGGGACAGTGGTCAGCCTTTCGGCGACGGTCGGCCAGACGGTGCGGGCCGGCGAGGCGGTTCTGGTCATGGAAGCCATGAAGATGGAGCACGTGATCACCGCCCAGACCTCGGGCGTGGTGCGCGAGATCGCCGTGGCGCAGGGCGAGACGGTCTTCGAAGACCATCCGCTCGCCTTTATCGAGCCCGTCGAGGGGCTGGAAGGCGTCGGGGCGGCGTCCGAGGCGATCGACCTCGACGCGATCCGGCCCGACCTCGCCGAGGTGCTGGACCGGCAGGCGCGCACCCGCGACGCCGCCCGGCCCGAAGCCGTGGCGCGGCGGCGCAAGACCGGCCAGCGCACGGCGCGGGAGAATATCGAGGACCTGTGCGATCCCGGCTCCTTCACCGAGTACGGATCGCTGGTGGTGGCCGCCCGCCGGCGGCGCAACAGCATGGACGAGCTGATCGCCCAGACGCCAGCCGACGGCCTGGTCATGGGCCTGGGCCAGGTGAACGGCGACCGTTTCGGCGAGGATCGCGCCCGCTGCGCGGTGCTGTCCTACGACTACACGGTGCTGGCCGGCACCCAGGGCGCCCACAACCACGAGAAGCTCGACCGCATGGCCGAGCTCGCCCTGCGCTGGAAGCTGCCGACGGTTTTCTTCACCGAGGGCGGCGGCGGCCGGCCCGGCGACACCGAGGGCGGCGGCTTCATCCGCGGCTTCGAGTTCTGGGGCCGGCTATCGGGCGCCGTGCCGCTGGTGGGCGTGGTCTCCGGCCGCTGTTTCGCGGGCAACGCCGCCATCCTCGGCTGCTGCGACGTGATCATCGCCACGAAGGATACAGCGCTCGGCATGGGCGGGCCGGCCATGGTGGAGGGCGGCGGCCTGGGCGTCTTCCGGCCCGAGGAGATCGGCCCCCTTGAGGTCATGCAGAGGAACGGCGTCATCGACGTGCTGGTCGAGGACGAGGCCGCCGCCGTCGCCGCGGCCAAGCAGTACCTCTCCTATTTCCAGGGGCCGGTCGCCGACTGGACGTGCGCCGACCAGCGCCTGTTGCGCCGGGCCATCCCGGAGAACCGCCTGCGGGTCTATGACGTGCGGGCCCTGAT
>CAYQPL010000030.1:0-1427 GCA_964419395.1 uncultured Phenylobacterium sp. | reverse complement strand
CGAGACCCTGTGCGACGAGGGCTCGGTGCTGGAGCTGCGTCCGCGCTTCGGCCTGGCCATGGTCACCGCCTTCGGGCGGATCGAAGGCCGGCCGGTGGGCATCATCGCCAACAATCCCCAGCACCTGGGCGGGGCCATCGATTCCGAGGCTTCCGACAAGGCCGCCCGCTTCATGCAGCTGTGCGAGGCCTTCGACATCCCCATCGTTTCGCTCTCGGACACGCCGGGCAACATGGTGGGGCCGGAGGCGGAGAAGACCGGCCTCATCCGCCACTGCTCGCGCCTCTTCGTCATCGGCGCCAACCTGACCGTGCCGATCTTCTCGGTCATCCTGCGCAAGAGCTACGGCCTGGGCGCCATCGCCATGACCGGCGGCTCCTACCAGGCGGCCATGTTCTGCGTCTCCTGGCCCACGGGCGAGTTCGGCGGCATGGGGCTGGAGGGCTCGGTCAAGCTCGGCTACCGCAACGAACTGGCCGCCATCGAGGACCCGGCCGCCCGCAAGGCGCGGTTCGACGAGATGGTCGCCGCCGCCTACGCCCGCGGCAAGGCGCTGGCGCGGGGCGCCACGCCGGAACTCGACGACGTCATCGACCCCGCCGACACCCGCCGCTGGATCGTCGCCGGCCTGAAGTCCCTGCCGCCCGTCCCGCCGAGGACGGGCAAGAAGCTGCCGTGGATCGATGCTTGGTGACGGCGCGCGGTCCGAGCGGCCCGCTGACGACCAATCTGATGGGGTCTAGCGCCATGAGGGCGGCGGCGTCCTATGGATCGCGACGGGACCGCGTATACCAAGAGCCTGCTGCGGACGGGAATGGCCCCACGCAAGGTCACCGAAAAGGGCTTTGATGGAGAAGCTGGCGAGCATCGGAATAAGCGAGACAGAGGCCAACCTTCGGAACAAGATCAGCCGGCGAAGCTTCACCTGGACGTTCTCGATCCCATGTCCGACTTCAATCGGCGTAACGCCTCCGCGCTTGGAGGCGTAGCGGTTGGCCTCGGCATCCTATTGTCGGTTGCCGTCGTCGCTCTTTCTGCCTCGGCTGTTCTGTCTATCTATGAGCGTCGCGCCGCGCTGCGCGAAGTTGCCGAGGCCCACTGCGGCCAGTCCCGCGAATGTAGCCCCGATGTCTACAAACCGGATGTCCGCGCGGCTATCGCCGCCGAGGATGTGGTTGACCTTGGTGTCGTACAAATCGCCCTCGGCGCGGTAGGCCTCATCTTCATCGGCCTTACGCTCGCCGCCACCAGAGACGCTGTTAGAGAGGCCAACGACGCCACGGAGGCCGCTCGAGAGGCTGTTAGGATTACGGAGGAGCATGGCCGGCGACAGCTTCGCGCCTACGTCTCTGTCATAATATCCGTCAAGGACTTCGGTGTCGGCTAGAAGCCAGTCTTTGTATGCCAGATTCACAATTCTGGCCTGC
>CAYQPL010000029.1:21009-26850 GCA_964419395.1 uncultured Phenylobacterium sp. | reverse complement strand
CCGCGACGAGGGCTGGCTGGCCGAGCACATGCTGATCCTGAAGCTGACCGACCCGCAGAACGAGGTCCGCTACATCGCCGCGGCCTTCCCCAGCGCCTGCGGCAAGACCAACATGGCCATGCTCCAGCCGACCCTGGCCGGCTGGAAGGCCGAGACCATCGGCGACGACATCTGCTGGATGCGCTTCGGCGAGGACGGCCGTCTCTATGCCGTCAATCCCGAGGCCGGCTTCTTCGGCGTCGCCCCCGGCACCGGCGTGGAGACCAACAAGAACGCCATCGACGCCCTGCACGCCAACTGCGTCTTCACCAATGTCGCGCTGACGCCCGACGGCGACGTGTGGTGGGAGGGCCTGACGGCCGAGCCGCCGCCGGAGCTGACCGACTGGCGGGGCAATCCCTGGACGCCGGCGTCGGAAACCCCCGCCGCCCATCCCAATGCGCGCTTCACCGTGCCCGCCGATCAGTGCCCGGTGATCGCGCCGGAGTGGGAGGACCCGGCCGGCGTCCCGATTTCGGCCATCCTGTTCGGCGGCCGCCGCGCCAGTGCGGTGCCGCTGGTCACCGAAGCCTTCGACTGGCGCCACGGGGTCTTCATGGCCTCCAACGTCGCGTCCGAGGGCACCGCCGCGGCCGAGAACGCCATCGGCGAACTGCGCCGCGACCCCTTCGCCATGCTGCCCTTCTGCGGCTACAACATGGGCGACTACTTCCAGCACTGGCTCGATGTCGGCGCCAAGGCCGACCCGGCCAAGCTGCCGCGGATCTACTTCGTCAACTGGTTCCGCAAGGACGAGAAGGGCAAGTTCGTCTGGCCGGGCTTCGGCGAAAACAGCCGCGTCCTGAAATGGATCGTGGATCGCCTGGCCGGCCGCGCCGACGCCGTCGACACGCCGTTCGGCCGCCTGCCCACGCGCGAAAGCCTCGACCTCACGGGGCTGTCCCTCACCGCCGCCCAGCTCGACCTCCTGCTGTCGGTGGATCCCGACATCTGGATGCAGGAGGCGCAGCTGATCGGCCCGGCCTATGAGAGGTTCGGCGAGCGCCTGCCCCGGGCGCTGTGGGACGAGCAGAAGGCGCTTCTGGCGCGCCTGCAGCGGGAATTGCGCGGCGAGGCGGTCGCGGCCGCCGAGTAGTCGTTTGGTGAACGCCGCAGCAATCACGTCATTGTTGCGGCGCCAACCGGATCGATTGTTGACTCAGATCGTTGTTCCAAAGTCTGATGTCTGAGCATGTTGCAGCGCAGCAAGGGAGCCTGGGAATGACCGAGCCGCTCTTCGCCTACTCCATGAGCCATGACGAGAAGGGCTGGGCCTGGCGCGTCTATGACGAGGCGGGCGAGATTGTCGCCTCGGGCCTCGACGCCTGCCAGGACACCGCCAAGGCCGCCGTGGACCGGGTGATGCGGCATGTGGCGTGGATCGGTCTGTCCGGCCCCGGTCGCCGGCTGGCGCCGGCGGGCAACGCCTGAGTCCCAGGTATCGTCAGACAGTCGAATTCATAAAGGGCGGTAGCCGAGCGGCCGCCCTTTGTCGTGACGGCGCGCCGGAGCGACCCGCCGCGCTCAGCCCCCTGCGACGACCTTCAGCTTCGGCGCCCCGCCCGCGCGCTGGCCGCGGATCTGACCGACGAGGTCGAACAGCGCCGTGCGGACCCCCTCGGCGTCGGCCTGTTCGGCCAGCGCCTCGAGGGTCTGGAGGTGGCCCGGCGTGATGCGAAGGGCGGAGTTGGAGATCACCTGCATGACCTTCGGGGCGCAGGGCGTCGCCGTCTCGGTCTCGTCGAGCAACGTCTCCGTCAGCTTCTCGCCCGGCCGCAGGCCAGTGATCTCCAGCTCGATGTCCTGGCCGAGCGTTCGGCCGGACAGGGCGATCATCTGGCGGGCGAGATCCATGATCCGGACCGGCTCGCCCATCTCGAGGAGGAACAGCCGGGTCTGCGCCTCGTCGTCGGCGCTGGCCGCCGTCGCGTGCAGGACCAGTTGGGCGGCCTCCGGAATGGTCATGAAGAAGCGCGTCATGTCGGGATGGGTGATGGTCACCGGCCCCCCGCGCTCGATCTGCGACTTGAAGATGGGCACTACCGAGCCGGCCGAGGCGAGCACGTTGCCGAAGCGCACGGCGGCGAAGCGCGTGCCGGCGCCGCTGGACTGCTGGGCCTGGATCACGGCTTCCGCCAGTCGCTTGGTCGCCCCCATGACGTTGGAGGGGTCGACGGCCTTGTCGGTGGAGATGAGCACCATCTGGGCCGCGCCGCACCCGCGGGCGGCCTCGGCCACGTTCCAGGTGCCGATGACGTTGGTCAGCACGCCCTCGCACGGGTGCCGCTCGACCATGGCGACATGCTTCAGCGCCGCGGCGTGGAAGACCAGGTCGGGCTTTTGCGCGGCGAAGGCGGCGTTCAGCCGCCCGGCATGGCGCACGTCGCAGAGGACGGCGCTGCGCGACATGTCCGGCCGTGTCTCGGCCAGTTCGCGGTCGATCTCGAAGAGCGCCGTCTCGGAGCAGTCCAGCAGGGCGAGATGGCCGCAGCCGAAGCCGGCCACCTGCCGCGCCAGTTCGCTGCCGATGCTGCCGCCCGCCCCGGTGATCAGGACGCGACGCCCGCGGATCAGGTCGGCGACAGGGCCACAGTCCAGTTCGATCGGCGCCCGCGCCAGCAACTCCTCGACGCTGATGTCGCGGATCGGCATCAGCGGCACGCCGTCGGCCTGGGCGAGGTCGACGATGCTGGGCAGGCGCAGCATGCGCACGCCGTCGGCCTTGAAGCCGCCGAGGTGGTCGGCGGTCAGCCCCTTCAGCTTGGCCGGCTCTTCCAGGAAGAGGACCGCGCGCGGATAGCGGTTCCAGCGGCGCAGGTCGGCCAGGGCGTCGTCGAGCTTCTCCAGGCTCTCGATGATGCAGACGCCGCGGACCTGCTGACCGACGTCGCGGGCGTCCACGCCGACGATGCCGACGGCGCTGTAGCGCCGGTCATGGGCCCGTGCGCAGTCGCGGAGATAGGTGTCGGCCAGGGCCGGCGGACCGATCAGCAGCAGGGGCGTGGCCTGGGCGGCCCGTTCCCGGGCGGCGCGGAACGGCGCCATGGTCGAGAGCAGCGCACGTTCGTGCACGGCGCGGCGCAGCACGCGCAGGCTCAGGCTGCCGGTGGCCTGGAACACGGCGGCCAGGGCCAGGGCCGAGCGGGGCAGGGTGCTGGCGCGGTCCAGGGCCCACACCGTGAGAAGGAAGACGATGGCGGTCAGCGCCGCGATCCGCGCGATGACCAGGGCGTCGGGGATGGAGGCGTAGCGCCAGGGGGAAAGTTCGCGTCGGAAGACGGCGGTGAAGACCCCGGCCAGGGCGGCGTAGATCGCCGTCAGCTGCGCCAGGTTCAGGCTCGGCTCGCCGTCGAACCCCAGATCCGGCAGGCCGGAGGGCGACAGCAGGTAGGCGAAGACGAAGGCCAGGGCCGCGATGGCGAGGTCGGCGAAAACCGTTTCCGCCCGGAAGGCCATCCGCTTCATGGACCAAGCTCCGCGATTCCTACTCATCGGCACCATAAACGGGCAGGCGAGCCCGTCCAATCGATCTCAATCTAGGGACGAGCCGGGATGTTGTTCGGTTCCCGGCGTGCGGCCTTCTGCCCAGCGGGCGGAACATCGCGGCCGATCATGGTGGAAACATGGTCGAAACGAGAAAGCCGCCGCCTCGCGGCGACGGCTTCCACCGTTCGACAGAGCTGGACGCCCTTAGAAGGCGGCGGTCAGGCTCGCCACGAAGCGGCCTTCGGCGATGTCGCCCAGGCTGTCCTCGTCCGTGTCGTGCCACCGCAGGTCCAGGCCGATGGTGTCGTTGAAGGCGACGCCCAGGCCGATGTTCCAGGTGGTGTAGTCGCCGCCGCCATCGAACTCCTGACGGCCGACCGCGCCGCTGACGCTCAGCATTTCGGTCAGCGGGGCCGCGGCGTTGACCTCGTAGTAGAAGGCGTCGCCGATGCCGCCGAAGAATTCCGGCGAATAGTAGACGGCCGCGCCGACCTCGGCCGGACCCGCCGGCACCGTGCCGGCCGCGGCGAATTCCCAATAGTCGTAGTCGGAGCCCGAGGGCGCGTTCACGTAGCCGTAGTAGATGGCCGAGAAGTCGAGCGAGACCGGGCCGGCGGTCGGCGTGACGCCGACATAGAGGTCGACTTCGCCGTCGGTGTCGTCGCCGAAGTCGACGTTCGAGGCCCAGATGCCGGCATAGCCCATCTCGCCGATCGCGACGTCGACGCCGCCGAACACCTGCGGGCCCTCGTCGGTCTGGCTGACGCCGCGGAACACATAGTCCGAAGCGACGCCGAAGTTGAAGCTGACGGGCGATTCCTGGGCTGCGGCGGCTCCGCCGAAGGCGATGGAAGCGGTGGCGGCGAGAAGCGTAAGCTTAATGGTTTTCATTCGTTTATCCCCTTGAGTTCCCGATCCGGCATGGCCCGACCGACGTCTTCATCCTCATGGTGAAGGCTGGCAGATCAATTCAGGCACGCCGCTCGCGAACGCCTCCATAGACGCTGTTCGTTAATTCGGCATTCGGCACGGGCGGCGCCGAAAACGTTGGCAGACCGCCGTTACATTTTTGCCACAATTGCCTAGCGCATCCCCATCGGGGCGTAGCCGAGGTGAGTCCCGGCGTCGACGAGCAGGGTCTCGCCGGTGATGTGGCGCGCCGCCGGAGACGCGAGGAAGACCGTCGCGCCGGCGACATCCTCGGCGGTGGAGGCGGCCTTCAGCGGGGTCGAGGCCGCCGCGCCCAGGCGCATCCGCTCGGCGCGGTCTTCGGGCAGGCCCTTGGTGAACCACGGCGTGTCGATGAAGCCGGGGCAGACGGCGTTGACGCGGAGCTTCGGCGCCAGGGCGCGGGCCAGGGACAGGGTCATGGTGGTCAGGGCGCCCTTGGAGGCGGCGTAGGGGACCGACGAGCCCACGCCCATCACGCCGGCGATCGAGGAGGTGTTGACGACGGCGCCCGCCTGGGGCGCGGACTCCAGCAGGCTGCGGCAGGCGCGGATGGCCTGATAGGCGCCCACGACATTGACCCGGTAGAGGGCGAGGAAGTCCTCGGCGTCGACGGCGTCGAGCTTGCCGTGATCGGGGGCGAAGCGGGTCACGCCGGCGTTGTTGAAAAGAGCGTCGATCCGGCCGAAGGGCTCGGCGGCCGCGGCGATGCGGCGGCAGTCGGCGTCCTGCGCCACATCCCCCTGGGCGAGGACGGCCCTGGCCCCCTGGGCCTCGACCTGACGTGCGGTCTCCTCCGCCTCGTCCTGGCTGCGGGCATAGTTGACGATCACCGCCGCGGCGCCGCGGGCGGCGGTCTCGACGGCGATGGCCCGGCCGAGGCCCGTCGAGGCGCCGGTGACCACCACCACATAGTCCTTGAAATCCTTGCCGCTCATCCGGCGTCTCCTCCGCTCTGACCTGGGGGCGCTCCTTCGCGGCGCCCGTCCCTCTCGCATAGCCACAAGGGGCGCGCGCCAAAAGAGCGCTGTCGCGCCGCCGCCAGGCCCGAGCGCATTGCGGCGCGGGCGGGCGGGGGCTAAAGCCGGCCCATGGAAGAGACCCACCTGACCCAGCTGGGCCGCGAGGTCCGCGGCTTTTCGAGCCCGGAAGAGGCGGTGCTGGAGCGCGTGCCCAACCCGCAGACCGATACGCTCTATCTGGCCCGCTTCACGGCGCCGGAGTTCACCTCGCTCTGTCCGGTGACGGCCCAGCCGGACTTCGCCCATCTGGTGATCGACTATGCGCCGAAGGACTGGCTGATCGAGTCGAAGTCCCTGAAGCTCTATCTGGGCGCCTTCCGCAACCACGGCGCCTTCCACGAAGACT
>CAYQPL010000029.1:16118-20999 GCA_964419395.1 uncultured Phenylobacterium sp. | reverse complement strand
GCGAGCGGGCGCAAGATCGTCGAGGTCGCCGAGCCCCGCTGGCTGCGCAGCGGCGGCTATTGGTATCCGCGCGGCGGCATTCCCATCGATGTCTTCTGGCAGTCGGGCGCGCCGCCGGAGGGCCTCTGGCTGCCGGACCAGGGCGTCGCCCCCTATCGCGGGCGCGGCTGAGACGGCCCCGGCAGCTTCCCAAGTTGTCCGCAACGAACGGCAAGTTCAGCGCCAGCTTTGGCGCAAGCTTAACCGTAAAACGGGCGCCGCTCCGCAGAGGGCTGCTCTAGGCCCGGCCGCGACAAAGCGGCCCATCTCTGGCGAGCGGGCGGAGAATACGCTATATGGAGTCCGCCCAACTCTCCTCGGGCGTGTCACCTTGGGCCGGGCGGCGCTGATCGGCGAAGTCCGGTCGTTGAGTTCGCGCCCCTTCGCCCGGCCCCTGCTCCCACGGGGCTCGGGCCCACCACCGGACACGCGGTGGGGCCCCTGGACCGCCGGCGATCAGCCGGTCCAGGTGGTGACGAGTTGGCGCCAGTCGGGGCGGTCGCGCTCCAGGGGCGGCTCCTTGGCGGTGCCGATGAAGATGAAGCCCGCCACCCGCTCACCGGCCTGCAGCCCGAGAATCCGCATCGCCTCGGGATCGTAGGCGTACCAGTCGGTGATCCAGTTGGCGCCATAGCCCATGGCCGTCGCCGCATAGAGCAGGTTGGCGCACACCGCCCCGGCCGACATCTGCTGCTCCCACTCCGGAATGTCGCCGACCCGCGGGCGGGAGACCACCGCCACGCCCATCGGCGGCGCCTTCAGCTTTCCGAGCTTGGCCAGCGCCTTGGCGTCGCCGCGGCCCTGGGCCAGGGCCTCCAGCCGGGCGGCGAACTCCGTCTTGGCCGACGGACTGAGCACGATCATCCGCCAGGGCGTCAGCTTGCCATGGTCGGGCACGCGCGCTGCGAGCCGCAGCAGGTCGTCGAGCTCCCTCCCCTCGGGGCCGGGGGCGGCCAGCGTCAGGGCGGTCGCCGAGCGGCGGGTGGCGAGGAACTCCAGGACCTCGGGACGGGGCGAGAGGGGCAGGGGCGCGCCGAACGGCGCGGGGGCGGGGAGGGAACTGGCCAAGTTGATCCTTTTCGAAAACGCGGGGCGAACGACTCGCGTGCAAGATGGGTTTGCTCCCATCCCGGTTCCAGTTGAGAATATGTCGCAAAAACCTTCCTGGCTCCAGCCCCATGGCGTCCCCTGGTCGGCGGGCGCGCCGCGACGGATCTACGCCAACCCGTGGATCGCCCTCGACGAGTACGACGCCGTCGCCCCGACGGGCGCGACGGCGCGCTACGGGGTCGTGAAGTTCCAGAACCTGGCGCTCGCCGTGCTGCCGCTCCACGACGACGGCACGATCACCCTGGTGGGCCAGAACCGCTTTCCCCATCGCGACTACAGCTGGGAGATCCCCGAGGGCGGCGGACCCTTGCACGAGGATCCCCTGGACGGCGCCAAGCGCGAGCTGCGCGAGGAGGTCGGCCTGGCCGCCGCCGTCTGGCGTCACGTGCTCACCGCCCAGCTCTCGAACTCGGTCACCGACGAGCGCGCCATGGGCTTCATCGCCATGGAGCTGAGCGGGGTCGACACCGCGCCGGACGAGACCGAGGACCTCGCCATCGTCCGCGCGCCCTTCGCCGAAGCGCTGGAGGCGGCGCTTTCCGGCCACATTCAGGATATGCTGACGGTGGCGATGTTGCTGCGCGGCTACCATATGGCTCGGGAAGGGGCCTTGCCGGCGGCGCTCGCCCGCCGGATGCTGAGCTAGGGAGAGAGCCATGGGCCGGGAAGAGACCAAGCGTCTGGAGATCATCGAGCCGGGGCATGCGCCGCCGGTCTGGCCGGCCTTGCGCAACGAGGCCGAACGCGCCGCGCGCGACGAGGCCGCGCTGGCCTCGCTGCTGAATGCGGTCATTCTCAGCCACCACACCCTGGGCGACGCGCTCTCCTACCAGCTTGCGCGAAAGCTCGGCGACCAGGAGCTGCGGGCCATGAGCCTGCGCGACATCGCCGAACAGGCCTATGACGCCGCGCCCGAACTGGTGGAGATCGCCGAGGCGGACCTCAAGGCCGTCTTCGAGCGTGACCCGGCCTGCAAGGGCTATGTCCAGCCCTTCCTCTTCTTCAAGGGCTTCCTGGCCCTGCAGACCCAGCGCATCGCCCACTGGCTCTGGGGGCAGGGGCGCGACACCCTCGCCTTTTATCTGCAGAGCAAGATGTCCGAGGTCTTCCAGGTGGACATCCACCCGGCCACCCGCATCGGTTCGGGGGTGTTCATCGACCACGGCACGGGCATCGTCATCGGCGAGACCGCCGTCATCGGCGACGACGTCTCCCTGCTGCAGGGCGTGACGCGCGGCGGCACCGGCGCCGAACGCGGCGACCGCCACCCGAAGATCGGCCGCGGCGTGCTGCTCGGCGCCGGCGCCAAGGTGCTCGGCAACATCACCATCGGCGACCATGCGAAGATCGCCTCGGGTTCGGTGGTGCTCAAGCCGGTGCCGGCGCACTGCACCGCCGCCGGGGTGCCGGCGCGCCTGGTCAACTGCCCGACCTGCGACGAGCCGGCCCGCAGCATGGACCACACCCTGGCCGAAGCTGTGTACGACTACGTCATCTGCGGCGCTTTTCCGCCCCAGTCCAGGTTTCCCCCGAAGCCGCGAACGTCTAGGTTCGCGGCTTCTTGCTTAATCGAAGGAGTTCCCCGTGGACGAACGCGCCATGCGCAAGATCGAAGGCCACCTGCGCGGCACTTTCGCCAACGCGCGGATCACGCTCGTGCCCCGCCCCTAGCAGAAGGACTCCGCCGAGGTCTATATCGCCGACGAGTTCATCGGCGTCGTCTACGAGGACGAGGACGAGGACGGCTCCTTCCTCTTCGAGATGGCCATCCTCGCCGAAGATCTGCCCTAGGCCTCGACGCCCCGGCGGCGGCGCGAAGCGGCCGGGCCCGATGGCTCAGCGGCCGGGGCCGATGGCTCAGCGGCCGGCCGGGCGGGCGGCGTGCGAGGCCAGCCGCCGCAGAGCGTCGGCCAGCTGCGCCTGCGTGAACGGCTTGGCCAAGCGCGCCGAGTCCGGGCTTTCGGCGTCCGACAGCTCCCCATAGCCGCTGACCAGCAGGACCGGCAGCCCGGCGTGAAGCGCCCGGGCGCGGCGGGCGAGTTCGGCGCCGGTCATCTGGGGCATCAACTGGTCGGTGACCAGGAGGTCGATGTCGGCGCGGTCCGCCAGCAGGTCCAGGGCCACCTCGCCGGAGAGGGCCGGGATCACGCTGTGACCCAGGTCCTCCAGAAGGGCGATGGTGTTGTTCAGCACCAGGCGATCGTCGTCGACCGCCAGGATGGTGAGCGGCGGCGCCTCCTGGGCGTCCCCGGGCGTCTCGTCCCGCCGGGCCTCGGCCTCGGCCTCCTCGGTCGCGACAGGCAGCCAGAGATCCACCGCGGTGCCGACGTTCGGCCGGCTGGCGATGTGAAGCTTGCCGCCCGACTGGATCGCGAGCCCCTGGACCATGGACAGGCCCAGGCCCGTGCCTTGGCCGACACCCTTGGTGGTGAAAAAGGGCTCGAGCGCCCGGGTCAGGGTCGCCTCGTCCATGCCGCAGCCGTTGTCCGCCACGCGGATCCGCACATAGCGCCCCGCCGGCAGTTCCTGGGCGTCGGTCGACACCTCCTCGGCCGCCGAGATGGTGATCTCGCCGCCCTCCGCCATGGCGTCGCGGGCGTTGACGCAGAGATTGAGGAGCGCCGCCTCCAGCTGGCTGGGATCGGTGCGCAGCGGCGGCAGGGCGTCCGGCAGGTCGAGCACGATGCGCACCCGGGGGCCCAGGGACCGCTGCAGCAGGCTGACCATGCCCTGGGCGGCCGGCGCCAGATTCACGGTTTCGATCTTCAGTTCCTGACGCCGGGCGAAGGCCAGCATCCGCTGGATCAGCTTGGCGCCGCGCTCGGCGCCGTGGATGGCGTTCTCCAGCAGGGGCGTGACGGCCGCGTCATAGGGCAGGCGCTTGCGGACCAGCTCCAGCGAGCCCAGCACCGCCATCAGCAGGTTGTTGAAGTCGTGCGCCACCCCGCCGGTCAGCTGGCCGAGCGCCTCCATCTTCTGCGCCTGGAACAGGGCTTCGCGCGTCTCGTCCAGCGCCTTCTGCGCCTCCATGCGCTCGGTGACGTCGCGGGTCACCTTGGCGAATCCGATCAGCTGCCCCGCCTCGTCGCGAATCGCGTCGATGACCACGTGCGCCCAGAACTGGCCGCCGTCCTTGCGCACCCGCCAGCCTTCATGCTCCCACCGCCCCTCGGCGGCGGCCGTGGCTAGGCCGCGCTCGGGCACGCCGGCCTCACGGTCGGCCTGCGGATAGAAGCGCGAGAAGTGCTCGCCGATGATCTCGTCGCGCCGGTAACCCTTGATCCGCTCGGCCCCCGGATTCCAGTTGATGACGCGCCCCATGGGGTCGAGCATGAAGATGGCGTAGTCGGTGACGCTCTGCACGAGGAGGCGAAACTGCCGCTCGCTCTCGGCCAGGGCCGCGGCCGCCTGACGGCGTTCGGTGAGGTCGCGGGTGATCTTCGCAAAGCCCAGCAGGCTCTGGTCGGGCCCGTAGATGGCGTCGATCACCACATGGGCCCAGAAGAGCGAGCCGTCCTTGCGCCGGCGCCAGCCCTCGGCCTCGAACCGTCCTTCGTCGGCGGCGATCTGCAGCGCGCGGTCCGGCAGACCCGCCGCGCGGTCGGTCTCGATGTAGAAGCGCGAGAAGTGCTGGCCGAGGATTTCCGGGGTCCTGTAGCCCTTGAAGCGCTCGGCGCCCGGATTCCAGCTGGTCACGACCCCATGGGGATCGAGCATGCAGAAGGCGTAGTC
>CAYQPL010000029.1:12271-16108 GCA_964419395.1 uncultured Phenylobacterium sp. | reverse complement strand
ATGGACTCGACAAGCAGCCGGTAGCGATCTTCGGACTCCGGGCGCCAGCTCCGATCCGGCTCGCGGGAGGCGGCGCGGGCGATCGCGTCTTCAGGCGGCGCAGCCGATTGCTCTTTCATGCCCTATCCATGGCGCCCTCTTGAGCCCAGGTCATCTCATCCCGCTCGAACGATGTCGAGTTTCCACGCGCGGACGAGACGTCGGGCCGGCCGCCCGAGGTTGGCGCATCGGTCAGCTTGACGGCTCGTTAACTCGCCGTGGCCAAACCTCGTCACATTACCCATTTTGTCGGGTTTCGAATGTTCGGCACCGTTCAGCTCTGGGGAGGCGGCGTGGGGCCGCGGTTCGACGCCGAGGCTCTGCGGCCGACGTTGCGGCGCCTGGCCCAGGCTGCACGCGCCCATTTCCAGGCCGATCGGGTCGAAATCGTCCTCCATGACGGCGACGACGCCTTCCGTTGCGAGGCGGACGGCGTCTTGGAGCTCGTTCACGATGCGGGGCCGGAGTCCCTTTTCCAGCAAGGGATCTGGTGGAATTCGAAAGAGCGGAATGCCGAGCTGGGGGCGCCGGACATGGCCTTCTGCGCCAGCGCTCCGATGCGCTTCGACCAGGCGCGGCGCCGCGGGCGCATCACCGTCTTCGCGGCCGATCCGCGGCCCGAGGACGCCGAGCTGAGCGCCATCCTCGACGATCTCGCCGAGGGCGTGGCCAGCACCGCCGAACGCCTGATCGCGGCGCGGTCGCAGGCCTGGGACCGGGCCGAGGCGGACGCGGCCGAGCAGCTTCTCTTCAATCTCATGGCCTCGGCGCCCGTCGCCCTGGCCGTCACCGACCGCGACCTGCGCATCCTGCACGCCAGCCCCCGCTGGAGCGCCGAACTCGGGCTCGCGGGCCAGGCGGTTCAGGGCGAGCGGCTGGGCGACCTGCTGCCCGAGGTGCTCGAACGCTGGGGGCCGCGCCTGGCGGCCTGCCTGGGCGGCGAGGTCGTCAAGGCCGACCAGATCCAGCTGCAGGCCGCCGACGGCCGCCGCCTGTGGCTGCGCGCCGAGGTGACGCCCTGGCGCGATCCCGACGGCCAGATCGGCGGGCTGCTCTTCCTGTCGCAGGACATCTCCGACCTGGTGGAGGCGCTCGACCGCGCCCAGCGGTCCGAACAGCGCATGCGACTGGCCGCCGAACTGGCGGACATCCACGTCTACGAAGTCGACTATCGCGCCCGCGAGCTTCTGAAGGTCGGCGCCGAGGACACCTTCTTCGAGCGCACCCTGACCTATGAAGACCTCTATGCGGACATCTGGGCGAGCATCCACCCGGACGACCGGGCCGCGGCCATGGCGGCGTGGGACGACCACCTGAAGACTGGCCGGCCCTACCGCGTGGAGTACCGGATCAACCGGGCGGACGGGAAGGTCGTCTGGGCCTTCTCCACCTCGGAACTGATCCTCGACGCGCGCGGCAAGCCCCAGCGCCTGATCGGCGCGCTGCAGAACATCACCGGCCGCAAGCTCGCCGAGGCCGAGCTGGCCGAGGCCCGGGACGCCGCCGAAGCGGCGAACAGGGCCAAGAGCGAGTTCCTGGCCAATATGAGCCACGAGATCCGCACGCCGATGAACGGCGTGATCGGCATGAACGCGCTGCTGCTGCGCGGACCCTTGAGCCCCGAGCAGCGCCAGTACGCTGAGACCGTGAAGACCTCGGCCGAAAGCCTGCTGGCGGTGATCAACGACATCCTCGACGTCTCGAAGCTGGAGGCCGGCAAGGTCGATCTGGAGGCCATCGACTTCGACCTGACCACCCTTGTCGAGGACGTGGCCGAACTGCTCGCCCCCAAGGCGGCGGAAAAGCAGCTGGAGATCGCCTGCTATCTCGACGATGGGGCGCAGGGGGCGTTCACCGGCGACCCCACCCGGCTGCGGCAGGTGCTGCTCAACCTCGTGGCCAACGCTGTGAAGTTCACCGAGCGCGGCTTCGTCGCGGTGGAGGTGAAGTCGCAGCCGCGCCCGTCCGGCGCCGTTGGGCTGCGGGTCGAGGTCTCCGACACCGGTCCGGGCCTGACGCCGGAGGCCAAGCTCGGCCTTTTCCAGAAGTTCCACCAGGCCGACGGCTCCATCACCCGCCGATACGGCGGCACCGGCCTCGGCCTTTCGATCTGCCGTCAGCTGGTCGAGCTGATGGGCGGGCGAATCGGGGTGCGCGACCGCGAAGGCGGGGGCTGCGTCTTCTGGTTCGAGCTGGAGCTGCCCCCGGCGGCCCGGCCGCCCGCGCCGGCGCCGGCGCAGGTGCGGCCGGACCAGCTCGCCGGAGTGCGGATCCTCGTGGTCGACGACATCGCCATCAACCGCGACATCTTCCGCCGCCAGCTGGAGGCCGAGGGGGCGCGCGTTGAGGAGGCCGCCTCGGGGCCGGAAGCCTTGCGCCGGCTCGCCGAGGCCCAGGCCGCAGGGGCGGCCTTCGACCTCGTCCTCCTGGACCACATGATGCCGGCCATGGCGGGCGACGAGGTCGCCCGGCAGGTCCGCGCCGCCCCGACGATGGGCCGGCCGCTGATCGTCATGGCCTCCTCGATGGGCGCGCCCAGCCGGAGCGAGCTGGCCGGCTGGCCGGCGCTGGACGCCTTCCTGACCAAGCCCGTGCGCCAGCATCTGCTGATCGAGACCCTCGGGCGGCTGGCCGCCGCGCGCGCCAGCGCGCCCCCGGCGATCGGGGGCGGGGAGGCCGAGACGGCGGCTCCGTGTCCGGAGCCCGCGGGCGGCGCCGCGCGGATCCTGCTGGTCGAGGACAACGAGGTGAACACCCTGCTCACCCGCACCCTGCTGCAGGAGGTGGGGTTTGCGGTCGATTGCGTGGTCAAAGGCGCGCTCGCCGTCGAGGCCGCCCGCAAGGACGCCTACGATCTCGTCCTCATGGACATGCAGATGCCGGTCATGGACGGGCTGGAGGCCACCCGCCGCATCCGCGGCCTGCCCGGCGCGGCGGGGGCGGTGCCGGTGGTGGCGATGACGGCCAATGCGATGCAGTCCGACCGCGAGGCCTGCGCGGCCGCGGGCATGGACGGGTTCGTCTCCAAGCCGATCCAGCCCGAGGCCTTCCTGGAGACGGTCGCCGCCCATCTGCGGGACCCGGCCGAGGCCGCCATCGGGGCGCAGAGGGGCGCTTTCGCCGGCTAGGCGCAGGCTGTAAGGGGGAGGCCTCCCCGCCGCCCTTGCCGGACCCGCCGCATGTTCAAGACCCTGCTGTCCGCCCTTGCCCTGGGCCTGGCGCTCTGGGTGGGCGCGGGTCTGCTCATCGAGGCCGTGTTCGCGCCCCGCGCGGCGCGCGGCGAGCGGATCGACATCGGCGGGCGGAAGCTGCGGGTGGTCTGCCAGGGGCCGCCGTCGAGCGCCCGGCCCGGCGTCTGGCTGGAGGCCGGCGCCTTCGGCTTCAGCGCCGACATCGCCGATCTGCAGGCCGCGTTGGCGGACAGAGGCTTCCGCGTCTGCGCCTACGACCGCGCCGGCCTGGGCTATTCGGACCCCGGGCCCCGCCCGCGCCACAGCCAGGCCATCGTCGCCGACGCCCTTCGGGTGATGGATGCCGTCGGCGTCGCCGAGCCCGTGATCCTCGTCGGCCACTCCATGGCGGGCCAGCATGTCCGTCTGCTGGCGACGCAGCATCCGGAGCGGGTGGCGGGCCTGGTCCTGCTGGACGCGACGACGCCCGAGGCGGTGGAAATCCCGCTGGTGGCCCGCTTCGTCCGCGGCTTCGGCCACCTGTCGCAGGGGGTGGCGGCGGCCGCGTCCCTGGGCCTGGCCAACCAGGCCGTTGATACCTTGATCCAGTTTGCCCCGCGTTCCGCTA
>CAYQPL010000029.1:11805-12261 GCA_964419395.1 uncultured Phenylobacterium sp. | reverse complement strand
TCTCCGGCCGGCACGCCCGCAACGCCGCCGACGAGGCGACGCAGTGGCTCGCCGGAGCCGACATGGCGCGCGCCGCCGGGCGCCTTCCCCCCGGCCTGCCCGTGGCCGTCGTCACCGCGGGACCCGCCCCCGAGAACGGGGCCGGCGTCTGGGCCCGGGCGCAGTCGGCGCCGGCGCGGGAGTCGGACGCCGGCTCCTACGCCGCCGTGCGCGCCGCCGACCACGCGACCCTCCTGTCCCATGCGCACAACGCCGCCGTCGTGGCGGCGGTCGAACGGGTGGCGGCGCTCGCGCGTTAGGTCGGGCGCGGCGCCCGCCGCCGCCGAGGCCGCGGTCCGGCCGCTTGCGGAGAGGCCATGCACGACGATCCCCATGAGCTGCGCCGTTTCCTCGAGGCCCAGGACGGCGTGATCGAGACGGCGCTGGAGGAGATCCGGTCGGGGCGCAAGCGCAGCC
>CAYQPL010000029.1:10558-11795 GCA_964419395.1 uncultured Phenylobacterium sp. | reverse complement strand
AATCGCTCGACGAAGCCGCCGCCTATCTGGCCCATCCGGTGCTCGGCCCGCGGCTCGAAGCGGCGGTGGCGGCGGTGGACGGCAGCGGGGCGGCCTCGTCGCACGCCCTGTTCGGCTCCCCCGACGACCTGAAGTTCTGCTCGTCCATGACCCTGTTTTCGGTGGCTGCGCCGCAGGGGCCTTATGGGGCGGCCCTCGACCGCTGGTGCGGCGGCCGGCCTGATCCCCGCACCATGGCCCTGCTGAACGGGGGCTAGGGTGGCGGGGCGCAGGCTCAAGGTCTTCCAGACGACGCTCGGCTTCTACGACACGGTGGTCGCCGCCCCTAGCCAGGCGGCGGCGCTGCGGGCCTGGGGGGTGAAGCAGAACCTGTTCGCCCTCGGCCAGGCCAGCGTCACCACGGACGAGGCCGCCCGCGCCGCAGCGAGCGACTGTCCCGAGACTCCGCTGCGGCGGCCCGTCGGCGCGCAGGCGCCCTTTGCCCTCGTGCCTGTGAGTCTCCCCGAGATGCCGCCCGCGCCGGCGGGGGCGGCGCGCCGAACGAAGGCGAAGGCCAAGCCGAAGGCCGCGCCGAAGCGGGCGTCCAGGCCGCCTCCCGACCGCGGGCGGCTCGACGCGGCCGAGCGGGCTCTTGAGGCGCTGGCGGCCGGGCGCAAGGCCGAGGAGGCGGCGTTTCGGCGGGAGGAGGCGGCGCTGGCGGAGCGCAGGTCGGCCGCCCAGAAGGCCTATGTCGGCGCGCACAGGGCCGCCGCGGCGGCGCTGAAGGCCGCGCAGGCCGCCTACCGCAAGGCCGGCGGAACCGAGGCCGGCTGAGCCGGAGCGCCTGCGGGCGGCAGGGGCAGGGCGCGGCCTCGCCGCTGTGCAGGTCGACGCACAGGCAGCATTGCCGTCCGTCGGCGAGGTCGCGGACGATGACGCTGACCTCGCCGTCCGGGTCGAGCGGCGGATGGAATTCTTCGAGATAGGCGAGCGCGGCGGCTTCGAACGAGGCTTCCTCGACGATCCGGGCGCTGGGCGCCTCGCCACGGGCGGCGTGGACGCTGAAGCGGCGCGGGGTTTCGGCTTGGGGCATGGGCACCTCCTGCGCTGTGAACGTCCCGCAGCGTAAAAGGATTCCTGCGCCAGGCCGAGGCGGCGCCGCCTTGGCGGAAGGCTCGCCCGGGCGCCGGTCCGCCCGGGCGATCGGCGAGGGGCTAGAGCACCCCCAGCATCTCGGCCACCAGGGGGTGGCGGACGA
>CAYQPL010000029.1:0-10548 GCA_964419395.1 uncultured Phenylobacterium sp. | reverse complement strand
CCGGATGCGCTCCTCGGGCACGTGCAGCAGCAGCCAGTCCAGGCCCGCCGCCAGCGTGAGCAGCTCCCCGCCGCAGCCGCGCTGCGCCTCGTCGACGTCTTTTTGCCGGAAGCCCATCTTGACCAGCTTCTCGGCCACGGGGCCGAGGCCGGAGAGCTCGGGCAGCAGGTCGGACTGGGCCGGGTCGCCGGTGACCACCATGGTGGAGTGCCAGCCCAGCCGGGTCAGCAGCATCTTCAGCTGGACGTAGGTGCAGTTCTGCGCCTCGTCGATGACCACGAAGGCGTTGTTGAGCGTGCGCCCGCGCATGAAGCCCACCGGCGCGATCTCGCTGGCGCCCTCGGCCATCAGGGCGCGGACGCGCTTCATCGACAGGCGGTCCGACAGCGCGTCGTAGAGCGGGCGCAGATAGGGGGCGAGCTTGTCCTCCATCTCGCCCGGCAGGAAGCCGAGGGATTCGCCGGCCTCCACGGCCGGACGGGAGAGGACGATGCGCCCGACGCGGCCGGCCTCGAGCGCCTCCACCGCCTTGGCGATCGCGAGATAGGTCTTGCCCGTGCCGGCCGGGCCGAGCGCCAGCACCAGGTTCTTCTCGTCGATGGCCTTGATCAGCTCGTCCTGGCCCGGGGACTTGGCCTTGATGGTCTTCAGATAGCCCTGCTCGCGCCCGTCATTGGCGCTGCCCAGCGGCGACCAGCCGCGATCCACCGGCAGCCGGCGGATTTTCGAGTCGTCGAATTGCTCGGCGTCGAAGGCGCCTTCGCGCAGCTGTCGCTTCAGGGCTCGCTTGGTCATGAAAGCCTCCATGGGGCCATGAAAAAAGGGCGAGTCCGCAACGGACCGCCCTTCGGGATCGGCAGAAGATGAGGGGGACGAGAGCGCGTGCGTCCCGACGGAGGCTCGGGGCCGTCCGGTGCGGGTGGAACCCGCAGAAGCCGCAGTCGCAGCGTCATGCACGCCGTCCAACGCAAAGCCACGGACCGGAAACCGGCCCGGCGAGGGATGCGCGCCGAGGTCTATCCCCGGCTCGAATCGCCACGCTAAGATGATGCTAGCGTGTTTAACGGGCGGTTAAGTGCGACGTTTTGATCAAGAATGGGGTGTACGGATGAGTGTCTATAACTTGGGCGGCGTGGCCCCGGAACTGCCCGGCGAGGACGAATACTGGATTGCGCCGACGGCCGCGGTCATGGGGCGGGTGATTCTCAAGAAGAACGCCTCGGTCTGGTTCGGGGCCACCCTGCGCGGCGACAACGACCCCATCGTCATCGGGGAGAACTCCAACGTTCAGGACGGCTCGGTGCTTCATACCGACGCCGGCTCGCCGCTCACCATCGGCCGGGATGTCACCGTCGGCCACATGGTCATGCTCCATGGCTGCACGATCGGCGACAACAGCCTGGTGGGCATCGGCTCGATCATCCTGAACGGCGCCAGGATCGGGAGGAACTGCCTGATCGGGGCCAACTGCCTGATCACCGAGGGCAAGGAGATCCCCGACAACTCCCTGGTCATGGGCGCGCCGGGCAAGGTGGTGCGTGAGGTCTCTGAGGGCCAGGCGCGCGTGCTGACCGCCTCGGCCCACCACTATGTGGAGAACTGGAAGCGCTACCGGCGCGAGCTGACGCCGGTGTGACGAGCCGTTACGGCCCGTGACCAGACAGGTTCAGGCGCAGTCGCCTGCCCGTCATCGAACCGCAGCGCACCTGCCATGAACGGCCACTAAGCACCCCCCAACAAATTTTGGGGGTATCCATGCGCATCGACAAACGTGCGGCCAGCCGGCTCGCGCTCCTCATCGCCGTGTCCTGGTCGGGGGCGGCCTTCGCTCAGGACGAGGGCGCTGTGGCCGAGCTGGTCGTCACCGGCCAGCGCCTGTCCCAGCAGCGGGCCATCGAGGTCAAGCGCGAGGCGCTCGCCGTGACCGAGGTGATCTCCGCCGACGAGCTGGGCCGCCTGTCCGACAAGAATGTGGCCGAGAATCTGGAGCGGCTGCCGGGCGTCGGCGTGTCCTATGACCAGGGCGAGGGGCGCTATGTCTCGGTGCGCGGCACGCCGGCCCAGCTCAACAACGTCACCCTGAACGGGGTCGAGGTCGGCAATCCCGACGGCGACAGCCGGGCCCTGCCGCTGGACGTGGTCAACAGCCAGCTTCTCGGCCGCCTGGAAGTGGTCAAGGCGGTGACGCCGGACATGGACGCCCAGGGGAGCGGCGGCACGATCAACCTCGTCACCCAGTCGCCCTTCGACTACGGCCAGAACATGTTCGCCCGCGCCGGCGCCCAGGTCGGCTATCAGGACTTCAACGAGAAGAGCCCCGTCGAGGCCGATGTGGCGGTGGGCGGCGTGTTCGGCGACGGCCGCGTCGGCGTCCTGCTCGGGGCCAGCTACGCCTATCGCGACTACCGCAGCGACGGCCTCTATCCGGACGACTGGCGCAGCGTGCCCGGCGTCGCCCGCGGCGGCCTGCCGATCAACATCAAGTTCACCAACTACAACCTCAAGCGCGAGCGGATCGGCGCCAGCGGCGCGCTGGAGTTCCGACCGAACGATCTCGACCAGTTCTACGTCCGCGGTCTCTATTCCCGCTTCACCGAGGACGAGTACCGCCAGCGCTGGCGGCTCGACTTCGCCTCCAACCTCGCCAACCTGACGCTGAACGCCGATGGCGAGACCGGCGTGGCGACCAATGTGGAATCCCGCCAGGACCTGCGGCTGGAATACAAGGAGAAGTCGATCTCCAACTACTCCGCCGGCGGCGTGCACGAGCGCGGCCCGTGGACCTTCGACTATGATCTTTCCTACGGCTACAACGAGCTCGTCGAGCCCAACGAGGTCTGGCAGTTCCGCGGCGGCAGCTTCACCGTCGACTTCGACATGGGCCCGCTGCTCTACACGGCCGAGCCGCGCAACGCCCAGGCCTCGGCGCTCGGCTTCCGCCAGTACACCGCCCAAGACGAGTCCGGCGAGGAGACCAACAAGGCCGCCCGCTTCAACATCCGCCGCGACATCGATGTGGGCGTCGACAGCTTCTTCAAGTTCGGCCTGAAGCTGCGCGAGACCGACAAGTCCTTCGACGGGCGCACCAACGTCTGGACGCGCGGATCCTCGGCCAACCGCTTCACCCTTGCCGACTACGGTCTGCAGGGGCCGGTGATGGAGGTCGACCTCGGCGACTACACCTACCTCAATCGCTTCACCATCGACGCCGATGCGATGAACGCCTTCACTGACGCCAATCTCGGCGGCCCGCTGATGGTCGCGGACGCGTCGGCCAGCCTCGCCAACGACGTGCTCAGCGACTACGACCTGACCGAGCGGGTGCTGGCCGGCTACGCCATGGCCAATGTCGATTTCGGCCGGGTGCGGGTGATCGGCGGTTGGCGCATCGAGCACACCGAGACCGACGTGGAGGGGTTCCGGCTCGCCAGCGGCGTTGTGACTCCCGTCTCCCAGTCGGGCGATTACACCAACTTCCTGCCCAATCTGCACCTGCAGTTCCGCCCGTCGGCGGACGTCGTCCTCCGCGCGGCCTACACCCACACCCTGGGCCGGCCGCAATATCCGCAGCTGCGTCCGGGCGGCGAGCTGGAGTTCCTGGAGCTGTCGCCGGGCCGCTTCGACGGCGCCCTGTCGGAAGGCAATGTCGATCTGAAGCCCTTCCTGTCGGAGAACTTCGACGTCTCGGCCGAGTGGTACTTCGCGCCGGGCGGCCTGGTTTCGCTGGGCGCCTTCTACAAGAAGATCGACGACCCGATCTTCACCTTCTCCGAGACGCTCACCGGCGTGACCCTGGACGGCCGCTTCTTCGAGCGGCTCAACTACGCCCAGCCGCGCAACGCCGAGGAGGGCGAGATCAAGGGCCTGGAGCTGGCCTACCAGCAGCAGTTCGTCTTCCTGCCGGGTCTCTGGTCCGGGTTCGGGGTGTCGGGCAATGTGACGGTCACCGACTCCAGCCTGACCGTGCCGGGCCGCGGCGAGGTTCCGTTCCCCGCCCAGTCGGACCTGCTCTATGGCGCCCAGCTCTTCTATCAGGCCGGGCCTGTGGAGGCGGCGCTCTCGTACCACCACACCGGAAAGGCGGTGCAGGGGCTGGGCTCGAGCGAGGAGACGGACACCTTCGACGACGACTACCGCCGCCTGGACGCCAAGGTCAGCTATGCGCTCACCGACAAGATCTCCCTGACCTTCGAGGCGCAGAATCTAAATGACGAGGTGCTGCGCGAGTATCAGGGTGGGCGCGAGGACTGGCTCACCAACTACGAGCGTTACGGTCGCACCTACTATGTGGGGGTTTCGGCGCAATGGTAGGACCTCTCGCCCGCCGCCGCCTGCTGCTGCAGGCCGCGGCCATCGCCGGCGGGGCGCTCGTCCCGCAGGCCTGGACCCCGGCGCTGGCGCAGGCGCGGCTGGGCGAGGATCCCTTCCAGCTCGGGGTCGCCTCGGGCGATCCCACCTCTGACGGCGTCGTGCTCTGGACGCGGCTCGCGCCGCGCCCGCTCCAGGGGGACGGCGGCATGGCGCCCGCGCCGGTCGCCGTCGACTGGGTGATCGCCGAGGACGAGGCCCTGACCCGCGTCGCCGCCCGCGGCCAGGCCCTGGCCGTGGCCGAGGCCGGCCACTCGGTCCATGTCGAGGCGTCAGGCCTGCGCCCCGACCGGGTCTACTACTACCGCTTCCTCGCCGGCGGCCACGCGAGCCCCACGGGCCGCACCCGCACCGCGCCGCTGCCCGGCGCCGAGGTCGCCCGCCTGCGCATCGCCTACGGCTCCTGCCAGAAGTACGAGGCCGGCTACTATCCGGCCTACGCCCACATGGTCGCCGCCGCCCCCGACCTGGTGCTCTTCCTCGGCGACTACATCTATGAGGGTGACGCGACCGACAAGGGCGTCCGCCGCCATCCCGGGCCGGAGCCCATGGACCTGGCCGGCTACCGGGTCCGCTACGGCGCCTACAAGTCCGACCCCAAGCTCCAGGCCGCCCATGCGGCGGCGCCCTGGATGGTCATCTGGGACGACCACGAGGTGGAGAACGACTACGGCGGCGACCAGTCCCAGGACGATATCGACCCCGCGGCGTTCCTCCGCCGGCGCGCGGCCGCCTATCAGGCCTATTACGAGCACATGCCCCTGCGCCGCGCCGCGCGTCCGGTCGGTCCGCAGATGCAGCTCTACCGCGCCCTGACCTGGGGCCGGCTGGCGGAGATCCAGTTGCTGGACGACCGGCAGTATCGCCCGCACCGCACCTGCCAGGCGCAGGCCCACGGGAAGCTGATCCCCGACTGCGATCAACGCCGCGACCCCGCGCGCAGCCTGCTGGGCGCGGAGCAGGAAGTCTGGCTGATGGACCGGCTGGCCGGCGCCGCCGGCCACTGGAACCTGCTCGCCCAGCAGACCCTGATGGGCGAGGCCGTCATTCCGGGGCCGCTGTGGAGCAACGACGGCTGGGATGGCTATCCGGCGACGCGCGACCGCATTCTGGAGCAGTGGCGGCGCGCCGACGTCTCCAACCCGGTCGTGCTGGGCGGCGACATCCACACCTTCGTGGCCGGCGACCTGAAGCTCGAGCCTGACGGCCCGGTCATCGCCAGCGAGTTCGTCGGCGGCTCGATCAGCTCGCTCGGGCGCGACAACGCGACCATGGCGATGCTGCAGGCGGCCAATCCGCATCTGAAGTTCGGGAACGGCGAGGTGAGGGGGTACGGCCTCGTCGACCTGACGCCCGAGACCTGCTCGGTCCGCTTCCGCGCCGTGGAGAGCGCGCTGGTTCCGGAATCGCCGATCGGCGATCTGGCCCGCTTCGTCGTCGAGGATGGTGAGCGGGGACTGAAGCCCGCCTGAGCCGCGCCGCGCGCCCTAGCGGGCGGCGTCCTGGGCATAGGCCGCCGGCTGCTTCCACGGGGAGGCGAGATAGGGGTCGCTCATCCGGGCCATGTCGACCGGGGCGCACCATTGGAAGGGCTCCGCAGCCCGGCGCACGGCCAGGCCCCTCTCGAGCAGCGCCTGGCCGAGGTCCTCGCCGTCGAGGGCCACCTGCGCCAGGGGCGCGCCGTCCGGCGCCGAGCGCGCGGTCGTCGACAGGCGGACGTCGTAGGCCTGGGCCAGCAGATCCTGGGCGGCGGCGCGGGCCTCGCGCGCGGCGACGGCTTCGGCCCAGCAGCCGGCATAGGGCGGCGCCTTGGGGGCCACCGCATTGGCCAGGCGGATGCGCTGGCCGTCGATGACCAGGGTGTCGGCCTCCACCACCAGAAGGTCGTGGGCGGGCAGGGCCGATGCCCCGTCGCTGAAGATCGAGGCCGGCGGGCCGCAGCCGGCCAGGACCAGGCTCGCCGCGGCGGCAAGGGCGGTGGTCGGAAGGCGCATGGCCTCATCCTCCGAAGGCGGACGCCGGCCGGCGCGGGGCCGGCCGGCGCAGAAGGGCTCAGCGCCCCAGGGGGTAGCGAAGCCCGACGGTGACGGCGTGGCTGGAGAAGTCGCCGTCGATGCGGCTGGCGCCGGCGCCCAGCTCGACCTCGCTGACGGTCACGTAGCGGTAGCCGATCTCGCCGATCGCACGCTCGCCCAGGGGCCGGGCGAGCCCGGCCTTGAACTGGTAGGCGAAGCCGGCGTCGTCATCGTCGACGCCGCCGCCGTCCAGCTCCACAGAGCCGTAGCCGATCCCTGCGCCCACATAGGGCCGCCACACGCCTTCGGGATTGAAGTCGTAATAGCCGTTCAGGAAGGCGGCCGTGGTCTTCAGGTCGCCGCCGCCGTCGCCATCGGCCTGCAGATAGGCGAGTTCGCCTTCCAGCCGGATGTTGGGCGTCAGATGGGCGCCGGCCCCGCCGGAGACGATCAGGCCGTCATCGGCCTCGACCGTGGGCGAGGCGTCGATCTCGGCTTCGAACGTTCCGCCGATGTCGCCGCGCACGTACCAGTCGGTGGGCTGGGCGGCGGCCGCGCCGGCGGTCAGGGCGGTGGCGGAAATCAGGGTGGCGGCGAGAGAGGTCAGTTTCATTGTCGTTGCACTCGTTGTTCGTCTTCGCCCGAGGGGCCGGGCGTCTGGACGATCAGATGTGCGTCGCCGCCGCCGGCCGCTTGCACGGCCGGCGCGCGGTTTTCATCGCTGTGCGGAATTCGTGCCGGGGTCGCGCGATTGCGCCGTCGCATCGGCGACCTACATGAAGCCCAAGCTGGAGCTTCAGGCCCGTCCCAATGTCATCGCCGCCGTCCCAAGGGCTCGCCGCCGCCGGCGCCGCCTCGATCCCCACCGCGCTCCGCGACGGGGCCGTGGCCTATGTGCAGTACGGCGGCGTCCGCATCCGCCATCAGGCGCCGGGGCCATTCAGCCTGGACTGGAAGGGCGAACAGCCGCTGCTGCTCTACCGCTTCAGCGGCCGACGGGCCGCCGCCGCCGCAACGCCTGCGGAAGCCTTCGTCCTTCTGCCGCCGGGCCTGACCGCGGAGTGCGAGGAGGCCGGGCCGATGGAGGTGCTGGCGGTGGCCTATGACCGGCTGCCCGATCCGCTGCGGGCGGCCGTTCAGGGCCTGGGCGAGGGCGAGCCCCTGGAGCAGGCCGATCCGGGTCTGCGTGCGCTGGCCCACGAGATGCGGCGGGTGGTGCTGGGCGAGCGCCTGGATCGGGGGGACTATCTGGCCGGACTGGCCCGCACCATGCTGGTCCGCGCCCTGCAGGTGGCCGGCGACACGCCGCCGCGCCCCCGGCCCGCCCCCCTGCCGCCGGCGCGGCTGCGACGGGTGGTGCAGGCGATCGAGGATCATCTGCGCGAGCCGATCGCGGTCGCCGAACTGGCCGACCTGGCGGGGCTGAGCCGGGCGCATTTCACGCGGGCCTTCCAGAGCGCCACGGGCGAGACGCCCCACCGCTTCATCCTCTCCCGGCGGCTGGCGCGGGCGCGCGAGATGCTGCAGGCGACCGACCTCGACCTCGCCTCCATCGCCGTTCAGCTCGGCTTCTCCAGCCATTCCCACCTGGCGACGGCCTTCCGCCGGGCCTTCGGCATGACCCCCAGCGCCTATCGCCGCGCGCGGCGGGAGCGGACGGAGCCCTCGCCGCGGTGGATCGGCTCTCTCGTCTGAGCGGGGCCGCACGACCCCGTCTGTCCGAAAATTCACTTCGGGCCGGCGATGTCACATCCTAAGCCTTGTGTGACGCTTTGGGGGACCACCGCATGACTCGCACCTTCACCTCGGCCCTGGCGCTCGGGCTCGCCCTCGTCGCCGCGCCGGCCCTGGCCCAGACCGCGCCGATTGACGCCGCGGCGGCGGCGGCGGCGGCGTCATCGGAAGACGCCCGTCTCGCCGCCTGCTTCGAGGCGGCCTTCCTCGAATGCGCCCGACTGAGTCCCGAGACCCTGACGGCCCTGGGCATGAAGGAGCGCTATGGCGAGCTCGGCGACTACACCAAGGCCGGTGAGGACAAGGCCCTGGCGCTCGCCGAACGCCAGTTGGCGCAGATGAAGCGCCAGTTCGACCGCAGCCAGCTGAGCGAAGGCTCCAGGCTCTCCTACGACCTCTTCGAACAGTCGGTGGAGAACCAGCGCCGCGCCGATGCGTGGTACTGGCAGAACTACGCCGTCTCCTCCAACGGCAGCGGCCTCGACCGCCTGCCGGTGATGCTGATCAACAATCACCGCGTCGACACGGTGGAGGACGCCCAGGCCTATGTGTCGCGCCTGAAGGCGGTGGAGCGGGTGGGCGGCGAGATCGCCGCCGAGATCGAGACGCGGACGGAGAAGGGCTTTCTGCCGCCGGCCTTCGTCTTCGGCCGCGTCATTCCGGATGCGAAGAACAAGATCGCCGGCGCTCCGTTCGGCGAGGGCGAGGACAACGCCGTCTGGGCCGACTTCCAGAAGAAGGTCGCCGCCCTGGATGCGGCGCCGGAGGTGAAGGCCGGGCTGCTGGACGAGGGCCGCGCCGCCCTGACAGGTCCGTGGCGGCGGGGGTTCGAGCGCTATCTGAGCGCCCTCGAAATCATGTCGGCCCAGGCCAAGGACGTGAACGGCGTCTGGGCGCTGCCCGAGGGCGACGCCTATTACGCCGACATGGTGGCCTTCTTCACCACCACCGACCTGACGCCCGACCAGATTCACGAGACCGGCCTCTCGGAGGTGGCGCGCGTCCGCGGCGAGATGGAGGCCATCAGGCGGAAGGTGGGCTTCGAAGGCTCGCTGGCGGACTTCTTCACCTATGTGAAGACCGATCCGAAGTTCCACTATCCGTCGACGCCGGAAGGGCAGCAACAGTACCTGGCCGACGCCAAGGCCCTGATCGCCGGCTATATGGCGGTGGCCGACACCCAGTTCTCCACCCTGCCGAAGCAGGCTCTGGAGGTACGCGCCGTGGAGCCCTTCCGCGAAAAGACCGCCTCGGTCGCCTTCTACAATCCCGGCACGCCGGACGGCTCGCGGCCGGGCATCTTCTACGTGAATCTCTCCGACATGAGCCAGGTGCTCAAGCCGCAGCTGGCGGCGATCGCCTATCACGAGGGCGCGCCGGGCCACCACTTCCAGATGGCCCGCAGCCTGGAGCAGGAGGACCTGCCGATGTTCCGGCGGTTCGGCTACTACGGCGCCTATCTGGAGGGCTGGGGCCTCTACGCCGAGAAGCTCGCCAAGGAGGCCGGCTTCTACCAGGACCCCTATGAGGACTTCGGCCGGCTTTCGCTGGAGCTGTGGCGCGCCGCGCGCCTGGTGCTCGACACCGGCATCCACGCCAAGCGGTGGTCCCGCGATCAGGCCGTCGAATATATGCGCGCCCACACCCTCAACTCCGAGCGCGACATCCAGAGCGAGGTCGACCGCTACTTCACCAATCCCGGCCAGGCCACCAGCTACAAGATCGGCCAGCTCAAGATCCTGGAACTGCGCGACAGGGCCAGGGCCGCGCTGGGCGACCGGTTCGACCTGCGCGAATTTCACGAGGTCGTCCTGGAGGAGGGGGCCCTGCCGCTCGGCGTCCTCGAAGCGCGCGTGGACGCCTACATCTCCGGGCGCTGATTGCGCACGCTTGCGACGCGCTGGTCGTCCATTATAGTGGCCGTATGGATGCTATAGTGGATGAAGCCGGCGCGCGCCTGGCGAGCCGCATTCGGGCCGAGCGGGAGGCCCGCGGCTGGTCGCTGGCGGAAGCCGCGCAGCGCTCGGGCGTCGCCAAGGCGACGATCAGCAAGATCGAACGGCAGGAGATGCGCCCCACGGCCGTGACCCTGGTCCGTCTGGCGGGCGCCTTCGACCTCACGCTGGCCGGCCTGCTGGTGCGGGCGGAGGCCGATGTCGGCGGGCTGCAGCGGACGGCCGACCAGCCCGTCTGGCGGGACCCGGCCACGGGCTATGTCCGCCGACAGGTCTTCAATCGGCCCGACCACCCCGTGGAGATCGTCCACGTGGAGCTGCCGCCCGGCCAGAGCGTGCGCCTGCCGGCCAGTTCCTACGCCCGGATCCGGCAGGTCGTCTGGATGCTCTCCGGCGAGCTCAACGTCACCGAGGGAACGACGTGCAACGCGCTCGCCGCCGGCGCCGCCCTGGGCTTCGGCGCCCCGGCCGACGTC
>CAYQPL010000028.1:26674-27273 GCA_964419395.1 uncultured Phenylobacterium sp. | reverse complement strand
AGACGAAGAAGGCGAGCAGGCTGGCCCAGACGAGCTGGGTGTAGGCGAAGGGGGCGACCACCGAGACCGGCGCCACGCGGATGGCCTCGGTCAGCAGCATCTGGCCGACCCCGCCCAGCAGGCCCATGAGGACCAGAAGGGCGAAGGTCTGGGGATCGGGCATGACCCAGCCGAAGGGCAGGCTGGCCAGCCCCGCCAGCGCCCCGGCGAGGGTGAAGTAGAAGTCGATCCGCGGCCCGGGCTCCGTCGCGCTGATCTGGCGGATGGTGATCATCGCGCCGGCCGAGCCGACCGCTCCGATAAGGGCGAAGCCGACGCCGATCGAGGCCATGTGCGCCGGGTCGGGGCGGATCATGATCAGCACCCCGACGAACCCCACCGCCACGGCGGCCCACCGGTGGCGGCCGACCGGCTCCTTCAGCAGGGGCGCCGACAGCGCCGTCATGAACAGCGGAGCCGAGAAGGACAGGGCCGTGGCCTCGGTCAGCGGCAGGTGGGAGACGGCCATGAAGCCGCCGATCATGCCGGTCAGGCCGATCATGGCCCGGGTGATGTGGGCGCCCGGCCGCGTGGTGCGCAGCACCCCGAATCCGCTGGTC
>CAYQPL010000028.1:21213-26664 GCA_964419395.1 uncultured Phenylobacterium sp. | reverse complement strand
ACGAAGGCGAAGGCGTTGCGGAAGAAGAGGATTTCGAAGACCGGGACACCCCGCTGCGAGGCGATCTTCACCAGGGCGAAGAGGCCGGCCAGGCAGGCCATCGCCGCCACGCGCAGCAGGATGCCCAGGCCGGCGCGGGCGGCGGGCCGTTCGAGCGCGGCGGGCGGCGGAGACGGGGAGGCGGTCACGACGCGGTGGCCTTGGCCCCTTCCGCCGAAGAGGTCAATCGCCTGCGGGCCGCCCATCGCCGATTCAGTCGAAGACGAGACCCAGGCGGGCCATGGAGCCGTAACTGCGCTGCAGATCGGCCAGATGGGCGGCGAGCGCCTGGCGCGAGGCCTCGTGGTCGAGGAAGCCGTGGGGTGCGATCACCCCGCCGCGGACCCGCCGGACGATGCGGCTGCGGATCAGCCGGTTGACGTGGCGCCGGGTGGTCTCGAACGGTAGGCCGAGTTCGGTCGAGACGGCCAGCACCGGGACCGGCGCCAGCAGATCGTCCGGCGGCGGGCTGGCGGCGCTGGAATGGCGGCGGGCCAGTTCCGGGTCGGCCAGCAGGGGCTCGGCGTTGGCCTGCATGATGGCCATCAGGATGAGGCCGCGGCCGAGATCCCCGGCCATGACAGCCAGCCGTTCGGCGTAGCGCAGCTGGTACTCCCCGGCGAAGCGGGCGGCCAGACGCTCCGGCGAGGCGGGCGCGACCAGGCCCGGAATCGGCCGCACCCCGCCCGTCGGATCGAACTCCGGCGCCGCGGTCCGCAGGGCGGCGTGGAGGTCGGCGGCGCTGACGAAGGCTTCGCGCAGGGCGGCGAGGTTCTCCGGCGTCTGCAGCGCCTGGGCCGGAACATAGACGCCGCCGCTCCGCCGCACGCACTGGCCGCGCGCCTCGAGCTCGGCGATCCGGCGGCGGGCCGTGTCGTAGGGCATGCGCAGGGAGGCCGCCAGCGCGCGGACGCTGATCGGACGGCGGATCTCGTCGGGCGGCGGAGTCTCCAGCGCGGCGTGGCGCAGGGCGAGGACCGGATCGCGCACGAGGTGGCGGAGATTGGCCTCGATAATCGAAAGGACCAGGACGGCCGATAGCGCGTCACCGCTTCCGAAATAGTTCATCCGGCGGACGCCGTTCAGGAAGTGGGGGATCGAGCAGAGCATGACCAGGCGCGACACGTCGGCGGCGCTCTGCGTCCGCATCTCGATCTCTTCCATGTCGCCTCGATGGCCGTCGCGGGCCCGCGCCCGTGGCGCAAGCCTTGCACGCCCGCCGATCGGCCGCGCCCCTGTCCCGACGGCTGGCGCAACGGTCCAGGTCCGGCCCATACTGCGGACGGGGAAAGAGCGCCGCCCGAAGCGCTCGGGACGTGTCGAACACCGTGGGGGAAGACTTGGCCGACCATGCCTTTGGAACCGACGCCGCCGCGCCGGGACGCCGGATCGTCGGCCTCGCGGCCGGCCTCGCGGCCTTCGCCGCCATCCTGCTCGCCCCGGAGTTCGGTCCGAGCCCGCAGGTGAGGCCGGTGGCCGCCGTCACCACGCTGATGGCCATCTGGTGGATGCTGGAGGCCGCCCCGCTGGCGGCGACGGCGCTCCTGCCCATCGTGCTCTTCCCCGCCCTGGGGGTGGCCGACGTGCGGGCTGCGGCCGCGCCCTACGCCGATCCGGTCATCTTCCTGTTCCTGGGGGGCTTCGTCCTGGGCGCCGCCATGGAGCGGAGCGGGCTGCACAAGCGCGTCGGCCTGGCCTGCGCCGCCGCCGCCGGGGCGACGCCGAAGCGGCTGGTGGCGGGCATGCTCGGGGCGACGGCCTTCATCTCGATGTGGATCAGCAATTCGGCCACGGCGGTGATGATGGCCCCCGTGGCCCTGGCCGTCCTGGCCCTGGCCGAAGCCCACGGCGGCGGCGAGGACCCGGCCGCCCACCGCAACCTGGGCGTCGCCCTGCTGCTGTCGGTGGCCTATGGCGCCAGCATCGGCGGCCTGGCGACCCTGATCGGCACGCCGCCCAACGCCCTCCTGGCCGGCTACATGGCCCGCGAGCACGGGGTGGAGATCGGCTTCGCCCAGTGGATGCTGGTCGGGGCGCCGGTGGCCGCGGTCCTGGTCGTGGCCGCCTGGTTCGTGCTCACCACCCTCTTCCCGGCGAAGCTCACCCTGCCCGAGGCGGGCGTCCTGTTCCGCGACGAGCGGGCGCGGCTAGGCCCCATGTCGCAGGCCGAGCGGCGGGTGGCGGCGGTCTTCGCCCTCGCCGCGGCGGCCTGGATCACCCGGCCTCTGGTCGCGTCCTTCGCGCCCTGGCTCAGCGACACCGGCGTCGCCATCGCCGCAGCGGTGCTGATGGCCGTGCTGCCGGCGCGCGGCCTGCGCGGCGACCGGCTGGTCACCGAGACCGAGCTCAAGCGCCTGCCGTGGGAGGTGCTGACCCTGTTCGGCGGCGGGCTCAGCCTGGCGGCGGCCATTTCCGACAGCGGCCTGGCCGCCTGGCTGGGCGAACTGCTCGGCGCCCTGGGCGGCTGGCCGGCGGCGGCCATGGTGGTCGCCGTCACCCTGGCGATGATCTTCCTGACGGAGCTGACCAGCAACACCGCCTCGGCCGCCACCTTCCTGCCGATCGGCGGCGCGCTCGCCCTGGCCCTGGGGGTCGACCCCATGTTCCTGGCCATCCCCCTCGCCCTGGCCGCCTCCTGCGCCTTCATGCTGCCGGTGGCCACGCCGCCCAACGCCATCGTCTATGGCGGCGGCCGGATCACGGTGGGCCAGATGAGCCGGGCGGGCCTGTGGCTGAACCTGATCGGGGTGGCGGTCATCTCGGCCGCGGCCCTGCTGCTCGCGCCGCTGGTGTTTGGCCGGTAGGAGCGCCCCTGCGGCGCGCCGGCGCCGCCGCCTCGGAACTCCCGCGGCCGGACGGGATTAAACGGGCGGCGGGGGCGAGCCGGAACCGGATCTTGAGCGAAGTGCGACGCGCTGACACCTCCCCTCGCAAGCGGGGCGCCCGGGTGGCCGCCCTGGCCGCCCTCCTGCTGTCGGCCTGCTCCGGCGAGGCGGCCGAGTTGCGGCTGCAGCCGCCCAAGGGATGGCGCGAGGCGGTGCGCGCCGAATCCCGGCTGGCGGCCGAGCAGGCGCGGCGCGCCTCGGAGGCCCTGCTGCGCCGCTCGCCGGCCGCCGTCGCCCCGCCGCTGGCCGCCGGCATCCGCTTTTCCCGCAGCCAGGCCCTGCGCGAGGACGTGCGCCGCCCGCCGCCCGAGGTGCGCGAGGCGCTCGCCCCCTATTTCGAGCCGGCGGTCCTGGACTCCACCCGCTGGTCCCTGGCCGGGCACGACCTGGGGGCCGGGACGCTGCTGGCCCGCTGGTACTATGAGGAAGGGGCGGTGACGCTGCGCGACGTCATCGTCTTCTCCGACGCCGAGGTGGCCCGCAACATCTGGCTGTGGGCCCACGAGCTGGCCCATGTGGAGCAGTACCGGCGCTATGGGATCGACGGCTTCGCCCGGCGCTATGCGGCCGACTGGCGAGCCCTGGAGGCGGAGGCCAACGCCCGCGCCTTCGCCGTCACCGCCGACATCCGCGCCCGGCGCGCCGCCCGCCCCAGGCCGATGGCCGCCGTGGTCGAACGGATGGAGGACATGCTCGAGCCCCTGACGGACGGCGGCTCCGAGGCGCGGGAATCCGACGCCGCCGCGGGGGGCGGCAGGCCGGCCGGGACCTGAACCGGGGCAGCCTTGGCCGCAGGCTTGGACTCCAAGCTTCGCCTCAGTAATGCTGGCGCCTTCCGATGGCGGGACGGGACCAGACCATGCGCATTCTCCTACGGCTGCTGCTGGCCGGACTGATCGGGGCGCTCGTCGCGGCCCTGGTCGGGGCGGCCGGGCTCTTCGGCTGGGGCCGTGCGCCGATCGCGCCCCGCGGGAACACCCAGGCCTTCGCCGCCGCCGTCGAAGCGCGGCTGGCGCGGGAGTCCCACGGCGCCTATGCCTTCGTCCTGATCGAGGACGGCCGGAAGGTCGCCGAAAGCTACGGCTCCAGGGGCGCGCCGGTGGACGGCCAGACCCTGTTCCAGGTCGCCTCGCTCAGCAAATGGATCACCGCCGTGGGCGTGATGAACCTGGTCGAGGAGGGCCGCCTCGACCTGGATGCGCCGGTCTCCGCCTATCTGACCCGCTGGCGCCTGCCGCCGTCAGAGTTCGACAACGACGCCGTCACGGTGCGACGCCTGCTGAGCCATACCGCCGGCCTGACCGATGGCCTGGGCTATGCCGGCTTCCCCTGGGACGGCGAGGCGCAGCCGCTGGAGGCCTCCCTCAGCCATGCCGCCGACGCCTCCCCCGGGGCCGATGGACGGGTGCGGGTCGGCGCCGAGCCGGGCCGGGATTTCGACTATTCCGGCGGCGGCTACACCCTGCTGCAGCTGATCGTCGAGGAGGTCAGCGGCCAGACCTTCAGCGACTACATGGCCGCCGAGGTGCTCGCGCCCATGGGCATGACCAATTCCAGCTTCGTCGCGCCGCCCCTGGATCGGCTGGCCCCCAACTACGACCAGGAGGGCGCGCTCGCGCCGATGCGGCGGTTCACGGCCCTGGCGGCCGCCTCGCTCTACACCTGCGCCGACGACCTCGCCGCCTTCGTGCAGGCGCACCGCCCGGGCGCCCATCCCGTCCTGCGGCCCGAGACCTTCGCGGCCATGCGCAAGCCGCACGCCCGCGAGCTGGGCGCCGACATCTGGGGGCTGGGCGTGGTGCTCTACGCCCCCAACGGCCAGGGCGACACCATCGTCGGCCACGACGGCAGCAACGAGCCGGCGATCAACACCACGGCGCGGGTCGACCCCGCGACGGGCGACGGCGTCGTCCTGCTCGACACCGGCGACAAGCTGCTGGCCACCGAGACCGCCGGCGAGTGGGTGTTCTGGAAGACCGGCAATATCGACGTCCTGCTGCAGGCCGCCGAGTTCGGCGAGACCCTGAAGCGCGCCGCCCTGGCCGGCCTCGCCGCCTTCGCCCTGGCGGCGCTCGCCCTTCTGTGGCCTCGGCGTCGGGCCCGGGCGGCCTGAGCCGGACCGCACCGACCTGTCCCCACCTGCGGAAATGGAGCCGCCCATGCCCACCGGCGTGAAGATCATCGCCGTCCTGACGGCCCGCCCCGGACAGCTGGCGGCGCTCCAGGACCTGCTGTTCGGCATGGCGCAGGCCTGCCGCAGCGAACCTGGCAATCTGCGCTGGGACGTCTGGCGCGACCAGGCCGAGCCGGCGCGCTTCGTGCTGGACGAACTCTATGTCGATGACGCCGCGGTCGCCGCGCATCGCCAGACGCCCCACTTCAAGGCCTATCTGGCGCAGATCAACGACCTCGCCGAACGCACGCCCTACGTGCTCGATCCGGCGCAGGTCGCCGAGGCGGACCGCTGACCTTCGGCCTGCCGGCCAGCGCGCGACCGTTGGTGCCCCAGGCCGGACTCGAACCAGCA
>CAYQPL010000028.1:4325-21203 GCA_964419395.1 uncultured Phenylobacterium sp. | reverse complement strand
CGCCCTCACGGACAGCAGATTTTGAGTCTGCCGCGTCTACCATTTCGCCACTGGGGCCAGCGGGTCGCGCAATCTAGCGGCCGGGGCCCTGGCGTCAACGAAAGGGGCGCCCCGGCGATCACGATCGCGCCCCTGCCGCGCCGGCAGGGCTTGCATAGCGAACCTCTCGCCCGTAACTGATAATCGTTCGCAGGCGAACCCGGGGGCGGGCGCCTGCGCCCTTTCGCTTGGGACCAGTTTCTTGATGAACGACCAATCGCCGGTCACGGCCAATGAGGCGACCCCTGCGGCGGGCGGGCGCGAAATCCGGCTGAGCGAGGCGCGCCTCGGCCAGCGCGGGGTCATCGCCCGCGTCCATGTCCGACCCGACGTGGCGCATCACGGGCTGAGCGCCGACGAACTGGAACGCCGCCTGCTGGAGCTGGGCTTCGTCGAGGGCGCCGCCGTCGAGGTGATCCACGAGGGCCTGTTCGGCGGCGATCCCATGGCCGTGCGGCTGGACGACATGCGCGTGGCCCTGCGTCGCGGCGACGCCGCCGAGGTCACCCTGATCCTGGCCGAGGTCCCCCGGTGACGGCGCAGAGCGCGCGCATCGCGCTGATCGGCAACCCGAATTCCGGCAAGACCGCCCTCTTCAACGCCCTCACCGGCAGCCGCCAGAAGGTGGCCAACTACGCCGGGGTGACAGTGGAGAAGAAGGAGGGCGTGGTCACCACCGCCAGCGGGCGCACCCTCTCGGTGCTGGACCTGCCCGGCACCTATTCCCTTCGGGCCCGCAGCCCCGACGAGGCGGTCACCCGCGCCGCCGTGCTCGGCCGGCTGGCGGGCGAGGCGACGCCGGACGTCCTGGTCTGCGTGGCCGACGCCACCAACCTGCGGCTGGTGCTTCGCCTGATCCTGGAGCTGCGCCAGGTGGGGCGGCCGATGGTCCTGGCCCTCAACATGTACGACATCGCCCAGCGGCAGGGCCTGCGCATCGACCTCGAGGGCCTGTCGCGCGACATCGGGGCGCCCGTGGTCACCACGGTCGCCACGCGCAAGCGCGGCATCGACGACCTCGTCGCCCAGGTCGAGGCCAAGGTGGCGGCCATGGACGCCGCCGGCGAACTGGCCGGCCAGAACGACTGGCGCGAACCGACCGCCGCCGAGATCCGCGAAGCCCACGCCAGGGCGCAGCGGATCATGAAGACCCATGTCCGCCCGCCGGAGCATCCCGACACGCTCACCGGCAAGGTGGACGCCGTCCTGCTGCACCCGGTGGCCGGCCTGGCCATCCTGTTCGCCCTGCTGTTCGTGATGTTCCAGGCCGTCTTCGCCTGGGCCGGGCCGCTGATGGACGGCACCGAGGCGACGATCGCCTGGCTGGGGGAGGCCGGCGCCGCCGTCATTCCCGACGGCCTGCTTCAGAGCCTGATCGTCGACGGGCTGATCGCCGGCGTGGGCAGCGTGCTGGTCTTCCTGCCTCAGATCCTGATCCTGTTCCTGTTCATCATCCTGCTGGAGGACTTCGGCTACATGGCCCGGGCCGCCTTCCTGATGGACAGGATCATGGGCGGGGCCGGCCTCCATGGCCGCGCCTTCATCCCGCTGCTGTCCTCCTTCGCCTGCGCCATCCCCGGCGTGATGGCCACGCGGGTGATCGATTCCCGGCGCGACCGGCTGACGACCATCATGGTCGCCCCGCTGATGACCTGCTCGGCGCGGATCCCGGTCTACACCCTGATCATCGCCGCCTTCATCCCGGAGCGGACGGTCTGGGGCTTCGCCAACCTCCAGGGGCTGGTGATGTTCGGCCTCTATGCGACGGGCATCGTCAGCGCGCTGGCCGTCTCCTTCGTGGCCCGGCGGCTCTTCTGGCGCGGTCAGGTCGAGCCCTTCCTGATGGAGCTGCCGACCTACAAGACGCCCGATCCGATGAACGTGCTGCGGAACCTGTGGCTGCGGGCCGAGATCTTCATCAACCGGGCCGGCCGGATCATCCTGCCGCTCAACATCCTGATCTGGGTCCTGGCCACCTTCCCCGGCCCGCCCGAGGGCGCCGAAGGCCCGGCGATCGACTACAGCTTCGCCGGCCAGCTCGGCCACATGATCCAGCCCCTCCTGGCTCCGATCGGCTTCAACTGGCAGATGAGCGTCGCCCTGATCCCGGGCATGGCCGCCCGCGAGGTGGCCGTCGGCGCCCTCGGCACCGTCTACGCCGTGGCCGACGCGGAGGAGCATGTGGGCACGCTGGCCGGGGCGCTCAGCCTCGACTGGACCCTCGCCATGGGGCTGTCCTTCCTGGCCTGGTACATCTTCGCGCCGCAGTGCGCGGCCACCCTGGCCGTCGTCAAGCGCGAGACCAACAGCTGGCTGTGGCCGAGCGTGATGTTCGTCTACATGGTGAGCCTCGCCTACCTGGCCGCCTTCGCCGTCTACAACGGCGCCGTGGCCCTGGGCTGGGGCTGACCGGCGGCCTCAGCGCAGGCCCGCGCCGCCCTCGCCGGCCAGGACGCCGGCCGCGCCCTGCAGCCGCGTCAGGAGCCGCTTGAGCAGGGCCACCTCCTGCGGCGCCAGGCCGGCGATCAGCGCGGCCTCGTAGGCGAGCGCCAGGGGGGCGATCTCGCCGTGCAGGCGCCGGCCCTCCGCGCTCAGGGCCACGACGTGCGAGCGGCCGTCGCGGTCGTTCTCGGACCGCTGGACCAGCCGGCGCTTGGCCAGGCCCTGGGCGGCCCGGCTGACCGTGACCTTGTCCATGCCCGTGCGGCCGACGATGGCGGCCTGGTTCATCGGCCCGTCCTCGGCCAGGACGCAGATCAGCCGCCATTGCGGAATGCTCAGGCCGAACCGGTCCTCGTAGGCCCGCGCGATCAGCCGGCTGACCGCATTGGAGGCCACCGACAGGCGGTAGGGCAGGTAGTCGTCGAGCTTGAGCCCGGCGCCGCCTTCGACGGGCGCCGGAACGGGCCGAGCAGTCATTGCGGACGGGCCTCCTCACCAATGGGTCCGATCCTAGCGAGTGCCGGCTTCCGACGCGCCTCACAAGAGGCGGCGCAGGCGTCCTGCTCGTTACCTCGCCGCGGCGCCCCGGCGACGCCCAGGCCCGTCGCGCCGGGCCGCGCTTCGCACCCCGGGCGGGCAGGCGGAACGCGATTGCGGCCGGCGGTCGGATTTCCTTGCGCCCGCCGCAGGACTTGGGCGGATTCGGCCGCCCCCTAGCTGGCCCCCTTGGCCAGGCGCGCCACCAGGCGGACGCCGGCCTCGAAGGCGCGGGGCTCGTAGACATTGATCTCGACGCGGATGTCCCCGCCGGCCTCGCCCTCCCACATGTAGTTGCGCTCGAAGCACACGGCCCGGCCCATGGGGCTGAAGCCTTCGAAGGAGTCGCCCCAGGGCGTGCAGGGGGCGAGCGCGTGCCAGCCCAGGTCGCAGGCCTGCGCCATCTCCTCGTGCGCGGCGGCTTCCAGATCGGCCTGTTTGGCGGAATGGGTGATCGCGAGGCTCCTCAGGGCTCGTCCTTGTAGATGCCGACGACCAGGGGTTCGCCCTCGGCCATCCGGGCGCGGTACATGCCCGAGGTGTTGAAGCTCCAGGCCATCTGGCCGTCGGGCGCCACGGCGATCACGCCGCCGTCGCCGCCCAGGGCGGTCAGCTTCATCTGGATCACCTCGTCGGCGGCCGCCTGCAGGCTCATCCCCTTCAGCTCCACAAGCGCGCAGATGTCGCGCGCCACGGTCAGACGGATGAAATACTCGCCGGTTCCCGTCGCCGAGACGGCGCAGGAGGCGTCCGACGCATAGGTGCCCGCGCCGATGATCGGACTGTCACCCACCCGGCCCCACCGCTTGCCGGTCGTCCCGCCGGTGGAGGTGCCCGCCGCCACATGGCCGGCCTGGTCGAGGGCGACGACGCCGACGGTGCCGTACTTGCCCTCGTCGTGGGCCCGGGCCGCGGCCTCGTCCGGCCGCGTGGCCCCCACGGGCCTGGCCGGGCCCGGCAGGACGAGCTCGGCCAGGAACTTCTCGAGCGAGCGCCAGCGCCGCTCGGTGTAGAAATAGCCGGGCTCCACCTGCTCCAGCCCCTGCTCGCGGGAGAAGGTGTCGGCCCCCTCGCCCATCAGCATGACGTGCGGCGAGTCGGTCATCACCTGACGGGCGAGCGAAATGGGGTGCCGCGTGCGGGTGACGCCCGCCACGGCGCCGGCGCCCAGGGTCGCGCCGTCCATGATCGAGGCGTCGAGCTCGTTGCGGCCCTCGGCGGTGAAGACCGCGCCCCGGCCCGAGTTGAACAGCGGATCGTCCTCGAGGAGGTGGATGGCCGCCTCGATCGCATCCAGGGCCGAGCCGCCGCCTTCCAGCACCCCGGCGCCGGCCTTGGTGACCCGCGCCATGGCGCCGCGATAGGCCGCCTCCTGTTCCGGCGTCAGGTCGGAGCGCTCGATCACGCCCGCGCCGCCATGAACCACGATCGCCCACTTCGGCGCCGCCATCGCATTCCCCGTCATCAGAACCGCCGCCGCCAGGGCCAGGCCGAACGCGCGCATGAAGCGGACTCCTTCCGTTCGCCGGCCGCCCGGCGCGGCCTCTCGACGCCCCGTCTAGCACAGGGTCCGGTCTCATCCAGCCCGAAGCGGGGGCCGCGCCGGCTTGGAGGCGAGACAAGGCCCGCCGGGCCTGATAGCTAGGGCCAAGGCCGCTCCTCCCTCAGGACCACGATGCTTCGCAAGACCTATGACTGGGCCATGCGCATGGCCGGTTCGCGCCACGCGCCCGCCGGCCTGTTCGCCGTCTCCTTTGCGGAGAGCTCCTTCTTCCCCGTCCCGCCCGACGTGATGCTGGCGCCCATGGTCCTGGCGCGGCCGGACCGGGCCTATTTCTACGCCTTCCTCTGCACCCTGGCCTCGGTGCTCGGCGGCTTGCTGGGTTACGCCATCGGCTACTACATGGAGCCGCTCGGGCGCTGGCTGCTGGCGCTGATGGGCCATGGCGAGGGCCAGGAGGCGTTCGAGGCCTGGTACGCCCAATGGGGCCTGTGGGTGATCCTGATCAAGGGGCTGACGCCGATCCCCTACAAGCTGGTGACCATCGCCTCGGGCCTGGCCCAGTTCTCCCTCTTCACCTTCATCTGGGCCTCGGTGATCACCCGCGGCGCGCGCTTCTTCCTCACCGCGGCCCTGCTCAAGCATTTCGGTCCGGCCATGCGCGCCGAGATCGAGCGGCGGCTGCTGCTCTACACCACCATCGGCGTGGTCCTGCTGGTGGGCGCCATCGTCCTCGTGAAGGTGGTCCTCTGAGCCCGGTGGCGCGGCCGGCGAATTTCGAGTTCAATCGGCGCAAATGATCCCAGGCCTTCGCCCCCTCCTCGACCGCTGGCGCCTGACCGCGCTCGCCGCCTCGGCCGGCATGTTGGCCATCGCCCACGCCTTCGAGACCTTCGGCGGCCTGGCGCCCTGCACGCTCTGCCTGCGCCAGCGCGAGGTCTACTGGCTCGCCATCGCCGTGGCCCTGGCCGGCATGGTCCTCACCCGCCTGCGCGGAGGGGAGCGGTTCAAGGCCCTGTTCAACCTGGCGCTGGCCCTCATCTTAGTCGTCGGGGCCGGGGTGGCGGCCTATCACGCCGGCGCCGAATGGAAGTGGTGGCCCGGCCCCACCGCCTGCGCCTCGACCGGCGGCCCCGTCGATCTCGGGGCGCTTGCCGCCCTGGCCCAGGGCGCCCAGGTGAAGCCGCCGGCCTGCGACGAGGCGGCCTGGGTCTTCGCCGGCCTGTCCATGGCCGGCTGGAACGTCCTGATCTCCCTGGGCCTCGCCGCGCTCGGCGTGGCGGCCGCCCTGCACGAAAGGGCCAAGCGATGACCAAGCCGATTCCGCCCCGCCCCGGGGCCGCCGCCGTCCGTTCGCGCCTGGCCGAGATCCTGCGGGTCGACCATGCCGGCGAACTGGGCGCCGTCCACATCTATCAGGGCCAGCGGGCCGTCCTCGGCGCCGCCAGGGGCCGGGAGCGGATCGCCGCCCAGCTGGAGGAGATGGAAGGCCACGAGGCCGTCCATCTGGCGAAGTTCGACGAACTTCTGAACGCGCGGCAGGTCCGCCCCACCCTGATGACGCCGGTCTGGCGGGTCGCCGGCTTCGCGCTCGGCGCGGGCACGGCCCTGATGGGCGAGCGGGCGGCCCACGCCTGCACCGAGGCGGTCGAAAGCGTGATCGAGCAGCACTATGCCGGCCAGATCGCCGAACTGTCCGACGGCGAACCCGAACTGGCCGCCCAACTGACGCAGTTCCGCGACGAGGAACTGGCCCACCGCGACCTGGCCGTGGACGAGGGCGCGCGTCAGGCGCCCGGCTACGCCGTCCTCTCGGCGGTGATCCGCGCCGGCTGCCGCGCGGCCATCAAGCTCAGCGAGAAGGTCTGAGCCGGGCGGACATCTGCGGGGCGCCGCAGATTTCCTGAGATTGACCCGCGCCGCCCCAGGGTCCAGTTTTCGAACCGACACAGGGGGGATGACGTCATGAGCCAGCAGTATCGGCCGGCGGAGGCCGGCGCGTGAACCTGCGCGTCTATGTGCTGGCCCTGTCCACCTTCGCCTTCGGCTCGGGCGCCTTGATCTTCGCCGGGCTGCTGGAGCCCATGGCGGCCGACCTGGGCGTGCCGGTCGGGGCGGTCGGCCAGTTGCAGACCACCTACGTCCTGACCTCCGCCCTGGCGGGACCGCCCCTGGCCTTCCTGGCCGGCCGCTTCGAGCGGCGCGGCCTGTTGCTGATCGCCCTGGCCGTGGCGGTGGCGCTGAACCTCGCCTGCTTCCTGACCGCCTCCTTCACCGCCCTCCTGGTCCTGCGGGCCATACTGGGCGCGACGGCCGCCCTGGCGGGCCCCGCCGCCTCGGCGGCGGCCAGCGCCCTGGCGCCGGCCGAGCGGCGCGGTTCGGCCCTGGCCATCGTCACCGGCGGCATGACCGTGGCCTTCCTGATGGGCATTCCGCTGGGGAGCGTGGTCGGCTCGGCCTTCGGCTGGCGCACCGCCTTCCTGCTCTCGGCGGCGCTGGCCGCCCTGGCCTTCGTCGCCATCCTGTCCTTCCTGCCCAAGGTGCGGCCGCCGGGACCCCAGGCCGGCGAAGGTCTGCGGGCCGGCCTCGTCCTGCCGCTGTTCGCCGCCACCTTCCTCGCCTTCGGGGCCAACATGACCATCACCACCTATATCGCCCCGATTCTGCGCCTGCAGGCCGGCGTCACCGGGGCCGGGGTGGCGGCCTTCCAGATGCTGGTCGGGGTCGGCAGCTTCCTCGGCCTGACCCTCGGCGGCCGCGCCGCCGACCGGCAGGCCGGCGGCCTCAGCGTGGCCCTGGCCTTCGTCGGCCTGGCGGTCGGCGCCGGCCTGCACGGGCTGGAACTGTCCGGCGGCGCGCCGCCCGGCCTGGCGACCGATCTGGTCGTCGGCCTGGCGGTCCTGATCGGCTCGGCCTCGCTGTTCTCGGTCATGCCGGTGATCCAGTCGCGGCTGATCCAGCGGGCGCCGGCCGCCGCGCCCCTGGCGCTGGCCTTCAACGGCTCCTCCGCGGCCTTTGGACAGGCCTTCGGCGGCGCGCTCGGCGGCCTGTTGATCACCCAGGCCGGAGCCCCTTCGGTGACCTACGCCTCGGCCGTCATCGCCCTCTTCGCCGCCGGCTTCTGGTGGCTCACCAACGGTCGCGCGCGCGCCGTCCCGGCCGGTCTTCCGGCCCCCTGACCGGCAGGCGTGCACCCCTCGCTTGTCAGGCGAGCCGCAATGCAACCCGGAAAGGACTCTCATAGAACTGCCCTATTCTTGGGAGTTCAAATACCATGGGTCATCGACCCCTTGTTCTGTTGGTCGACGATGACGTCACATTGTTACAGGCCATCGCGCAAATACTGACGGCCGAAGGTTTTGAAACTGTACTGGCGGATCAGCCGGACTTCGTGGCTGAGTTCCTCAATAGATTGCAGGCCGATCTCGCCATCGTCGATATCTTCATGCCGGAGCGCGACGGGGTCGAGCTGATCCGCGAGATCAAGACGCGCTGGCCCGATGTGCCCGTCATCGCCATGTCGGGGGGCTGGCGCAGCATCAATCCCGACACGGTTCTGGAAATGGCCCGCGCCCTGGGCGCCGAGGGCGGCCTCGTCAAGCCATTCGACCGTGCGACCCTGGTCGCCGCCGTCCGCAGGACGCTGGCCGGCCGCGCCTAGGGCGTCCGACGTCATCGCGGGAGGGTCTCACGCCTCCAGCTCGATGTCCCAGTAGAGATAGTCGATCCAGCTCTGGTGCAGGTAGTTGGGCGGGAACCGGCGGCCGCGTTCCTGCAGCTCGAAGGCTTGGGGCCGGCGCGGCGCCATCAGCGGCCGGATGCCCGCCTCCTGCGGCGTGCGTCCGCCCTTGGCGAGATTACAGCGGGCGCAGGCGGTGACGATGTTCTCCCAGCTCGTCCGGCCGCCGCGGGACCTGGGCACCACATGGTCGAAGGTCAGCTCTTCGGTGGAGCGGCAGTACTGGCAGGTGAAGCCGTCGCGCAGGAAGAGGTTGAAGCGGGTGAAGGCCGGCGGCCGGTCCTGCGCCACATAGTGCTTCAGCGAGACCACGCTCGGCAGGCGCATGGAGAAGGAGGGGGAGCGGATCTCGTGGTCGTAGGTCGAGACCACGTCCACGCGGTCGAGGAAGACCGCCTTGATCACCTCCTGCCACGGCCAGAGCGACAGGGGGTAATAGCTGAGCGGCCGGAAGTCGGCGTTCAGGACGAGGGCCGGCCATCCTGAGGGCGGATGCTGGATCACCTGCATCGCCGGGACTCCGGGCGGGGCGGGACGGCGCCGCCGATCGGGTAAGCACAGAGACTGAAGACGAAACTCCCCTATCTCGTGTGGGCGTCGGGCTTGGACCCCCGACCTCGCCGATCATTGGCGCTATTCTGTGACGGCTCCATTGCGTCGTGCCGCCCTGACCGCCGCAAAGAAATGGGGGCCCCGTCAGGAGCCCCCTAAAGCGACTGGAGAGAGTCGCAGGCGTTACGCGAAGGCGCTCAGAAGCGCGCCGACCATGACCAGGCTCGCCAGCACGAAGAGGGCGGGGGTCAGGCGGTCGAAGACGCGTTCGGCGGCCGAGATGGAAGCGAGAGACATGACACACACCTTTCAGTTTGAACCCCGGGGGAGCGGGGACGTTTCTCATTTGAACAATGCTAAGATAGCGCGCATCTGAACGGCGTCAAGATGCATCTTTACGCCGATCAGATGCAGTTTTAGAGTGGGTCGCGATGAGAGAATCTGCAGCCGCCGAAACGCGCCCGTATCACCACGGCGATCTGCGCCGCGCCCTGGTCGAGGCCGCCTGCCGGCTGCTGGAGACCGAGGGGCCCGGCGCGCTGTCCCTGCGCGCCGTGGCGCGGGAGGCCGGCGTCAGCCCCGCGGCGCCCTATCACCACTTCAAGGACAAGAGCGAACTGCTCGACGCCGTGGCGCACGAAGGCTGGGAAAAGCTGGACGCGGCCTTCGAGCGCGTGCGGGGGCGCGACACCGATCCGCCGCATCTGGTGCGCGAGCTGGGCGTGGCCTACGTCCGATTCGCCCAGGCGCATCCGGCGCTCTATCGCGTGATGTACGACTGCTCGCGGGACAAGGCCGACATGCCCGCCCACGTCCACGAGAACGAGGAAAGCGCCTATCGGCGCGTCAAGGAGACCTTGATCGCCGCGGGCGCCGATCCGGCCGACGAGGTGGGGCTGGAACTGGCCACCATCGCCTGCTGGTGCGCCGGCCACGGCCTGGCCGAGATGGCGAGCTTCAAGCAGTTCGAGCCTCTGAAGGAAGCGCTCGGCGGCGAAGAGGCCTTCCTGCGCGGCGTGCTGGAGCATCTGGGGGTGTTCGCCAGCGGCCTGCGCCGCTAGACCCGGCGGGGTGAGCGCGCCCTTCGTCACCCGTTTCGCCCCGTCGCCGACGGGCCTCCTGCATCGCGGCCACGCCTTCTCGGCCCTCACCGCCTTCGCCGCCGCCCGCGCCGCCGGCGGAACCTTCCTGCTGCGCATCGAGGATATCGACGCCACCCGCGCCCGACCGGCTTTCGAGGCGGCGATCTTCGAGGATCTCGCCTGGCTCGGCCTGTCCTGGCCCACGCCGGTCCGCCGCCAGTCCGAGCACATGGCGGACTATGAAGCGGCGCTGGAGCGGCTGCGGGCGCAAGGCCTCGTCTACCGCTGCTTCCGCACGCGCAAGGAGATCGCCCAGGCCATGGCCAGCGCGCCGCACGGCGCCATGGAGCAGTTCCGCGGCGAACCCCTGCCGGCCGGCGAGGCGGCCGAGCGGCTGGCGCGCGGCGAGCCCTTCGCCTGGCGGCTGTCGCTGGCGGCGGCCGCGGCCCGGCTCGGCGGCTTCGACCGGCTGGTCTTCGTCGAGGAAGGCCACGGGCCGTTGGGGGAGCGCGGCGAGATCGCCGCCCGGCCGGCGCTGGGCGGCGACGTCGTCCTGGCGCGCAAGGATGTGGGCGTAGCCTATCACCTGGCCGTCGTCGTCGACGACGCCCTGCAGGGCGTGACCCACGTGATCCGCGGCCAGGACCTGTTCGAGGCCGCTCACGTGCAGCGGCTGCTTCAGGCGCTGCTCGATCTGCCGACACCTGTCTATCGTCACCATCGCCTGCTGGTCGGGCCGGACGGGAAGCGCTACGCCAAGCGCGACCGGGCCGAGACCCTGCAGGCCCTGCGCGCGGCCGGCGTCACGCCCGCCGACCTGAAAGCGGAGATGGGCCTTTGAGCGAGACGACGGCGCCGGCGCAGCCCTCGCCCGCGACGGCGCCGGACGGCCGCGCGCTGGCCGTGCTGGTCTTCGGCGCCGCCGTGATCGGTCTCGTCCCGATCCTGGTCCGCCTGTCCGACACCGGCTCGGCGGCGGCCGGCTTCTGGCGGCTCACCTTCGCCCTGCCCCTTCTGGCGCTCATGACGCAACGCAGCGGGGCGAAGCTTTCGCCCGGCCCCTCGCGCCTGGCCATGGTGGCGGGGGTGATGTTCGCGCTGGACCTCGGCTTCTGGCACTACGGCATCGCCATGACCTCGGTGGCGAATGCGACGGTCCTGACCAACCTGACGCCGGTCGTGGTCACCGCCTTCGCCTGGATCTTCCTGCGGCAGACGCCGCGGCGCCTGTTCGTCGCCGCCGTCGCCGTGGCCATGGCCGGCGCCTTCACCATGGCCGCGGCCAGGGGCGGCGCGCCGGGCCCGAACCCGACGCTCGGCAACGCCACGGCCGCCCTCCCCGCCCTCAGGGACGCCTTCTACTTCCTGGCGGTCAGCGCCGCCCGCAAGACCGAGGCCGCCAGCCGCATCATGTTCTGGTCGAGCCTGACCGGCGCGCCCCTGCTGCTGGTCGCCGCCAAGCTGCTGGGCGAGACCGTGATCCCCGGCAGTCTCGGGGGCTGGGCGGCCTGCGCCGGCCTCGGCGTGCTGCATGTGGCGGGCCAGGGGGCCATCGCCTGGGCGCTCGGCCGCCTGCCGCCGGCCACCGCCTCGGTGGTCGTGCTGATCCAGCCCGTGGTCGCCGCCATCGCCGGCTGGCTTCTCTTCGCCGAGGCGCTGGGGCCGCTGCAGGCCCTGGGCGGCGCGGTCACCCTGGCGGGCGTCGCGCTGGCCCAATGGAGCGCCCGGCCGCCGCGGGCGCCGGCGGCCAACGCGCCGAAGCCCGCCTAGTCCGAGAGCCCGTAGGCCTGGCGCGCCTGGGCGATGGCCGCCAGCTTGGCTTCGAAGGGCCCCCATTTGTCGTCGAGATCGATGCTGGCCCAGATCATCTCGTTCTCCTGGTGGATCAGCTCCTGCGGCTCTGCCGCCGCGAAATAGGGGTCCGCCAGCGCCTGGGGCCGCTGCGGCTGATAGGCCTTCAGCGCCTGCCGGAACGCCTCGAAGCCTTCCCCCGCATAGAGGTCACCCCGCACCCCGCCGAGGGCGCGCGCCTCGTCGCCGCCGAACCAGTCGAAGAAGAAGGGCTCCCAGCGCAGGCGCTCGCCGCCGGCCGCCAGGGCCTGGAAGGCGGCCTGGGCGAGCGCGGCGTCGGCGTCGGCGCCGCGGCTCTTCACCCCCAGCCGCCGCCGCACGGCGCGGGCCAGCTCCTGCCGGTAGGCCGGGGCGAACAGGTTCAGGGCGGCGACCAGGCTCTCCTCGTCGCCCACCAGATTCAGGCAGCCGCCCAGCTGGCGCAGGTTCCAGAACACGGCCTCGGCCTGGCGCCCGAAGCTGTAGAGGCCCGACTGGTCGAAATAGGCGGCGACGAAGTTGGGATCGTTGTGCGGCAGGAAGCGGTAGGGCCCGTAGTCGAAGCTCTCGCCGGTGATGTTCATATTGTCGGTGTTGAGCACGCCGTGGACGAAGCCGGCCGCCATCCAGGCCGCCGTCAGCCGCGCCATCCGGCCCGTCACCGCCTCCAGCAGGGCCGCCGGCCGGTCCTTCGCGCCGTCAAGCTCAGGATAGTAGAGGGCGACGACGTGATCGATCAGGGCTTCGATCCGGTCCGGCCGCTCCTCGAAGGCGTGGCGCTGGAAGGTCCCGAAGCGGACGTGGCTGTGCGACAGGCGCACCAGGACCGAGGATCGCGTCGGGCTGGGCTCGTCGCCGCGCTCCAGCGCCTCGCCCGTCTCGATCAGCGAGAAGGAGCGGGAGGTCGGCACGCCCAGCGCCTCCAGCATGGCGGTGGCCAGCACTTCCCGCACGCCGCCCTTCAGCGTCAGCCGCCCGTCGCCGAAGCGGGACCAGGGCGTCTGGCCCGAGCCCTTGGTCCCCAGGTCGAGGAGGCGGCCGGTCCCCTTTTCCCGCATCTGGGCGAAGAGGAAGCCGCGGCCGTCGCCGATGTCGGGATTGTAGGCGCGGAACTGGTGGCCGTGATAGCGCATGGCCCGCGGCTGGCCGAGATTGTCCGGCAGCGGCTGGAAGCGGCCGAAGTGGGCGATCCATTCCTCGTCGCTCAAGGCTTCCAGCCCGACCGTCGCGGCGGCCCGGTCGTTGCGATAGCGCAGCAGGGTCTGCGGGAAGTCGGCCGGCTTCACCGGGTCGGAGAAGGCCTCGCCTAGGGAGTCGAACTGCGGGTCGGGGCGGTAGTCGTCGCTGATCGGCATGGTCGCCCTCGCGCTCAGAGGAGTTCGGCGGTCCAGTCTTGCGCGTCGCGCGCCGCGCCCACCACCGGCGTTCCCGAAGAGAAGCGCCGCAGGTCGGCGAGGGTTTCGACGAAGTCCGGCGCCTCAGGATCGGCGTCCTGGCTGACCACCAGCGCCTCCACCGCCAGGCCGCGGGCGCGGACCACCTCCAGAGCCGTCAGATTATGGCTCATCGCGCCCAGATAGGAGCCCCCGACCAGCAGGACCGGCAGGCCGAGCGCCGCCATCAGGTCGAGGTTCAGCCCGTCCTCGGCCAGCGGCGACATCACCCCGCCCGCGCCCTCCACCAGCATCAGGTCGGCCTGCGCGCGCGCCAGGGCCTGACGCCAGCGGTCGGCGAGGGCGCCGCCTTCGCGCCGTGCGGCCATGGGTGGGGAGAGCGCCGCGGAAAACCGCAGGGGCGCGCTCGCCTGCAGCGTCTCATCGGTCAGCGGCCGCCCCATGGCCGCGAGCAGGCGGCCGGGATCGCTGTCGCTCCAGTCACCCGGATCGATCCCGCTGACCGCCGGCTTGAAGGCCTCGACCTTCAGGCCCCGCTCGTGCGCCGCCGCGAGCAGGGCGCAGCCGACATAGGTCTTGCCGATGTCTGTGTGGGCGCCGGCGACGAAGAGGGCGCGCATCAGGCGGTCTCCAGCAGGGCGGCGACGGCCTGCGCCAGCCGGTCGATCTCGGCGTCCGGATGACCGGCGGTGAAGGCGAGCCGCAGCCGCGCCGTTCCCGCCGGCACGGTCGGCGGACGGATGGCGACGGCCAGGAAGCCCTGCGCCTCCAGGGCCTGCATGGCGGCCAGCGTCCGGTCGGCAGCGCCCAGGAGGATCGGCACGATGGGGCTCTGAGCGTCGGGCAGCCCCAGCGCTCGGGTGAAGCGGCGCGCCTTGGCGAGCGGGGCGGCGGTCAGGGCCTCGTCCGTGCGGACGACCGCCAGCGCCGCCAGGGCGGCGGCTGCGCTCGCCGGCGGCAGGCCGGTGGAATAGACGAAGGTCCGCGCCCGCGTTCGCAGCAGGTCGACGACCGGCGCGCTCGCGCAGACATAGGCGCCGTAGCCGCCCAGCGCCTTGGACAGCGTCCCCATGGCCAGGTCGACCTTGGCGCCGGGGAAGAGGGCGGCGGTCCCCCGCCCCTGTCCCACGACGCCCAGGCCGTGGGCGTCGTCCACCAGCAGCCAGGCGTCGTGCGCGCGTGCGAGGTCGCTGATGCCGTCGAGAGGCGCGATGTCCCCGTCCATGGAGAAGACGCCGTCGGTGGCGATCAGGGCGTGGCGGGCGCAGGGCCGCGTCTCGGCCAGGCGGGCGGCGAGATCGGCTGCGTCGTTGTGCGCGAACCGCACGATCTGCGCCCCCGAAAGCTGGGCCCCGGCCCAGATGCAGGCATGGGCCAGCTCGTCGACGAAGACGACATCGCCGGCGCCGACCACCGTCGGAATGACCCCGGCATTGGCCAGATAGCCCGAGCCGAAGACGCAGGCCGCTTCGGCGCCCTTGAACGCCGCCCGGGCGGCTTCGCGCTCCGACAGCAGCGGATGGTCGCCCGTCACCAGGCGCGAGGCGCCGGCGCCGGCGCCGCGCGCGCGCGCCGCCGCCGCCGCCGCCGCCGTCACCTGCGGATGGTGCGACAGGTTCAGATAGTCGTTGCAGGAGAAGGACAGCAGGCGCCGTCCCGCCCGCTCCACCCAGATCCCGTCCAGGCGCCGCGTGGGCATGAGCGTCCGCCGCAGATGGGCGGCGTCCAGCTCGGCGAGTTTGGCGGCGGCGAAGGCGGAGAGGCTGTCGGTCACGGCTGCGATATGCACGAGGCCGCGCGCGCGTTAAAGCCGCCATCCTGCAGAAGGAGGCCGGCCCATGAGCGACTGGTTCGAGCAAGGCGCGCCACATGTCTGGCGGCCCTATTGCCAGATGAAGACCGCGCCGGCGCCCCTGCGGGTCGCCCGCACCCAGGGCGCGCGCATCATCCTGGAGGACGGCCGCGAGCTGGTGGACGGCATCGCCAGCTGGTGGACCGCCTGCCACGGCTACAACCATCCGCACATCGCACGCGCCATCGCCGACCAGCTTGCCAGGGCGCCCCACGTCATGTTCGGCGGCCTGGCGCACGAACCGGCCTATCGGCTGGCGGCCAGGCTTGCCGCCCTGCTGCCCGGCGATCTCGACCACGCCTTCTTCGCCGAGAGCGGCTCGGTGTCGGTGGAGATCGCCATGAAGATGGCGATCCAGTTCCACATCAATCAGGGGCGGACCGGCCGCTCGAAGTTCGTCAGCTTCCTCGGCGGCTATCACGGCGACACCCTGGCCACCATGACCATCTGCGATCCGGAGGAGGGCATGCACAGCCTCTTCTCCGGGATCATGCCGGCCCAGCATGTGGTGCCCCTGCCCCGCGACCCCCAAAGCGAGGCGGCGCTCGACGCCCTGCTCGCCGAACAGGGCCACGAGATCGCCGCCCTGATCGTCGAACCGCGCATCCAGGGCGCCGGCGGCATGCTGGTCCATGACGACGGCGTCCTGCGGACCCTGCGCCGGCTCGCCGACCGGCACGGGGTCCTGCTGATCTTCGACGAGATCTTCACCGGCTTCGGCCGCACCGGCGACCTCTTCGTCTGTGAGGGCGCAGGGGTGGTCCCCGACATCGTCACCCTCTCCAAGGCCCTGACCGGCGGAACACTGCCCCTGTCGGCGGCGGTCGCCCGTCGCCGCGTGTTCGACGCCTTCTGGTCCGACGACGGCGGCGCGGCCCTGATGCACGGGCCCACCTACATGGCCAATCCGCTGGCCTGTGCGGCGGCCAACGCCTCCCTCGATCTCTTCGAGACCGGCGAATGGAAGGCCGATGTCGGCCGGATCAACGCCAGTCTGGCCGAAGGTCTTGAGCCCTGCCGCGCTGCGGCCGGCGTGGTCGATGTGCGCACGCTTGGCGCCATCGGCGTCGTCGAGTTCGAGACCGCCGTCGACGCCGGCGGGCTGTCCCAACGCTTCGCCGAGCTCGGCTGCTGGATCCGGCCCATGGGCAAGGTGGTCTATCTGACGCCGCCGTTCGTGACGTCGGACGCGGAGCTGGCGCAGCTGACCGGCGCTATTCGCACGGCCGTCGGGGTCGGCTAGGGTCGGCGGATGGACAAGCAGGCCCTCCTCGACAGCCTCGACCTGGTGGCCGCCCGCAGCCCCGATCCGGCGCCGCAGGTCTATGCCCGCCTCTTCGCCCGCCATCCGGAGATGGAGGCCCTGTTCGTGCGCGACGTGACCGGCGACGTGCGCGGCCAGATGCTGGCCCAGGCGATCGAGGTGCTGCTGGACTATCTCGGCCCCCGCGCCTTCGCGGTGAACCTGCTGCGCACCGAGGTGCACAACCACGACAATATGGGTGTGCCGGGCGACACCTTTCCGGCCTTCTACCGCGCCATGGCGGAGGCTTTCGAGGACATCGGCGGGCGCGACTGGACGCCCGCCATGACCGCCGCCTGGGCCGAGATCGCCCAGACCTTCGGCGACATCATCGCCGCCGAGGCCCGGACGGTCTGAGGCCTCAGGCCAGCGCCGCCTTCAGCGAAGCCGCCGTCGCCCTGACCGCCTCCCCCACCGCCGGGGAGACATCGGCCATGATGTAGAAGTCATGGATCAGACTGGGATATTCCGCATGCTCCACCTTCCCCCCGGATGCCCAGGCGACGGCTCCGTGGATGGTGGGCTCGCTCACGCCGTTGCGGCGGTAGTCCACCAAGGGTTCCCAGCCCACATCGCGGCCTGTGGCCAGGCCCTCGACCTGCTCTCC
>CAYQPL010000028.1:0-4315 GCA_964419395.1 uncultured Phenylobacterium sp. | reverse complement strand
CCTTCAGCTCCTGCGCCGCCTCCTTCACCGCCTCGGCGATGGCCGGCGTCAGGTCGGGCATGATGTAGAAGTCGTGGACGAGCGATCCGTACTCCACGTGCTCGGCCTTCACGCCGGCCTGCCGCAGCCGTTCGGCATAGTCGCGGCCCTCGTCCTTCAAGGGATCGAAGCCTGCGGTGACGACCAGGGCCGGAGGCGTGCGGGCGCAGTCGGCGGCGCCCAGGAAGGCGCGGTGGGCGTGGGCGTGACCCTTGGCCGCCAGGCACTTGTCGAACCAGGCGATGGCCGCCTTGGTCAGGATGGGGCCGTCCAGCGCCTGGCGCGAGGCGGTGTCCTGTTCGGGCCAGATGCCGGGATAGAGCAGGAGCTGGAAGGCGAGCTTGCGGGCCGGATCGTCGCGCAGGTCGATGGCCACCGAGGCCGCCAGGTTGCCGCCGGCGGAGTCGCCGCCGACGGCGATCCTGGCCGTATCGAAGCCCAGTTCGTCGGCGTGGTCGAAGGCCCACTTCGTCGCCGCCAGCGCGTCGTCGTGGCCGGCCGGGAAGGGGTTCTCCGGCGCCAGGCGATAGTCGACCGCCAGGACGCGGACGCCGGCCAGCGCCGCCAGGCGCCGGCAGTGGCCGTCATGGCTCTCCAGGTCGCCGATCACGAAGCCGCCGCCGTGGAAGTAGACGAGGCCCGGCGTCTTCGGCGGCGCGCCGGCCGGGGTGTAGAGCCGCGCCGGGATGTCGCCCTCGCCGCCCTTGACCCAAAGGTCCAGGGCCGTGACGTCCTGCGGCGCCTTCTGGTCGGTGGCCTTGCGCTGCATGCGATAGCCGACGCGGACCATGTCCGGCGGCAGGGCGTCCAGCGGCGGGGCGGCGGGCTGGCCTTCGGCGGCCTTGGCCTGTTCGTCCAGCATCGCCTTGATCTGGGGGTCCATCATGGGCGTCGTCCTCGAAGAATGGAGTCTGCGCCGGCCTCTCGTCCGGGCCGGTCGCGAAAGCGGCCCCCGGAAGATACGGGGGCCGCGAACGTGATCGAGCGGTCCTGGCCTATTAGGCGGCCTTGGGCGCCCCGCCCATGATCGCCTTGACCTCCAGGAACTCGTGGAAGGCGAAGTCGCCCCACTCGCGCCCGTTGCCGCTCATCTTGTAGCCGCCGAAGGGGGCGGTCATGTCCGAGGCGCCGTTGATCGACACCTGGCCGGCGCGCAGCCGCGAGGCGACCTCGCGGGCCTTGGCGAGATCGGCGCCGTTCACATAGGCCGCCAGGCCGTACTCGGTGTCGTTGCCGACCTCGATCGCCTGGTCCAGGTCCTCGTAGCCCAGGATCGACAGCACCGGCCCGAAGATCTCCTCGCGCGAGATGGTCATGTCCGGCGTAACATTGGCGAAGACGGTCGGCTTGACGAAATAGCCCTTGTCCAGGCCCTCGGGGCGGCCGGGGCCGCCGGAGACCAGGGTGGCGCCCTCGTCGATCCCCTTCTGGATCAGGCCCTGGATCTTCTCGAACTGGGTCTGGGAGACCACCGGGCCCAGCATGGCGTTGCCGGTGGGATCGCCGACCGTGATCTGGTCGGCGGTCTCCTTGGCCACGGCGATCGCCTCGTCCATGCGCTTGGACGGGACCAGCATGCGGGTCGGCGCATTGCAGGACTGGCCGGAGTTGTTCATCACGTGGCGGACGCCGGCGGCGACGCTCTTGGTGAAGACGTCGTCGTCCAGGACGATATTCGGGCTCTTGCCGCCCAGCTCCTGGTGCACGCGCTTGACGGTGGGGGCGGCGTTCTTGGCCACCTCGATGCCGGCCCGCGTCGAACCGGTGAAGGACACCATGTCCACTTCCGGGTGGCTGGAGAGCGGCACGCCGACGCCCAGGCCGTCGCCATGGACCATGTTGAACACGCCGGCCGGCACGCCGGCCTCATGCATGATCTCGGCGAAGATCTGGCCGCTGAAGGGGGCCACTTCCGAGGGCTTCAGCACCATGGTGCAGCCGGTGGCGAGCGCCGGAGCGACCTTGCACATGATCTGGTTCAGCGGCCAGTTCCAGGGCGTGATGAAGCTGCACACCCCGATCGGCTCCTTGCGGATCATGGTGGCGCCGCGGTCTTCCTCGAACTTGAAGTCCTTGAGGATGTTGATGGCCGTCGCCAGGTGGCCCATGCCGGCCGGCACCTGGGCGCGCTGGGCCAGGGAGGCCGGGGCGCCCATTTCCTCGGTGACGGCGGTGGCCAGGTCGCCGAAGCGCTTCTGGTACTCGGCCAGCACGCGCTGCATGACGTCCAGGCGCTCCTCGCGACTGGTCTGCGACCAGGAGGCGAACGCCTTGCGGGCGGCCTTCACCGCCTTGTCCACGTCGGCCGCGCCACCGAGCGCGATCTTGCCCGCCACGCCTTCGGTGGCCGGGTTGATGACGTCCAGGGTCTTCAGCTCGACGGGCTCGACCCACTGGCCGTCGATATAGAACTTCAGGTACTCGCGCATGCCGTCCTCCTGGACCCTAACGTTTCTTGTGGCGTCGGGCCCGACCGGCCCGCACGGTTCAAACAGGCATTTTAGTGATCGACGTTCACCTTGGAAACGACAATCAGGGAAGCCCAGGCCGGCGGCGCGCCGGACGCCGGTCCCGCGGAGGGCAAGTTGGGGCGCCGGAGCCTCGGCCGCAACCGCCCTTGGCGGGGATTCTGGGCCCGCCCTGCGCCCTTGCCCGCAGCCGAGGACCCCTTTAAAGCCCGTGACAGTTCCTTTGCGGGAGAGCCCCATGGTCGCCATCCTCACCATCCTGGCCTTCGTCGTCGTCATCGGCGCGCTGAACGTCTACGAATTCGGCCGGCTCGACTGATCGGGATGGCGCGCTCCGGGGACGCGGGCCTTGGCTGAGCCCCACCGGGGCGCGGCCCTGGTGACCGGGGCGAGCCGGCGCATCGGCCGGGTGCTGGCGCTGACCTGCGCCGAGGCCGGCTACGACGTCGCCATCCACTGCCGCACCATCGACGACGATGCGGAGTCCGCGGCGGCGGAGATCCGCGCCCGCGGCCGCCGGGCCGCCCTCTTCACCGCCGACCTGCGCAAGGAGGCCGAGACCGCGCCGCTGGTCGGCAGCGTCGAGGGCGAACTTGGCCCGGTCTCCCTGCTGGTCAATTCCGCCTCGGTCTTCGAGGAGGACGCCTTCGCCTCCATGAACCGCCATTCCTGGGACCTGCACATGGAGACCAATCTCCGCGGGCCCCTGGTCTTGGCCCAGGCCTTCGCCCGGCGGGTGAGCGCCGAGCGGCGGGGACTGATCGTCAACATCCTCGACCAGCGCGTCTGGCGCACGCGCCCGGACTTCTTCTCCTACTCCCTGTCGAAGGCCGCCCTCTGGGAAGCCACCAGGATGATGGCCCAGGCCCTGGCGCCGCGCATCCGCGTGAACGGCATCGGACCCGGGCCGGTCCTGCCCTCCATCCACCAGGAGGGGAACGACTTCGACGACGAGGCCGCCGCCACCCTGCTGCGGCAGGCCGTCGATCCGGCCGAGATCGGCCAGGCCCTGCGCTATCTCATTGACGCCCCGTCGGTGACCGGCCAGATGATCGCCGTCGATTCCGGCCAGCACCTGACCTGACCGCCCGCCTGGAGGCCGCCCTTGGCCCTGTCGCCCGTCACCGAATCCGACCTGCCGGCCCCGACCCCGGGCGCCCGCGTCGTGGCCACCAAGGTCTTCGTCACCGGCCTGAAGGTGGACGCCCATATCGGCGTCTATGCGCATGAGCGCGGCCGCGCCCAGCCGCTGGTCATCGACGTGGAGCTGGACGCCGCCACCGCCGGCGCCGAACACTTGGCCGACACGGTGAACTACGAACTGGTCGCCGAGGCCGCCCGCCACCTGGCCGCGTCCGGCCATATCGGCCTCGTCGAGACCTTCGCCGAACGGCTGGCCCTGGCCTGCCTGGAGGACCCCAAGGTCAGCCGCGCCCGCGTCCGCGTCGACAAGCCCCAGGCGCTCGCCCCCCACGCCCAGCGCGCCGGGGTGGAGGTCGTCCTCGTCCGGACCTGACCGGTGGCCAGCGTCCACCGGGCGCGGATCTCGCCGCTGCTGCCGGAGACGCAGTGGAGCCTGGAGGGCGGGGAGCTGGTCGAGCGGCGCGGCGCGCGCGAGCGGCGGTTCCAGATGTCGCGGCTGCGCCGGATGAGCGTCGCCGAAGGGCTCGCCCGGCTCGACTTTCCCCGCGCCCGCCTGCGCATTCCCGCCCGCAGCTTCGCCTCCGGCGTGACCATCGAGGACCATGGGGCGAGCTTCCGCGCCCTGACCGAGGCCCTGGCCGCCGAGGCCGCCGCCCGCGCGCCCA
>CAYQPL010000027.1:18522-28136 GCA_964419395.1 uncultured Phenylobacterium sp. | reverse complement strand
CCTCCCGCCTCCCCCCCCCCCCCCCCCTCCCCCCCCCCCCCCCCGGCCCCCCCCCCCCCCCGCGCCCCCCCCCCCCCCCCCGCCGCCGCCGCCGCCGCCGACCCAGCCGGGCCTGTCCTGGGAAAGCGTCTCCAGCGGCGAAGGCGTCGCCCTGTTCATGACCGACGCGGACGGCGGCCAGCGCCTGCATCTCGGCTGCACGCGCCATCCGCCGCGCCTGGTCCTGGTCGTCAACGCGTTCCACCCCGTGGGCAGCGAAGAGCGGCTGACCGTCGGCCTCGACGAACAGCTCTTCGTCTTCGTCGCCGAACCCACCGCACCGGGCGCGGGCGTGCGCGCGACGACCGCCGTCTCCGGCGATTTCCTGGAACGCCTGCCGCGGGCGGCGACGATCGGGGCCGTCTACGGGGCGCAGCAGCTCGGGCCGTTCCGTCCGCCGCCGCAGGACATGGCGGCGAGCTTCGCCAGCGAATGCCGCCGGGCGGCCGGACTGCCCTGAGGTCTTAGGGCCGGCGTCCCTGGGCCAGGGCCGCGCAGGCCGCCGAGCCGATCGGCCCGTCCTCGTCGTAGAGGAAGCACTCGCCGATCGCGACGCCGCCCGTGGCGTGGTGGTTGATCGTCTCGAAGCCGATCCATTCGGTCTTCGGCAGGCGGTGCAGATAGACTGTCACGTCGCTGTTGATATAGCCCAGACCCTTGTCGCCGGCGTTGGCGAAGGGGCTGGCGAAGTCGGCGGCCACGGCCACGCGGGTGAACGGGGTCAGGGCCTCGCCCTCCACCAGTTCACGCACCTCGCTCATCCAGGTCCGGCGCTGACCCGGCGTGCCGAAGCCGCCGGTGATTCGCCGCATGGCCCACATGCCGCCCATGCCCTCGCGGGAGTCCTCCGGGGGCGGAATGTCGGCCGGCGCCGGCACGTCCCAGTTCGGCGGGCTCCAGACGCCGCCCTCCGGGTTGGCGGTGCGGCGCAGGAACTGGCAGCTCGCCCGGGCCATGGGCGTGCCGCCGCTGATGAAGTCGGCCTCCACCAGCTTCAGCCGCCCCCCCGATCGCACCACCCGCGTCGTGACCTCGATGTCGGAGAAATCCGGCAGGCGGAACATGTCCACCGTCAGCCGGGCGGGCATCAGGTCCGGCGTGCCGTGCTCCTGCTCGATCACGTGCCCCAGCAGGCCGACGATGACGCGGCCGTGCAGCGACTGGGGGTTCCAGGGGCCCCGGCAGGCCGGGGTGGGCTGAAAGCGGCCATCCTGCCGCCGGAAGAAGGGTTCGTTCGCCATGACGGGCGCCATCCCTGACGGATTCCGCCGCCCAGGCAAGCGCTCAGCGGTCCAGGTCGAGCTTCTCGCTGTCCTCGCCCTCGAAGGTCGCCCAGCCGCTGCCGACGCCCGTTTCGGGCAGGCCGGTGGCGATGTCGTCCATCGGGTTGGGATCGATCCCCCGCCCTTGCCGGTGCAGGTGGGCCTTGGCGATCATGTTGGCCGAGATCGGCGCGGTCAGGAACAGGAAGAGGGTGATCAGCAGTTCGTGCGCCGACCAGGTCCCCTTGAAGGCCGGAAAGAAGATCACCGAGGCGATCAGGCAGGAGCCGACCCCCAGGGTCGTCACCTTCGTCGGGCCGTGCAGGCGCGTCATCAGCGAGGGCATCCGCGTCAGACCCCAGGAGCCGACCAGCGCGAAGAAGCCGCCGATCACCAGGAGGGCCGAGACGAGGATTTCGAGGAGGCTCGACACCATGGCCCTACTCCACCACGTCGCCGCGCAGGACGAACTTGCAATAGGCCACCGTGCCGACGAAGCCGACCATGGCCAGCAGCAGGGCGGCCTCGAAATAGACCGGCGAGCCCATCTGGATCTGGATCAGCACGATCAGCGCGATGGCGTTGATGGTCATGGTGTCGAGCGCCAGCACGCGGTCGGCCGTGGTCGGCCCGCGCAGCAGGCGCCAGAGGTTCAGCACCATGCCCAGGCCGACGCAGCCCAGGGCGAACAGCACCGCGATCGTGATCATGCGAAGATCCTCATCAGCCTGGCCTCGTACCGCGCCTTGCTCCGGGCCACCTCGCCCTCCGGGTCGCCGGTGTCCAGCGCATGGACCAGCAGCACCCGGCCGCAGGAGGATACGTCGCACGACACCGTGCCCGGCGTCATGCTGATCGTCCCCGCCAGCGTGGTGATCGCCTCGGGCGAGGTGAGCTCCAGCGGCACCACCAGCCAGTGCGAGCGGATGTCCCTGTTGCGGCGGAACAGCACCACCACCGCCACCTGCACGCTGGCGGTGACGATGTCCCAGAGGACCAGCAGGATGTAGAAGCCGTGCGAGGGCCCGAAGCGCAGGCGCGGCCGGTCGGGCCAAAACGGGCCGGTGATGATCGGGATCACCACGCCGACGATCACGCCCAGGATCACGCCGCCCGCCGTCAGCTGGTTGCTCAGCAGGATCCAGACCAGGATCAGGGTGACGCTCAGCGCCGGATGGGGCAGCAGTCGCTTGATCATGCCGGCCTCCTCACCGCCCCTTCAGCACGGCGGCGGCATAGTCCGCCGGATCGTACAGCTGGGCCGCCGTGGCGTTCAGATAGGCGGTGACCGGACCGCCGGCGACCGTCAGGCCGGCCAGCAGCAGCAGCAGGGCCGCGGCCACCGCCGGGGCGGCCCCGGGCGCCGCGGGGACGGCGGCGTGCAGATCGCCCGTGGTCGCCCGGCTCTTCCAGAAGACGGCGCTGCCGGCCCGGGCGAAGGCCAGCAGGCCCAGCACCGTCGTGCCCAGCACGAAGCCCCACACCCACCAGCCGCCGTCCACCCCGCGCATGGCGTCGAGCACCAGCAGCTTGCCGGGGAAGCCCGACAGCGGCGGCAGTCCCACCACGGCGACGGCCGCCAGCATGAACAGCACCGACAGCACGCCGGCCTGGGCGAAGGGCGGGCTGGGCGCCAGCGTGTCGCCATAGTCGCCGCGCCGGGCGGCGATGATGTCGACGATCAGGAACAGGGCGGCGGTCGCGACGGTCGAATGCGGCAGGTAGTAGAGCGCCGCCGCCGTGGCCTGGGGCGAAAAGACGGCGATGGCGCAGAGCAGCGTTCCCATGGAGCCGATCACCGAGAAGGCCGCCAGGTCGCGCAGCTGGCGCGCCGCCAGGACGCCGAGATAGCCGACCGCCAGGGTCGCCAGGGCCGCCGGCAGCAGCCAGGGCGACGGCGCCCAGGCCAGCTCGCCCGCCGCCTCGCCGAAGGTGAGCGTGGTGAAGCGCAGGATGCAGTAGGCGCCGACCTTGGTCATCACCGCGAACAGGGCCGCCACCGGCGCGGTGGTCGAGGCGTAGGTCTTGGGCAGCCAGAAGTGCAGCGGCACGAGCGCGGCCTTCAGACCGAAGACGGCGATCAGCAGCAGGCCGCCGGCCAGGATCAGGCCATGGTCCCCCGCCGGCGCCTCGGCCACCCGCTGGCCCATATGGGCCATGTTGAGCGTGCCGGTCGCCCCGTAGAGCAGGCCGACGGCCACCAGGAAGAGGGTCGAGCCCACCAGGTTGACGACCACGTACTGCACGCCGGCCTTCAGCCGCGCCGCCCCGCCCCCGTGCAGCATCAGGCCGTAGGAGGCGATCAGCAGCACCTCGAAGAAGACGAACAGGTTGAAGACGTCGCCGGTCAGGAAGGCGCCGTTCAGGCCCAGCAGCTGGAACTGGAAGAGCGGATGGAAATGCCAGCCCTTGCGGTCGATGCCGGTCGTCACCGCATAGGACATGACCGCCAGGGCCAGCAGGCTCACGATCAGCACCATCATGGCCGACAGGCGGTCGAGGACCAGCACGATGCCGAAGGGCGCCGGCCAGTTCCCCAGCTCGTAGGTCTGGATGGCGCCGGTGTCGGCCTGGACGAGCAGCGCGCAGGCGATCCCGACCAGTGCGGCGCAGGACCCGATGGACAGGGCGCGCGAGGCCGTCAGCCGCCGGCGCAGGAAGAGCAGCATCAGCGGCGCCAGCACCGCCGGCAGCAGGATAGGCGCGATCAGCCAGTGGTTCACGGCGCCGGCTCCGCGGGATCGGCCTTGCCGTCCACCTGGTCGGTGCCGGTCTCCAGATAGGTGCGGAGCGCCAGCACGACCACCAGCGCGGTCATGCCGAAGGAGATGACGATGGCCGTCAGCACCAGGGCCTGGGGCAGCGGGTCGGTGTACTCGGCGAGCCCCTTCTCGTAGAGCGGCGGCCGGTCGATCAGCAGCCGCCCCGAGGCGAACAGGAAGACGTTGATGGCGTAGGACATGAAGGCCAGCCCCAGCACCACCGGGAAGGTCCGCCCGCGCAGCACCAGATAGACGCCGCCCGCCGACAGCACGCCCACCGCGCTCGCCACCAGGAACTCGATCGTCATGGCCGGTCTCCGCCGTGGTCGATGGGGACCGCCGGCCGGCTGGGATCGACGTCCATGGCGAAGTCGCTGGGCGGCAGCTTCTCGGCACGCTGGGCGACGCTCGACAGGTGGTGCAGGGCCAGCATCACCGCCCCCACCACGGTGAAGGCCACGCCGATGTCGAAGACCAGCGCGCTGGACAGGCCGACCTCGCCCACCAGCGGGATCGGCACGTATTCGTAGGCGCTGGTCAGGAACGGCGCGCCGAGCAGCATGGCCGCCAGGCCCGTGACCGCCGCGGCGGTGACGCCGAAGCCGATCAGGGCGTGGTGATCGGCCGGCAGCCGGCGGTTCGACCAGGCATAGCCTGAGGCCATGTACTGCATCAGGAGCGCGACCGAGACCACCAGGCCGGCGATGAAGCCGCCGCCGGGCGCATTGTGCCCGCGCAGGAAGATGTAGAGGCCCACGGTGGAGGCGAGCGGCAGCAGCAGCCGCGTCGCCACCACCAGCATCATCGGATGCCGTTCGGGCGAACGCCGCTGGTCGGGCTGCCACAGCGCCAGCCGCTGCCCGGCCGAGCCGCGGTCGGCGGTCTCCAGCAGGGCGAAGATGGTCAGGGCGGCGATGCCCAGCACGATGATCTCGCCGAAGGTGTCGAAGCCCCGGAAGTCGACCAGGATCACATTGACCACGTTGTGGCCGCCGCCCCCCGAATAGGAATTCTCCCAGTGGTAGCCGGAGATGGAGGGCGGTCCTTCCCGACGGAGCAGCACCCAGGTGGCCAGGCCCATGCCGAGCCCGGCGATCGTCGCCAGGACGCCGTCCCGCAGCCGCCGCGGCGCGCCGCTCTCCACCGGCGTGTGCTTGGGCATCAGGTTCAGCGCCAGCAGCATGAGCAGGATGGTCACCACCTCCACCGAGATCTGGGTCAGGGCGAGGTCCGGGGCCGACAGGTAGATGAAGCCCAGCGAGATGATCAGGCCGATCACGCTGATGAAGATGAGCGACACGTAGCGATGGCGGTGCGCCGCGACCACGGACCCCGCCGCGGCCACCAGCAAGGCCCAGGCGGTGATCGCCACCCCGTTGGCCGGCAGGGGCGTCCGCGTCCCGGCGCCGTGCTCGGCGCTCAGATACCCGGCCAGGCCCACCGCGGCCGCGGCCGCCAGGATCACGCCGAGATAGCGCTGCAGGGACCCGGTGTGCAGCCCGTCGCTCGCGCGGCGCGCGCCGCGGACGGCGAGGTCGACCCCTCCGTCGAAGACGCGCTTGGCCTGCGGCAGGGGCGAGGCCCGCCACAGGCGGTCCAGACCGCCGTAGAGGGCCAGCACCGCCGCCCCGCCGGCGAGGGCCAGGGCGCTCAGCGCCAGCGGCAGGTTGAAGCCGTGCCACAGGGCCAGGTGCTTTTCCTTGGCCGTCCCGCCGGTGACCGCCCCGGCCACGGCGGTGACCAGGTCCCCGGCGATCGCGTGCGGGAAGAGGCTGATGGCGATGACCAGCATCACGAGAAGCGCGGACGGCGCCCACATGCCGAAGGGCGCGTCGTGCGGCTTTTGCGGATAGCTCTCGGGCGCCTTCCCGAAATAGACCCCGATCACGTAGCGATAGGCGTAGGCCGCCGAGAACAGCGCCCCCACCGCGGCCAGCGCGGGGACCAGCCACGGCAGGCCGAAGACCGTCGTATGGGTGGCCTCCATCAGCATCATCTCCTTGGAGATGAATCCGTTCATCGGCGGCACGCCGGCCATGCCGGCGGCGGCGAAGACGGCCAGGGTCGCGGCGATGGGCGTCAGGGTGACGAGGCCGCCCAGCTTGCGGATGTCGCGCGTGCCGGCCTAGTGATCCACGCTGCCGGCGTTAATGAAGAGCGCCGCCTTGAAGCAGGCATGGTTGAGGATGTGGAAGACCCCCGCCACGGCGGCGGCCGGCGTGCCCAGGCCGAACAGGAAGGTCAGCATGCCCAGATGGCTGACCGTCGAATAGGCCAGCAGCCCCTTCAGGTCGTCCTTGAAGAGCGCCACCACGGCGGCGAACACCATGGTGACCAGGCCGACCCCGCCCACCAGGTAGAACCAGGCCTCCGTGCCGGCCAGGGCCGGCCACAGCCGCGCCAGCAGGAAGACGCCGGCCTTCACCATGGTGGCCGAGTGCAGATAGGCGCTGACCGGGGTCGGCGCGGCCATGGCGTGGGGCAGCCAGAAGTGGAAGGGGAACTGGGCCGACTTGGTGAAGCAGCCGCCCAGGATCAGCAGCAGGGCCGGCAGGTAGAGGGGCGAGGCCTGGATGGCCTCTCCGCTCGAAAGGATCACCGACAGGTCGTAGGAGCCGGCGACATTCCCCAGGATCAGCAGGCCCGCGATCAGGGACAGCCCGCCCGTGCCGGTCACCGCCAGCGCCATGCGCGCGCCCTGCCGCCCCTCGGGCAGGTGGCCCCAGTAGCCGATCAGCAGGAAGGACGAGAGGCTGGTCAGCTCCCAGAAGATCAGCAGCAGCAGGACGTTGTCGGAGAGGACGATGCCCAGCATCGCCCCCTGGAACAGCAGCAGGAAGGCGAAGAACCGTCCCATGGGGTCGGCCTTGGCCAGGTAGAACCGGGCATAGACGATCACCAGGACGCCGATGACCAGGATCATGCCGGCGAACATGAGCCCCAGCGGATCGAGGAAGAAGTTGGCGTTGAGGCCGAGGCTCGGAAACCACTCCAGCCGCCAGTGGACCACTTCGCCGGCCAGGACCCGCGGCGCCAGCTGCAGCAGCAAGGCGAGGCTGGTCCCGCTGACCGCCAGGGTGGCGAGCGCGCAGGCGTTGCGGCCGGCGCGGATCGCCAGGGCCGGCGCGAGCGCCCCCAGAAACGGCAGTAGGGCGATCCACGCCAGGGTCAAAGGGCCCTCGAGTTCACGTCGTCACCATGCGGAATGGGCCATCAATAGCGACGGAAGATCGCAGCCCCAATGACATTCGCGTTATTGTTCAGCTTCACTGCTGCACCTGCCGCAAAGCTGAGGCGCGCCGTCCGATGGCCAAACAGTTCCCCGCCCTTCTTGCCAAACATCGGTCCTTCATCGGCCGGCAGCCGGTTTTCTTCGTGGCGAGCGCCGCCGGCGAAGGCCGGATCAACCTGTCGCCCAAGGGGCTCGATCCCCTCCGCGTCATCGATGACCGGACCGTCTGCTATCTCGACCGCACTGGCAGCGGGGCGGAGGTGGCGGCGCACCTGGGCGTCGACGGACGGCTGACCCTCATGCTCTGCGCGTTCGCGGGCCCGCCGCTGATCCTGCGGCTCTACGGGCGCGGCGAGAGCCTGCGCCGCGGCGGAGCGGACTACGATCGGCTTCTCGCGGAGGTCTTCGGCGGCGCCGAACCGCCCGGCGCACGCCAGATCGTCCGGCTGGACATCGACCTCGTCCAGACCTCCTGCGGCTTCGGCGTGCCGCTCATGGATCCGGTCGGCGAGCGCCCGTCCCTCGATCGCTGGGCCGAAGCGCAGGGCGAGGAGGGCCTGGCCGAGTACCGCCGGGCCAAGAACGCGCTGAGCCTCGACGGCCTGCCGACCGGCCTCGTCGAGTGAGTCCTTACCGCCGGTGCGGCGGACGGCGCTGGCCGCCGCCCATGCGCGGCCCTTCGGTCTTGTGGCGGTAGGTGATGCGACCCTTTTCCAGGTCATAGGGCGTCATCTCCACGGTGACGCGGTCCCCGACCAGCGAGCGGATGCGGTTCCGCTTCATGCGGCCGGCCGTGTAGGCGAGAATGGTGTGCTCGTTGTCCAGCTGGACCCGGAACCGGCCTTCCGGCAGCAGTTCGGTGATCACGCCTTCGAACTCGATGAACTCTTCCTTGGACATGCAGTACGCCTCCTGTGAGCCGGCGACGCCTTGACGACCGGCCTGGATGCGGCCGGCGCCCCGACCCCCTGAACGAGATCATCTGGGGACTTGGTCGGCGTCCACGCCGGCGAAGCGGCGATATGCGGGGTCCAGACGCGTCGAAAACCCCTCGGATGCGCTGGCGGACCGGCGCAAGGGGCTCATGGGCAGCGTGCTTAGATCGGACCGCGCAGTAACGGACGTCTGATGTCGAGCGTCGCGCGACGAAATGTCGAGACCCTATAAGTAGGGATGTCGGGCCCGCCTGTCCAGCCTGCCCCGCCTTGGGCTATGGCTCGCCCATGGAAAGCTTCGACCCCACCGAAACCTTCGACGTCGTCGTCGCCGGCGCCGGGGCGGCCGGCATGATGTGCGCGGCCCAGGCCGGCCAGCGGGGCCGCCGGGTCCTGATCCTCGATCACGCCAAGGCGCCGGGGGAGAAGATTCGCATCTCCGGCGGCGGCCGCTGCAACTTCACCAATCTCGACACCGGCCCGCAGAACTTCCTCTCGGACAACCCGCGCTTCTGCATCTCGGCCCTGCGCCGCTACACCCAGCACGACTTCGTGGCCTTGGTGAAACGCTACGGCGTCGTCTTCCACGAGAAGACGCTGGGCCAGCTCTTCTGCGACGGCTCGTCCAAGGAGATCATCGCCCTCCTGCTGGCCGAAATGGACAAGGGCGGCGTCCAGCTGCGCCTGCAGACCGCCATCGAGCGGATCGAGCGCACGGACTCGGGCTTCCGCCTTCGGGCCGGCGGTCGCGAGATCGCCTGCGAAAGCCTCGTCATCGCCACCGGCGGCAAGTCGATCCCCAAGATGGGCGCGAGCGGCTTCGGCTACGACGTCGCCCGCCAGTTCGGCCTGCGGGTGACGGAGACACGTCCCGCCCTCGTGCCGCTGACCTTCGACGTCTCCCTGCTGGAGCGCACCAGACCGCTGGCCGGCGTCGCCGTCGATCCGGCCCAGGTGGCCGCCGGCAAGACGCGCTTCTCCGAGGCCCTGCTCTTCACCCACCGGGGCCTGAGCGGCCCCGCCATCCTCCAGGCCTCCTCCTACTGGCGCGAGGGCCAGGAGATCGAGGTGACCCTCGCGCCCGGCCGCGACCTCTTCGCCGATCTCCGCGCCGCCCGCAGCGCCCGCCCCAAGGCTGCGCCGGCCACCGTGCTCTCCGAACTCATCCCCAAGCGCCTGGCCCAGTTCGTCGCCGAAACTCACGCACCCACCGGCAACATGGCCGACCAGTCCGACAAGACACTCCGCGCCCTGGCCGAGGCCGTGAACGCCTGGCGCGTCAAGCCGGGCGGCGCCGAAGGCTACCGCACCGCCGAGGTCACCCTGGGCTGCGTCGACACCCGCGACCTGGACTCCCGTACGCTCGCCGCCCGCGAGGTTCCGG
>CAYQPL010000027.1:15882-18512 GCA_964419395.1 uncultured Phenylobacterium sp. | reverse complement strand
AGAAGTGGTCGACGTCACCGGCTGGCTAGGCGGCTATAACTTCCAGTGGGCCTGGTCCTCGGGCTGGAGCGCCGGGCAAGTGGCCTGAAGGCTATCGCCAGACGCCTGCCCCTGTAGCGCCGCGCGCTACAAAATGCTTGACCGATTTAGCGGTTCACACTACAAATGGCGCGAGTTCGACGGAGTCGGAAGAATGATTCAGTCCTTCCGGAACCGGCAGACCGAGGCCGTCTTCCTTGGCGATAACCCGAAGGGCTTTCCCACTGATCTGTTGAAGCGTGCGCGGCGAAAGCTCCAGGTGCTCGACGCGGCCAAGGACGTCTCAGACCTCAAGAATCCGCCCGGCAACCGCCTTCACCAGTTGACCGAGGACCGGGAGGGCCAGTGGTCGATCAGCGTCAACGATCAGTTCCGTATCTGCTTCGAGTGGGGACCTGCCGGCCCGGAGAACGTCGAGTTCGTGGACTACCATTGAGGCCGTTTGGAGAACGCCGGTGCGGCGCGCCGAGCTCGAGAGAGACAGAGACCGATGACCACGCGTGATTACACTACCTTCGCCACCCCCCTCGCCCATCCGGGGGAGATCCTGCGGGAGGACTACCTTCCGGCCGTCAACCTGTCGGCCGGCGGTCTCGCCCGCGCCATGGGCCTCAAGGATCGCAGCCGGATCGAACAACTGGTCCGCGAACAGCGCGCCGTCACGGCGGACACGGCGCTTCGGCTGGCCAAGGTGTTCGGCACGTCGCCGGAGTTCTGGATGAACCTTCAGGCGCAACACGACCTCTCCCGCGACGCCATCGCCAACCGCGAGGCGCTTGATCAGATCCAGCCGCTGCAGGCGGCAGGCTGACGCGTGGCGGTGGAAGTCATTTAAGGCTCCTCCAGAACCCTCTTCTAGCCTCTGGTATCCTGCGGCCCAGGTTGACGCGCACGACAACCTCGGGCTTGCTCCTCCCATTATGAGGCGCGCCGATCCAAGGAGCGCGCCCGGGAGGAATATTCACAATGGCCCAGGGTTCATCGGGCGAGGACGAGCGCCTCAATTTCAGGACCAAGCTGTCCTTCGGGGTCGGCAGCGGGGCGGAATCCATCGCCCTCTTCTCCGTCGGCTCCTACGCCATGCTGTTCTACAATCAGGTTCTGGGGCTCGAGGCCCACCTGGCCGGGCTCGCCATCTCGGCCAGCCTGTTTCTCGACGGCATCTCCGACCCGCTGGTCGGCTCGCTGTCGGACCGCACCAAGTCCCGCTGGGGCCGGCGGCACGTCTACATGTTCTTCGCCCCCATCCCGATCGTGCTGTCGCTGATCGCGGTGTTCAATCCGCCCGACGGCCTGGGCAAGTGGGGGCTGTTCGCCTGGTTCGCCGTCACGGTGGTCCTGCTGCGCCAGTCGATGACCTTCTATCACACGCCCCACCTGGCGCTCGGCGGCGAGCTCTCGCGCGACTATACCGAGCGCTCCAAGGTGATGGCCTACAACAGCTTCTTCACCTGGGCCGGGGCGGCGGGCACCACCTGGATCGCGCTCAGCTACTTCTTCAAGGCGACGCCGGAATATCCGCGCGGCCTGCTGAACCCCGAGCCGTACACGCCCTATTCCATCGTGATGGCGGTCCTGGCGCTCGCCCTCCTGGCCGCCTCGGCCTGGTTCACCCGCGACCGCATCCCGCACCTGCCCAAGGCGCCGGACAACCTGCCGAAATACAGCCCCTTCGAGTTCTTCAAGGACATCGGCAAGGCCTTCGCCAACCGCAACTATGTCTGGCTGCTGGTGGCCTACTTCTTCCTCAGCATGATGATCGGCCTGCGCGGCGGCCTGCACCTCTACACCAACACCTACTACTGGCACCTGACGAGCGAGCAGATCCGCTTCTTCGTCATCGGCTCCTTCGCCGGCTACCTCTCGGCCTTCCTGTTCGCCGCCATGCTGCATGGGCGCTTCGACAAGAAGCGCACCATCATCATCTCGGCCATCGTCTACGCGCTGGCGCCCAGCGCGCCGATCCTGCTGGGCTTCGCCGGCGTGCTGAGCGACCAGACGGCGGGCCTGCTGCCCATCCTGATCGCCTTCTCGATCCTCAGCTACGGCGCGGCCAGCGTGCTCTCCATCAGCATCATGTCGGCCCTGGCCGACATCGCCGACGAGAACGAGCTGACGTTCGGGGTCCGCCAGGAGGGCGTGCTCTATTCGACCCGCGCCCTCTTCGCCAAGGTGGACCAGGCCATCGGCGCGGCCCTGGCGGGCTTCGTCCTCACCCTCATCGCCTTCCCGACCAAGGCCAAGGTCGAGGACGTGCCGGCCGACGTCGTCTGGAACCTGGCCCTGTGGGACGGCATCCTGGCCGGCGTGCCCGGCTTCATCGCGGTCTTCTTCTACGCCCGCTACAAGATCACCCGCGCCAGCTATGAGGCGACCAAGGCCGCCCTGGCCGAGCGTCGCGCCGCCAGCCTCGCGCCGGTGGCCACCGCCATCCAGGCGGCCGACGACGTGCCCAAGCCCCTGGTGCCGCCGGTCGTCTCGCCCCGGCCGGGCCCGGCCGAATAGCCGGTCGTGTAGGGGGGGCCACAAGTAGAAGGCCCCCCCCCCCCGAGAAGGAGCATGATCAAGATGCTGATATGATCCTGATCGGG
>CAYQPL010000027.1:11276-15872 GCA_964419395.1 uncultured Phenylobacterium sp. | reverse complement strand
CGGGGCGGGGCCGGCCTTTTCGCCGGGTGTGGGGGGGCTCTCTTGTCGCTCCCCCCCCGCGCCGCGGCTTGGCCGCGCGATCTTCACCGGCCCGGCGCGGCTTGGCCGTTGCGCCGGCGTCGCGGCCGGCCTAGGGTCCGCGCCATCTCAACTTCATCGCGGGCGCACGCCCATGTCGCAGCTCCTCGTCGAGGACCTGGCCAAGACCTATCGCGTCTCGGAACGCGATCCTGGCCTCGTGGGCGCCCTCAAGGGCCTCGTCCGCCGCCGCCACCGCGTGGTGGAGGCGTTGAAGGGCGTGTCCTTCTCGCTGGAGGCCGGCGAACTGCTGGGCTTCATCGGCCCAAACGGGGCGGGCAAGTCCACCACCATCAAGATCCTCTCCGGCATCCTGAAGCCCGACGGCGGGCGCGTCGTCGTGAACGGCCGCGTTCCCTTCGACGACCGCATCGCCCATGTCGCCGAGATCGGCGTCGTCTTCGGCCAGCGCACCCAGCTCTGGTGGGACCTGCCCGTCGCCGACGGCTTCGACCTGCTGCGCGACATCTATCGCCTGGCGCCCGACCGCTACCGCCGTAACCGCGACGAGCTCGTCGCCCTCCTCCGCCTGGAGCGCGTGTTGGACCAGCCGGTCCGCCAGCTCTCGCTCGGCCAGCGCATGCGCGCCGAGATCGCCGCGGCCCTGCTGCACGAGCCGCCCGTCCTCTTCCTCGACGAACCGACCATCGGGCTCGACGCCCCCTCCAAGCTCGCCGTGCGCGAGGTGGTCAAGCGCCTGAACCGCGAGCGCGGCGTCACCGTTCTGCTCACCACCCACGACATGCACGACATCGAGGCCCTGGCGCAGCGGGTCATCGTCATCGGCCACGGCCGCGTCCTGGCCGACAGCCCCTTCGAGGCCCTGCGCGCCGGGGTTCTGGCCGAGCGCCGCCTGCTGGTCGACTTCGCCCATGACGCGCCCAACCTCGCCCTGGACGGCGTCACCGTCCGCGCCCGCGACGGCCAGAGTCTCGAGCTCGCCTTCGATCCCGCCCGCACGCCCGCCCCGGCCCTGATCGCCGCCATCGCCGCCGAGCACGCCGTGGTCGACATCCATGTGGAGCAGCCGGCCATCGAGGAGGTGATCGCCCGCTTCTACGACCTGCACGGCGCGGTGGAGGCCTGACGCCGATGGAGCTGGCCCGCCCCTACGCCGCGGCCTTCGCCAGCCGCTTCCTGCTGATGCTGCAGTACCGCGCCGCGGCCATCGCCGGCTTCGCCACCCAGTGCTGGTGGGGCGGCATCAAGGTGATGATCTATGCCGCCTTCTTCGCCGCCGCCCCGGCCGCGGCGGCCGAGGCGCCCATGACGCTGGCCCAGGTCATCACCTACACTTGGCTCGCCCAGGCGCTGCTCGCGCTCACGCCCTGGAGCGCCGACCCGGAAATCGCGCTCGCGGTGCGGACCGGCGGCGTCGCCTATGACCGCCTGCGCCCGCTCGACACCTACGCTCTCTGGTACGTCCGCGGCGCCGCCTGGATGGCCTCGCGCGCCGTGCCCCGCGCGACCCTGATGCTGCTGGCGGCGGGCTTCGTCCTGCCGCTGATCGGCCTGTCGGACTGGGCCTGGAAGCCGCCGGCGACCTTCGCCGCCGCCGCCTTCTTCGCCGCGTCCCTGCCCCTGGCGCTGGCCCTCTCGGCGGCCTTCCTGATGATCGTCAACCTAGTCGTCGCCGCCACCCTGACCGACCGGGGCCCCAACGTCCTCTTCAACGCCCTGACCATCGTCTTCTCGGGCAACCTGCTGCCGCTCGCCCTCTATCCCGACTGGGCGCGCACCGCCCTGCTGGTCCAGCCTTTCGCCGGCATGCTCGACATCCCCTTGCGCCTCTATGTGGGCGAGCTGCAGGGGGCGGCGGCCTTCGCGGGCCTGGCGCTTCAGGCCTTCTGGACGCTCGCGCTGGTCGTCCTCGGCCGCTGGGCGCTCGCCCGCGTCATGTGCCGCCTCGAAGTGCAGGGAGGCTGAGCGCCATGAACGATCTGCGCCTCGTCGGCCGCTATTTCGGCGCCTCGATCCGCAGCCAGCTGCAGTATCCCGGCTCGGCGATCATGCTCGGGATCGGCGCCTTCCTGACCACCATCGTCGACATGCTGGCGGCCTGGGCGCTCTTCGACCGCTTCGGTCAGGTCCAGGGCTGGCGGCTGGGCGACATCGCCGTCTTCTACGGCGTGGTCTCCACCAGCTTCGCCATCACCGACTTCATCACCCGCGGCTTCGACGTCTTCGGGACGGAGTTCGTCAAGACCGGCGCCTTCGACCGCATCCTGCTGCGCCCGCGCTCCCCGGCCCTGCAGCTCCTCGGCTACGAGTTCCGTCTCAGCCGCTTCGGCCGGCTGGCCCAGGCGCTGGTCTTGCTCTTCGTCGGCGCGGCCGTCGTCGGCGTCCAGTGGGCGCCGGAGAAGGCGCTCCTGCTGGCCTGGACCCTCCTCGGCGGCGTCGCCCTCTTCTCGGGCCTGCTGATCCTGCAGGCCAGCTTCGCCTTCTGGACCACAGAGAGCCTGGAGGTGTTCAATGTGCTCACCTATGGCGGCATCCAGGCCGCCCAGTTCCCGCTCAGCCTCTATGCCGGCTGGTTCCGCAACTTCCTGATCTTCGTCGTGCCGCTGGGCTGCGTGGCCTACTACCCGGTCCTCGCGATCCTCGATCAGCCCGACCCCCTGGGCGCACCCGGCTGGTGGCTTCCCGCCGCCCCGGCCATGGGCTTTCTCTTCCTCGGCGCGTCCTTCCTCGCCTGGCGCGCCGGCATCGCCCGCTACACATCGACGGGCAGCTGAGCGCGCGCCTCCCCCTCCGCTTCGTCATTCCCGGCCTCGTGCCGGGAATCCCTATCGACGCTCGCGCTCGCCATCGGCAGGGATGCTCGGGACAAGCCCGAGCATGACGAATTGGGGGATCGACGCCCTACTCCGCCGCCATCAGCGCCTTGCCGGCGGTGAAGGACGTCTTCTCGGCCAGGGACGCCTTGGCGGGGACGGACTCGGCCGCCAGGAGCGCCACCAGAACGCCGGCGCCCAGGATCTCCTCCACCGCGCCGATGCCCTGGCCACAGCCCCAGATGTCCTTCCAGGCCTTGGCCTTGGTGTTGCCGCCCGAGCCGAAGTTCATCTTCGACGGATCGGCCTCCGGCAGGTTGTCGGGGTCGAGGCCCGCAGCCAGGATCGAGGGCCGCAGATAGTTGCCGTGCACCCCGGTGAAGAGGTTCGAATAGACGATGTCCTCGCCCGAGCTCTCGACGATCATGTCCTTGTAGCCCTGTGCGGCGTTGGCCTCCTTCGTCGCGATGAAGGCCGAGCCGATATAGGCCAGGTCCGCCCCCATGGCCTGCGCCCCCAGGATGGCCGCGCCGTTGGCGATGGCGCCCGACAGCGCGATGGGCCCGTCGAACCAGGTCCGCAGCTCCTGGATCAGGGCGAAGGGCGACAGCGCGCCGGCATGGCCGCCGGCCCCCGCCGCCACCGGGATCAGGCCGTCGGCGCCCTTCTCCACGGCCTTGCGGGCGAAGCGGTCGTTGATAATGTCGTGCAGGACGACGCCGCCATAGGCGTGCACCGCCTGGTTCACGTCCTCCCGCGCGCCCAGGGAGGTGATGATGATCGGGACCTTGTACTTGGCGACCATCTCCACGTCGTGCTCAAGCCGGTCGTTGGTCTTGTGCACGATCTGGTTGACGGCGAAGGGCGCCGACGGCCGGTCGGGGTTCTTGGCGTCCCAGTCGGCCAGTTCCTCGGTGATCTGCGCCAGCCACTCGTCCAGCTGGCTCGCCGGCCGCGCGTTCAGCGCCGGGAAGGAGCCGACGATGCCGGCCTTGCACTGGGCGATCACCAGGTCGGGGTTCGAGATGATGAACAGCGGCGAGGCGATCACCGGCAGGCGCAGGCGGTCACGGAGAATGGGCGGCAGGGCCATGGGCGATTCCTTTATCGGCGCTTTTGTTGTTTACGATGTAAGCGCAAACCGGCCACGCAGGCAAGAACCCTCCTCCGTCGCTGGAGGAGGGTTCGCTTCAGGATCGGTTGTCTGCAGTCCTAGACGGGCGGCGTCGGCCCGCGGTCGCGCTCGGCTTGGCTGGTCCAGCGCTCCAGAAGCCGGTGGGCCGTCTGCCGGCCGCCGACGCCGAAGGCGATGGCCGCGGCTACGGCCGCCGAGCCCAGGATCAGGCCGAAGGCCAGGATCACGATCTCGTCGGCGATGCCCATGAAGCGCAGGCCCATGGCCGTCGCCAGCGCAATGGTCGCCCAGCGCACGATGGTCGAGGCGAAGCCGTCCGCCCCGCCGGTGGAGCGGTCGATCAGACGCGCCAGGAAGTTGGCGACCAGGACGCCGACGGTGATGATCACCGCGCCGAACAGCACCTGGCCGGCCAGATAGAGAACGTCCTCCAGCATCTCGGCGATGGCCAGGAAGGACAGCAGGCGCGCCGCCTCCACCGCGGAGAACAGCATGATCGCCACCAGCACCAGGCGGGCCACCACCTTGGACGGCGTCAGCGCCGTCGCGGCCGGGGTCGCCGCCGCGGCCGGGGCCGCGGCGGGGGCGGACGAGGCAGCGGGCGCCGCC
>CAYQPL010000027.1:7129-11266 GCA_964419395.1 uncultured Phenylobacterium sp. | reverse complement strand
AGTAGAGAGTACAGTTGATAGCTGAAATTGTACAGTACAAATACGCCGTACCCAACAAAACGTCAATCTAAGCGACGCCAAAAAACACAGCATACAACAGTGTACAGTGTCAGCATCTTAATCCCCGCACCTGGCGGCCCACCACTTTGGACGGGGGCTGCGCTGTCGCGGCCGGGGTCGCCGCCGCGGCCGGGGCCGCGGCGGGATCGGACGAGGCTGCGGCCGCCGCCTGCTGGTCCACCGGCGCGTCGGCCGGCGTGTCGGCCACGGTCGCGGACGACCCGCTCATCCACAAGCCCTGCAGGCTGCGGTCGAAGCCGAAGGAGGGCAGGATCTGCTCCACCAGGCTCGCCACCCAGCGGCCGATCACATAGGCGATGGCCAGGACGATGGCGGCCGCCAGGACCCGCGGAATGGCGTCCAGAACGACGGCCAGCACGGCCACCGCCGGGTCGGAGATGGCTTCGATGCCCAGCTGCTCCAGGGCCGCGATCGTCACCGGAATTACGATCAGGACGAAGACCAGCAGGCCCGCCGTCCGGCCGAGATTGGCCGCGCCGGTCAGGCGGCCGAGGCCCGCCCGCTCCAGCCAGTGGTCGACCCGTGCGGCGCTCAACGCCGCTTCCACCACCCGCCGGGCGAGCGTGGCGACCACCAGGCCGACGAAGAAGATGACGGCCGCGCCGACGATGTTCGGCACATAGGACAGCACGCCCATGGTCAGACTGTTGAGCGGTCCGACCACGCCGGTCAGCTGCAGCACGCTGAGCGCCGCGATGACCCCGATCAGCAGCACCAGCCAGTAGCCGAGCTGGCCGAGCTGGTAGCCCAGCGTCTCCTTCGGCTGCCGGTCGCGGTTATGGCTGGCCGCGCCGGGGAACCGGTCGATCAGCTTGGCCATCCCCCACTGCACGCCCTTGGCGACGAAGTGGGCGACGATCACGATCAGGGCCGCGGCGGCGATGCGCCAGGCCCAGTAGGCGACAGCGTCGCCGTTATAGTTGAAGGTCTCCATCGATCTCCCCAGTCCTGCGGTTCAGCCACATGAACAACCGTCAGCACGGCAACGTTCCGAACATCGGTTTCCGCAGGGTCAGGGCGCCCTTGCGTCGCTCTTGACGCTTCTCGGCCGCGCGGCTCATCACAGGGCGATGGCCGACGCAGCTTCTCCCGCCCCCGAATTTCCGCCCGCCTCGCCCCAGGACTGGCGCGCCCTGATCGAAAAGACCCTGGGCGACAAGCCGTTCGAGACGCTCGAAACCGTCACCGCGGAGGGGCTGGCGATCGCCCCCCTCTACCCGCCGACGCACGGTCCGGCGCCGGGCCTGTTCCGGCCCTTCGACGCCGAGCGCGCCTGGGACCTGCGCACGGCGATCGGCCATCCCGACCCGGCGCGGGCCAACGCCGACCTGATGGCCGACCTGGAGGGCGGCGCAGCGTCGGTGCTGCTGACGATCGATCCGACCGGCGCCGATGGTGTCGCCGTCGGCTCGGCCGAGGGTCTCGCCCAGGTTCTGGACGGCGTGGTGCTCGAAGCCGCGCCCGTGGCCCTGGACGCCGGCTTCCTCGGCGTGGCGGCCGCCGACTGGCTCAGCGCGGCGGCCAAGGCTTCGCCGGGCGCGCTGCTGTCCTTCCACCTCGACCCCTTGAGCGCCTTCGCCCAGACCGGCGAAAGCCCCGGACCTGTCGAGGCCCACCTCTTCGCCGCCGCTGGCGCCGCCGCCCGGCACGCCCAGACCTATCCCAAGGCCCAGCTCTTCCTCGCCTCCGGCCGCCTCGTCCACGAGTCCGGCGGCGGCGAGGCCCTGGAGGTCGCCTTCGCCGCAGCCGCCGCGCTCGCCGACGCCAAGGCCATGGTCCGCGCCGGCATGGGACTGGAGGACGCCTTCGCCCGCATCACCCTGGGACTCGCGGCCGACGCCGACTACTTCCTGACCATCGCCAAGCTGCGCGCCGCCCGTCGCGTCTGGGCGCGGCTGACGCAGGCCTGCGGCGCCGAGGTTCCCGCGCGGATCGAGGCGCGGTCTTCCCGTCGCATGCTCACCCGCCGCGATCCCTGGACCAACATGCTGCGCCTCACCGCCGCCGGCTTCGGCGCGGCGGTGGGCGGGGCCGATGCGGTGGTGCTGGGTTGCTTCACCGATGCGCTCGGCCTGCCCTCGCCCCTGGCCCGCCGTCAGAGCCGCAACACCCAGCTCGTCCTGATGGAGGAGGCCCATATCGGCCGCGTCGCCGATCCGGCCGCCGGCGCCGGCTATGTGGAGGCCATGACCGACCAGTTCGCCCGCGCCGCCTGGAGCGCCTTCCAGATGATCGAGGGCCTGGGCGGCCTGATCCCTGCGCTCACCGCAGGCCACATCGCCGCCGAGGTCGAGACCGCGCGCCAGGCTCGCGCCGCGGCCGGCGATCCCGCCATCGTCGGCGTCACCCGCTTCCCGCCGGCCAGGGACGAGGCGGTGGAGGTCGAGCCGGCGAAGGCCCGGCCCGTCGCCGCCCCCTCGCCGCGCCACCCCGGCCCCGACGGCCGCTGCCCGCCGCACACCGCCAACCGGCTCGCCGAGCCTTTCGAGACGGAGGCCGCCCGATGAGCGCCTTCCCCGACTTCACCCAAGTCCCCTTCGAAGACGCCGGCGCTGCGCCCGCGCCCGCCGCCGAGCCCTGGGCCACGCCCGAGGGCGTCGCGGTCAAGCCGGCCTACGGCCCCGACGACCTGGCCGGCCTCGCCGCCCTCGACGGCTTCCCCGGCCTCGCGCCCTTCCTGCGCGGCCCCTATCCGACCATGTACGCCACCAACCCCTGGACGATCCGGCAGTATGCCGGCTTCTCCACGGCCGAGGATTCCAACGCCTTCTATCGCCGCAACCTGGCGGCCGGTCAGAAGGGCCTGTCGGTGGCCTTCGATCTCGCCACCCACCGGGGCTACGATTCCGACCATCCGCGCGTGGTCGGCGACGTCGGCATGGCGGGGGTCGCCATCGACTCCATCCTGGACATGCGGACCCTCTTCGACGGCATCCCGCTCGACGAGATGAGCGTGTCCATGACCATGAACGGCGCGGTCCTGCCGGTCATGGCCCTCTACATCGTGGCGGCCGAGGAACAGGGGGCGCCCCACGCCAAGCTGTCGGGCACGATCCAGAACGACATCCTCAAGGAGTTCCTGGTCCGGAACACCTACATCTATCCGCCCGCGCCTTCGATGCGGATCATTTCCGACATCTTTTCATACACTTCGGCGGAGATGCCGAGGTTCAACTCGATCTCCATCTCCGGCTATCACATCCAGGAGGCCGGGGCGACGCTGGACCTGGAGCTGGCCTACACCCTGGCCGACGGCATCGAGTACGTCCGGGCCGGCGTGGCCGCGGGCATGAGCGTCGACAAGTTCGCCCCCCGCCTCTCCTTCTTCTGGAACGCGGGCATGAACGCCTTCATGGAGATCGCCAAGCAGCGCGCCGGCCGCCTGCTGTGGGCCGAGCTGATGAAGGCCGAGTTCGATCCCAAGGATCCCCGCTCCCTCTCGCTCCGCGCCCACACCCAGACCAGCGGCTGGAGCCTGGCGGCCCAGGACGTCTTCAACAACGTCGCACGCACCTGCGTCGAGGCCATGGCCGCGACCGGCGGCCAGACCCAGAGCCTGCACACCAATTCGCTGGACGAGGCCCTGGCCCTGCCCACCGACTTCTCCGCCCGCATCGCGCGCAACACTCAGCTCTTCCTTCAGCTGGAAAGCGGTCAGACCCGCGTCATCGACCCCTGGGGCGGTTCCTACTATGTGGAGCGCCTGACCGCCGACCTCGCCGAGCGGGCCCGCGCCCACATCGCCGAGGTCGAGGCCCTGGGCGGCATGGCCAAGGCGATCGAGGACGGCCTGCCCAAGCGCCGCATCGAGGAGGCCAGCGCCCGCACCCAGGCGCGCATCGACTCCGGCGTCCAGTCGGTGGTCGGCGTCAACCGCTACCGCTCGGCCACGCCCGACGAGATCCCGGTGCTGAAGGTGGACAACACCGCCGTGCGCCAGCGACAGCTGGAGAAGCTGGAAAGGCTCCGCGCCGAGCGCGATCCCGCCGCCGTCGAGGCGGCGCTCAACGCGCTGACCAACGGCGCGGCCGGGAACGGCAACCTGCTGGAACTCTC
>CAYQPL010000027.1:5142-7119 GCA_964419395.1 uncultured Phenylobacterium sp. | reverse complement strand
CTCTCCGTCGCCGCCGCCCGCGCCAAGGCGACGGTGGGCGAGATCAGCGACGCCCTGGAAAAGGTCTTCGGCCGCCACAAAGCCAAGGCCGACGCCGTCCGCGGCGTCTATCTGCGCGAGGCCGGCGAAACGCCCGCCGCCGCCCGCGCCCGGTCCATGGTCGAGGCCTTCGCCCAGGCCGACGGCCGCCGGCCCAAGGTGATGATCGCCAAGATGGGCCAGGACGGCCACGCCCGCGGCCAGAAGGTGATCGCCTCGGGCTTCGCCGACCTGGGCTTCGAGGTCGACATCGGCGACCTCTTCCAGACGCCCGCCGAGGCCGCCGCCCAGGCGGTGGAGGAGAACGTCCATGTGGTCGGCGCCAGCTCGCTGGCCGCCGGCCACCTGACCCTGGTGCCGGAACTGAAGGCCGAGCTCGCCCGCCTGGGCCGTCCCGACATCCTGGTGGTGGTCGGCGGCGTCATCCCGCCGGAGGACTTCCAGGCCCTGCGCGACATGGGCGTGGCCGCCATCTTCCCGCCGGGCACGGTCATCCCCGAGAGCGCCATCGAGGTTCTGGAGCGCATGAACGAGGAACTCGGCTACGCCCAGCTGAACGCGGCGCCGGCATAAATCTCATCCGAGGCCGGCCAGGCGGCTGGCGAGACCGAGCCCGAACCAGGAGTCGCTGGCGATCCAGGCCAGCGTGACCAGCACCGCCCAGAGCAGGCTGAACAGCGAGCCGATGAGGAAGTATTCGGCGTTCAGACGCTCGTCGAGGTCCTTGAACCGCGCCACCGTCTTCAAGGCGACCACCGCGACGAGGATCTCCCAGGAGCCGACGAGCAGACCGACGGCGACCATGATCCGCTCCAGGTGCCCGATCAGGCGCCCGACCCGCGGCGGGCTTTCGCTTTCCGCCGGGCTTTCGCCCCGCGCCGCGCGCAGTCCGCTCCAGGCGAGGACCAGACGGCAGGCCTGATTGCCGCCGACCGTCAGGAGCGTGGCGGCCGCGACGGCCAGCAGGACCGAGATCAGCGCCGGCGTCATCCGCTCAATCCGTAGGCCGCGTCGAGCGAACGGACTGCGGCGTCCACCGCCGCCCATTGGCGCGTATAGAGATCGTACTGGGCGGCCTGGCGGATCTTGTAGATCGTCTTCGGCGAGACCCCGAAGCGCTCGGCGTTTGTGGCCACATCGCCCGTCGCCGCGGCGAGTGCGATCTCACGCTGACGATCGGTCCAGCCCGCCTCGATGGCCGAAAGGCCCGCGCCCACCGCCTCGAGCAGCTGTTCGACGGCGAGAGCGCCCGGCAGATGGAACCGGTAGGCGTTGGGATCGCGCTTGTCGCTCAGCTTCTCCCGGGCGGCGGCCAGCCCTGGTCCCATCATGTTCCAGGCCCGCTCGCGGTTCAGCGGGGTCTCGATGCGCACGAGGCCGAGAACGAACCGGCATTCCACGCCCTCCGCCAGAAGATCGGCGCGCAGCCGACGCACGAGCCGGGCGCCCTGGGAGAGGTTGGCGCAGATCCCCTGGAACTCGTCGCCCAGGGTGACGGTCAGCGGCGACAGGACGCCGTTCTCCGGCGCGGCGTTGGCGCGTGCGATGGCCCCGTTGAAGGTCTGGTGCAGTCGCGCCACCGCGGCCGCCGCTTCGCTGGCGATCAGGTCCCCCATCACGGCCGCATAGGGCGCGCCGCGGCCCGCCGCCGCCGTCGAATGCGATATGTCCATCAGCATCGTGCGAACGCCCTCACGCTATCACCCGTTTTCGGGCGAAGGCGGAGTTGTAAGCCGTTTTCAGGCGAATTTCAAACATTCGCCCCCAACAGGGCGAACATGGCCCGCCGGGCCTCAGCGCACCCGTACGCCCCTGCGGCCCGTCCGCGGCTTCTTCTTCCGGTCCCAGCTGTCGGGCAGCACCGAGGGGCCGTGGCGCTTCTCGATGTCCTTCTGCAGCGCCTTGGCCGCCATCAGGTGGCCGGGGAACAGGGTGTCG
>CAYQPL010000027.1:3889-5132 GCA_964419395.1 uncultured Phenylobacterium sp. | reverse complement strand
CGACCGCCCAGCCGGCGATGGGAACGGTGGAGCTGGCCGAGTCCGCCACCAGATAGGCCGCCATGCGGGCCAGGGTCGCCGCGGAGGCCCCGCCGCGCAGCCCCTCGAACAGCAGCAGGCCGCCGGCGCCGACGCTGTAGGCCGTACCGGCCACCGGCACCCAGGCGAGGATGCCGTCCAGGCCCAGGCCCAGCGGTCCGACGCCGATCAGCCGGTCGGACAGCCGCTTGATGCGCTCGGCCGAGCGCCAGGCGCGATGGGCGTTGTGCTGGGTCGCCATGGGGCCTCTAACGTTCGGTCTGCGAACAAGCTCCGCCCTAACCCAGGAACACCACGCGCCGGCGCTCCTTGCCCTCCTTGATGCGGGCCAGGATCTCCCGGTACTCGGGCGTGTTCACCACGTCCTTGCGCGAGCCCTCGAAGTAGATGGTCTCCTCCATGTGCTTGAGCATCAGGTCCGCCGCCCACTTGTGGCCGGAGAAGAGCACGTCGGCGATCTTGCCCAGGCCGCCCGGCACCGGCGCGATGCCGATGGCCAGGTCGGCCAGCAGCACCATGGTCGCCTCCAGCAGCACCATGGGCGCGCAGCGCGCCCGGAAACCGTCCAGCAGCAGCACCGCCCCGGCGCCGAAGCTGTAGAGGCCGCCGGCCCAGGGGATCCAGGTGAGCAGGCCGTCCAGGCCCACCCCCACCGGCCCGATCTTGATGACATTGTCCGACAGCCGCTTCGTCCGCTCGATGCTGGCGCGGATGTTGTGCAGCTCGATATGGGATCGGGCGAGGATCATGCGGCGGCTCCGGGATGTCGGGGCAATCTGGACCAAGCCAGCTTAACCTTGAAGCGGTTGCGCGACATTTCGCCCGTCGGGACCGCCGGCGCCGGCTCCGCTTCGCGCCTGACGCGATTCCGCATCGCAGCCGTCGCAGATTAACCTTATGTCTAGGCCATGGCGCGCGAACCCGACATCCTGATCGTCACCACCGACTTCCTCGAAGGACGCCCCGTCCGCCAGCATCTGGGCATGGTTTCGGCCCAGGCCATCCTGGGGGCCAATGTGGTCCTCGACCTGATGGCCGCCCTTCGCGACTTCTTCGGCGGCCGCTCCAAGAGCTATGAGCGCGTGCTGGCCCGCGCCCGCGCCGATGCGCTCGCCGCCCTGGCCGAGGAGACGCGGAAGCTGGGCGGCAACGCCGTCCTCGGCGTCGACCTCGACTACCACGCCATCGGCCCCAACGGTCAGAT
>CAYQPL010000027.1:2450-3879 GCA_964419395.1 uncultured Phenylobacterium sp. | reverse complement strand
GAAGGCGCAGGCGTCGAGAGGGACCCTGGGCACAAGGCCCAGGGTGACGTTATCGAACGGTCAGCCCTAGCCGTCCGTGAGCCGCATCTAACCCCACAGTTCCGGAGGCGGGGGCTGGATCATCGAGCCCACGAAGGTCAGGCCCGGCGTGCGGTCCTTGGCCAGCAGCAGCGGGCCGTCCAGGTCGACGAAAGCCGCCCCCTGCGCGATCAGCATGGCCGGCGCCATGGCGAGCGAGGTGCCGACCATGCAGCCGGCCATGATCTCCAGCCCCAGCGCCCGCGCCTCGTCCGCCAGGGCCAGCGCCTCGCTCAGGCCGCCGGCCTTGTCCAGCTTGATGTTCACGCATCCGTAGCGCCGCGCGCAGTCGGCCAGGTCGGCGCGGGTGTGCAGGCTTTCGTCGGCGCAGAGCAGGACGGGGCTGTCATAGCCCTCCAGCGCGCCGTCCTCGCCGGCCTTCAGCGGCTGCTCGATCAGCTTGACGTCCAGCCGGGCGAATTCCGGCGCCAGGCGCTTCAGATCCTCGAACGACAGGGCCTCGTTGGCGTCCACCACCAGGCGGGACAGCGGCGCCGCGCCCCGCACCGCCTCGACGCGATCGAGATCGTCGGGGCCGCCGATCTTCAGCTTCAGCATCGGACGCCGGGCAGCGGCGCGGGCGGCCTGCGCCATCTCTTCCGGCGCCGCCAGGCTCAGCGTGTAGCAGGTCTTCACGGGATCGAGCCGCGCGCGCCCCGCCAGTTCGAAGGCGCGGCGGCCCGACCGTTTGGCCTCCAGGTCCCACAGGGCGCAGTCCAGCGCATTGCGCGCCGCGCCGGCCGGCAGCAGGCCCTGCAGCGCCGTGCGGTCGGCGCCGGCTTCGATGGCCGCGCGAACCTGCTCGATTTCAGCCAGGACGCTCTCGACGCTCTCGCCATAGCGGGCATAGGGCACCGCCTCGCCGCGCCCCGCCTGAGCGCCCTCCGCGATTTCGGCGACCACCACATGGGCCTCGGTCTTCGACCCGCGGGCGATGGTGAAGGCCCCGGCGATGGGCCAGCGCTCGTCGGCGACGGAAAGCGTCCGGCTCACATCATGTCGCCGGCGGCCGCGTCCAGCAGCAGGAAGACCCGGCCGGCGTCGGAGGCCAGCAGGGTGGCCAGCATGAAGCCTTCGGAATCGCGCTCCACCGCCTCGTCCAGCATGCCGCGATAGCGGCGCAGATAGGCGCCCGCCTCGTCCTTCAGCCGGTCGTCGGTGAACAGGCGCCGCGTCAGGCGCCGGGTGGCCGCCGGCGCCAGCCGCCGCACCACCTGCCGCGCCCCGTCCAGGTCGCCGGTCTGGATCACCGCCCCGATCTCCTCGATGCGGCCGCGCGGCAGCCGGGCCGCGGGATCGATGCCCAAGTCGAAGCTCACGGCCAGCAGCTGGGCCTCGCGCCCCTCGGAGC
>CAYQPL010000027.1:0-2440 GCA_964419395.1 uncultured Phenylobacterium sp. | reverse complement strand
CTTTCTCCAGCTGATATTGCGCTACCAATAAGAAATATATTTCGCTCAAAAAAAGCCTGAGGGCGCTAGGGTTCGAGACTTTTGGCAGGCAGGCAGGCGCCGACTGCAAACTGAGCGAAATGTGACCGAATCGGGTTTGCAGGGGCGAAAACGCCGCGAAGCGGCGGCGAAATCAGCGCGAAGCGGCGGAGAAACCGCCGCGAAGCGGCGGTGGAACCGCCGCGAAACGGCGGTGGGACCGCAGCGCAGCGGTGGCGGAACCGCGGCGGCAGCCGCGGCAGCCGCGGCGTCGGCGGCCCCCACACCGCCACAGAAAAAAGACAGCACGTGGACGGAGGCGGGCGGCCCGCCGGCGGACTCGAACAGATTGGAGAACTCCTCGTCCGTCGCCGTGGGCGTCAGCCTCAGGCGCGGCCGCAGTCCGGCCTCGGCGGCCGGCCCGCGTCGCTCGGGCCGCTCGGCCCGCGCCGGACGGGGCGCCGGCGCGTTCAGCTCCAGCGGCTCCTCGGCCGGGGGTTCGGGCGGCCGTGCGGCGGGACGCTCCCGGGGGCGCTCCGGGCGCTCGGGCCGGTCGGCCGGCCGGCGCTCGCGCAGGGGCGTGTAGCCTGCGCCCACTCCCTGGCTCGCCGTGCTGGCCACCGAGCCCATCAGGCGGACCGCCTCGCTGAGCATTTCGTAGTTGCGGCTGACGCGCTCCTGGAAGGCCTCGTCGATGGCCTGGGTCTCCTCGGCGGTGCGGCGGGCCTGGGCCATCAGGTCGTCGATGCTCTCGCCGACGGCCTCGCGCACGGCCTGCGCCTGCTGGCGGGCGGCGGCCGGCAGGGCGGCGGCGCGCTCGTCCAGGTCGCGCAGCAGGGCTTCCAGTTCCGCCAGGGTGCGGCGGGCCGAGTCCGCGCCGGCCTCCAGCTTGCGCACCGTCTGGGCGCCGGCCTCCTCCACCAGGCTCGCCGACTGCTCGATCAGCGCGCGGGCCTCCTCCAGCCGGCCCTCGAACACCTGGTCGGCGCGCTGGCCGGCGGCGAAGGCGGCTTCCGACAGCTGGTCCACCTGCTGGCGGGCGGCCTCGGCATGGCGGGCGGCGGCGGCGCGGGTCTCCTCCGCGGCGTCCGACAGGGCCGCGATGGCGGCCCGGGTCTGGGCCTCCAGCTTGCCGCGTTCGCCGGCCGCGGCCTCCGACAGGGCGGCCCAGGACTGGCGGGTGGCGTCGCCGAAGGCGTCGCGTTCGGCCTGGGCGGCGTCGGCCAGATCGCGGAACTGTTCGGCCGCCTCGGCCACCAGCTCGCGCAGCAGCTGCGCCCCGCGCATGGCGCGGTCGCCCATCTCCACCGCCGACAGCCGCGCCTCCGACAGGAACTCCGACAGCTTGGCGGTGTGGGTCTCGGCCTCGGCGGCGAAGGACTCCTGATCGGCGCGCAGGCCGTGGGCGACGGTGACCAGGGCCGCCCGCTGCTCGGTCAGGCTCGCCTGCACGGCGCCGATCTGCTCGGCGACGCCGACGCCGGCGCTCTCCAGGCGGGCGATGTGGCGCGTCAGGTCCTCGCCGGCCGTGCGGGCCACGTCGTTGGTCTCGCCGGCCGCGGCGGCCAGGTCGGCGGCGCGGGCCGCCAGCGAGGCCTCGGCCTCGCGCAGCTGGGTCTCGGCCAGGTCCGAGGCCTCGGCGACCATGCGCGCCTGGCGGTTGATGGCGTCGACGACCGAGGCCGACTGGGCGTCCAGCGACTGGGCCAGGGTGGCCATCTCAGAGCGTTCCGAGGCCAGGGCGCGGGTCAGGCTCTCGGCCGTGCGCGCCGAGGAGGCCGCGGCCTCGACCAGCTGTTCGGTCTCGGCGGCCAGGGCCGCGCGCAGGGCCGACAGGGTGTCGCGCGCCTCCTGGGCGGCCTCGCCGGCGCGGACGATCTCCTCGCGCACGGTCTGCACCACGTCGCCGGCGCGGCCGGCGGCGATCAGGGCCGGCGAAACCAGCTCGTCGGCCAGCGCCTGGGTGCGGCGCGCCTCGGCCGCCAGCTTCTGTCCCTGCCGCACGGCATAGGCCGCGACCCAGACCAGCAGGGCCGGACCGATGGCCAGCAGGGCGAAGACCGCCATGGCGAAGGCGTCGTCGCCGAACGGGATGACTTCGCCGCGATAGCCCCAGGCATAGGCGATCGGCGCCAGCGCCCACAGGGCCGAGACCGCCACGGCGGCGGTGTAGACCGGCCACGCCGGCGGCGCGAGCGGCTCCGCAGCCCGCATCGGCGGCCGATCCTCGCGCCGGGCGGGCGGCGCGGCGGCCCCGGCCGGGCGGCTGAGTTCGCCGAGCGGCGCGGGATCGGACAGCTGGAGGGGCGGCTCGGCCTGCGGCGCCCGGACGTCGGCCTGCGCCGCCTCGGCCGCCTCGCCGGGCGCTTCGGTCAGCTCCAGGTCGTGATCGGCTTCGACCTCCGGAGAGGCGGAATCGCTC
>CAYQPL010000026.1:13907-28901 GCA_964419395.1 uncultured Phenylobacterium sp. | reverse complement strand
CTGCGGCGCCGCCGGCTCCCGAAGCCCGGCGGGCGGACGCATCCGGCCCGGCGCGGCCGAAGGCCGCCCGCGCCGCCTCCGGCGGGGCGACGGCCGAGGGGGCGGGGGCCGCCGGCGACTAGCCTGCCGGGACGGCGCGTCGTAAGTCTCCGCGTTTCGGGGCGAGGCGGGGAGCGGCGTCGGCGTGATCAAGCGCCTGTTCGACATGACGGCGGCGGCGGCGGGCCTGCTGGTCCTGTGGCCGATGCTCCTGGCGATCGGGGTCGCGGTCCGGCTGGACAGCCCCGGGCCGGCCATCCACTGGTCGCGCCGCGTCGGTCGCGACAACGGCGTCTTCGCCATGCCCAAGTTCCGCACCATGCGGACAGACACCCCGGACGTGGCCACCCATCTGCTCACCGAGCCCGAGCGGTGGATCACGCCCCTGGGCCGATGGCTGCGGCGCTCGAGCCTCGATGAGCTGCCGCAGCTGTGGAGCGTGCTGGTCGGCCAGATGAGCCTTGTGGGACCCCGCCCGGCGCTGTTCAACCAGCACGACCTGATCGCTCTACGCACCGAGGCCGGGGTTCATCGCCTGCGTCCCGGGGTCACCGGCTGGGCCCAGATCAACGGCCGGGACGACCTGCCCATTCCCGACAAGGTGCGCCTGGACGCCGACTACCTGGCCCGGCGCAGCTTCCTCTTCGACCTGCGCATCATCCTGGTGACGGCGCGCGCGGCGGTGGCGGCCCAGGGCGTTTCGCACTGACGGACACCACTGGACGGCTCGCGCGTTTGTGAACTCGCCCCCTGGAGTTCCCGTCCGTGACCCGTTCCTCCGCTTCCCCTTCCGCCGACACGCCGCTTGGCCGCGCCCGCGCGTGGACGACGGCGCACTGGCGCAGGCTGCGCGCCGTCATGGCCGATCCCCACGCGCCGCCGCCGGGGCTGGAGACCGAGCAGCGCCGTCGTCGGGGTCTCCAGATCGTCGCGGGCGTTCTCGGCGGCCTGGTCCTGGTCTTCGGCCTCTTCCTGCTGCTCTTCGATTGGAACATGCTGCGCGGGCCGATCTCCCGCTTCGCCTCGGCCCAGACCGGGCGGCAGATCGCCATCACCGGCGACCTCGAGGTCCGGCCCTGGTCCTTCAAGCCGATGGCCACCTTCAACGGCATCGTCGTCGACGATCCGGACTGGGCCGGCGAGGGCAAGACGGCGCAGATCGAGCGCCTCACCGTGCAGATGGAGGTCCTGCCCCTGTTGCGCGGGCGGCGGATCCTCACGCGGCTGGAGGTGCGCCATCCGGACGTGCGGCTGCTGCGCGCCGCCGACGGCCGCAACACCTGGGACTTCTCCAAGGACGACAAGCCCTCCGACGATCCCCTCGAACTGCCGCTGATCCGGCGGTTCATCATCGAGGACGGGCAGCTCCGCTACGACGACCGGCAGCGCGATCTCACCTTCTCCGGCGCGATCTCGGCGCGAGAGGAGGCGGGCGGCGATCAGGGCTTCCGCCTGGCCGGCGACGGCCGGCTGAACGGCGAGGCCTTCCGGTTGCGCGTCGGGGGCGGGCCCCTGATCAACATCGACCCCGGGGACCCCTATCCCTTCGACGCCGAGGTGCGCGCCGGCGCGACCCGGGTGACCGCCCGGGGCGCCCTGCCCAAGCCCTTCGACCTGGGGCGCTTCCATCTCGATCTGACGGCGGTCGGACCCGACCTCGCCAATCTCTACGGCCTGCCCGGCCTCGCCCTGCCGAACACGCCGCCCTACCAGCTGAAGGGCCGGCTGGTACGGGAGGGGCGGGTCTATACGCTGGGCGATCTCGGCGGCCGCCTGGGCGACAGCGACATCAGCGGCGACCTGCGGGTCGACACCCGGGGCGAACGACCGCGCCTCGAGGCGGAACTGCGCTCCCGCAAGCTCGACTTCGACGACCTGGCCACCCTGTTCGGCGGCGCCCCGGCCACCGGCGCGGGCGAAACCGCCTCGGACGTTCAGGTCGCCGTCGCGCGCCAGATGCAGGCCAACGCCCGGATCTTCCCCGACGCGCCGCTGCAGGTCGAGCGCATCCGCGCCATGGACGCCGAGCTTTCCTATCGCGCCGAGGCCATCGAGGCGCCGAACCTGCCGCTGCGCGCCGCCGACCTGCACCTGACGCTGGAGGAGGGTCTCCTGAACGCCGACCGCGTCGTCTTCAGCCTGCCGCAGGGCGACTTCGCCGGGGCCATCCAGCTGGACGCCCGCCAGGGCGTGCCGGTCACCACCCTGTACATTCGCCTGAGCGGTGCGCGGCTGTAACAGCTGAGCCCCTTCCTGAGCTGCGGCGCCCAGCCCCTGCGGGGCGACCTGCTGGGCCGGGTCAAGCTGCGCGGGCGCGGTCTGTCGGTCCACGACACCATGTCCACGGCCGACGGCGAGGCGGTGGGCGTCATTCCGCAGGGCGAGGTGCGCGAGGCCTTCGCCGAACTGCTCGGCATCAATGTGGTCAAGGGGCTCGGCCTGCTGCTCAGCGGCGACCAGAGCCAGACGCCGATCCGCTGCGCGGTCGGCCACTTCCGCGCCCGGGACGGCGTGCTGCGCTCCAACCAGATCGTCTTCGACACCGAGCCGGTGCTGGGCCGCGGCGAGGGCGAGATCGACCTCGGCCGCGAGCGGCTGAACCTCAGGATCGACGGCGAGGCCAAGGAGCCGCGCCTCATCCGCCTGCTGGCGCCGGTGACGGTGAGCGGGCCCCTGCGCAAGCCGCGCCTGGGGGTCGAGGCCGGCGGGGCCCTCGCCCAGGGTGGCATCGCCGCGGCGCTGGGCGCGGTGGCCGCGCCGCTCGCCGCCCTGCTGCCCTTCGTCGATCCGGGGCTGGCGGAGGACGCCGCCTGCGGCGCGCTGATCGCCGAGGCCCGCCGGCAGGGCGCGCCGGCCGATTGACGGCGCGGCCAAGGCCGCTCCACACTCGGGCCTCCAAAGATCAAACCGGGATTCCGCCTGATGAGCCCTATCCGCAAGCCCCGAACCCTCGGCCTGGCGGCCGGCGCGGCCTTGGCCTTGACCCTGGCCGGCGCGGCCCTGGCCCAGACGGCGGCGGAGAAGGCCGTCGGAACCCGTCAGGCGGGCTTTAAGCAGATCGGGGCGGCGTTCAAGGCGATCAATGACGAGGCCCGCGCCGGCAAGCCGGACATGAGCGCGATCGCCGCCGCCGCGGCCAGGCTGAAGACGCATGCGGCCCAGGTGCCCACCTGGTTCCCCAAGGGCAGCGGCGCGGAGTCCGGCGCCAAGACCGCCGCCAAGGCCGAGATCTGGAGCGACGCCGCCGGCTTCGCCAGCGCCTCGGCCAACTTCCAGGCCCAGGCCAACAAGCTGCAGCAACTCGCCGCCGCCGGGGATGTCGACGCCACCAAGGCACAGGTCCGTCAGGTCGGCGCCGCCTGCCAGGCCTGCCATTCCAAGTACCGCGAGAAGGACTGAGCCCGGTGGCGGAGGGGGGAAGCCGCGCGGTTCCGCTCTGGGACCTGCCGACACGCCTGACGCACTGGGCGATCGCCGTCGCCTTCGGCGTCTCCTGGTACACCGCCGACCACCACCTGATGGGGGCGCACCGGATCTCCGGCTACGTCATCCTGGGCCTGGTCGTCTTCCGTCTCTATTGGGGGGTGGCGGGCGGCTCGACGGCGCGGTTCGCGAGCTTCGTCCGGGGGCCCGCGGCGACCGTCGCCTACGCCCGCACCTTGCCTCAGCGCGACTCCGCCGCCGTCGCCGGCCACAATCCGCTGGGCGCCTGGAGCGTGGTGGCGATGATCGCCCTGCTGGCCGCACAGGTCGGGATGGGCCTGTTCGCCGTCGATGTGGACGGGTGCGAATCCGGGCCGCTGTCGCACTGGGTCAGCTTCGAGACCGGCCGGGCGGTCGCCGGCGCGCACGAGTGGGGCTTCCGCGGCCTTCTGGCGCTCATCGGGCTGCACCTGCTCGCCGTGGCCTACTACCACCTCTTCAAGCGGCAGAACCTGATCGGGGCCATGATCCACGGCCGCTGGCGGGTGGGTGAGGGCGCCGAGCGGCTGATGGGTGCGCCGCTCTGGCGCCTGGCGCGCGGCGTCGCGATCGCCGCAGGCGTGGCCTGGGCGATCGCCAAGGGCTTTCGGTTCTAGGTCAGACGCCGGCGGAGCGGTCGGCGGAGTCGCGCAGGAAGGCGATCCAGGCGTCCTCGCGCGCCTTCTCGGCGGCGCGCAGCTTGGCCTCGGCCTCCTGGACGGCGGCGTCGTGCTTGCGCCATTCGGCGACGGCGTTCTCGCGCGCGGCGCGGGCGGCCTCCATGGTCGCGAAGCGCGCCAGGACCGCGCGGACCGAGTAGCTCACCGGCGGGCCCACCGTCTCGCGGTCGGGATAGAAGCCCGTCACCGAGTCGCCCGACTCCTTTTCGATGTGGAACACATCCGCCCAGCCCGCGTGGTGGCGCATCAGGGCCCAGGGCCGTTCGATCTGGTCGGTCATCAGGCACTCCTCGATTCCAGTGGCGCGAAACTAGCGCGGGACGCGTCCGCCTCCAATTGGCTGTGCGCGCGATTTGCGATCCTCGCGTTCCGCCGGCTTTCGCCGTCCTCGCCCGATTGTGATCGCCGGCGGCGCGCGCCCCCGCGGCGCGCATCGGAAAGCGCGGCGGCGAGACGCCCAGGGCGCCGGCCGCCGGGAGGGCGAGCCCAGGCTGCGGCACACGGTCCAGATGGTCGCCGCGGTGGGCGGACAGCGGCCGGGCCTTGGCGGACCTGCCTGGATGCGGATTGGCGCGCGCCGTCGCCCGACCGGCGACGCGGGCCGGCGGGCGGGCTACGATTTCGCGAACGGTTCGCAACAACTCGCCCTCTAAGGTGGCGGATTGGGGGGAATTGCGCCTTCAAATCGCTTCAGAACCCCGCAGCGTGGAAGATCATTTCAAAAGCGCGGCGTCTGCCCCATCGACAAGCACTGTTCATGCCGGGTAAATGCGCGGTTCCACCGCGCGTCCGGCACGGCCCCTCGGGGCCGCGCGGGCGCGCGCCCGTAGCAAGTGAAGGGAGTCCTCATGGGGGCGCCAGACCGGCAAGGATTGTATGATCCGCGTAACGAACATGATGCGTGCGGCGTTGGCTTCGTGGCCAACATCAAAGGCCGCAAATCGCACGAGGTCGTACAGGCGGGCCTGCAGATCCTGGTCAATCTGGACCACCGCGGCGCGGTGGGCGCCGACCCGCTGGTCGGCGACGGGGCCGGGATTCTGATTCAGATTCCCGATGGCCTCTATCGCGCCTGGGCCAAGGACAACGGGATCGATCTGCCGCCGCCCGGCGAGTACGCCGTGGCCATGTGCTTCCTGCCGGCCGACGAGGCCGCGCGCGAGGTCGCCTGCGCCCAGTTCGAACACTTCATGAAGGTCGAGAAGCAGCCGGTCCTCGGCTGGCGCGACGTGCCGGTGAACCTGGAGGGCATCGGCCAGGCCGTGCTCGACTCCATGCCGGTGATCCGCCAGGCCTTCATCGGCCGCGGGCCCAACATCAAGGACCAGGACGCCCACGAGCGGAAGCTGCTGGCCGTCCGCAAGCAGATCCAGAACCCGATCGCCCAGCTGGCCGAGAAGAAGGGCCTGCCGGGGCTGAAGGAGCGCTACCTGCCGTCGCTCTCGACGCGGACGGTGGTCTATAAGGGCCTGCTGCTCGCCGATCAGGTCGGGACCTTCTACGAGGATCTCGCCAACCCGCTCGCGGACTCGGCGCTCGCCCTGGTTCACCAGCGCTTCTCGACCAACACCTTCCCCTCCTGGCGGCTGGCCCACCCCTATCGCTTCATGGCGCACAACGGTGAGATCAACACCGTCCGCGGCAATGTGAACTGGATGAACGCCCGCCGCCGCGGCATGGAATCCGATCTGCTGGGCGCCGATCTCGACAAGATGTGGCCGCTGATCCCGCACGGTCAGTCGGACACGGCCTGCCTCGACAATGCGCTCGAGCTGCTGCTCGCCGGCGGCTACTCGCTAGCCCATGCGGTGATGATGCTGATCCCGGAGGCCTGGGCCGGCAATCCGCTGATGGATTCCAAGCGCAAGGCCTTCTACGAGTACCACGCCGCCCTGATGGAGCCGTGGGACGGCCCCGCCGCGGTGGCCTTCACCGACGGCCGCCAGATCGGCGCCACGCTGGACCGCAACGGCCTGCGGCCCGCCCGCTTCGTCATCACCGACCAGGACCATGTGATCATGGCCTCCGAGGTCGGCGTGCTGCCGGTGGAGGACGAGCGCATCGTCCGCAAGTGGCGGCTGCAGCCGGGCAAGATGCTCCTCATCGACATGGAGGAGGGCCGCATCATCGAGGATGAGGAGATCAAGGCCTCCCTCGCCGGCGCCAAACCCTATGAGGAGTGGCTGGCCGAGACCCAGTTCAAGCTGGAGGATGTCGACGAGGCGGAAGAGGTCGAGCCGGTGACGGTCGAGGACCCCGCCGTCTTGCTCGATCGGCAGCAGGCCTTCGGCTACACCCAGGAGGACGAGCACTTCTTCCTGGAGCCCATGGCCCAGCTCGGCGACGATCCCATCGGCTCGATGGGGGCCGATACGCCGATCGCCGTCCTGTCGCAGCGCTCGAAGCTGCTCTACGAGTACTTCAAGCAGAACTTCGCCCAGGTCACCAACCCGCCGATCGATCCGATCCGCGAGGAACTGGTCATGAGCCTGGTGTCCATGATCGGGCCGCGCCCGAACCTGCTGGGCCGCCAGGCGGGCGCCCACAAGCGGCTGGAGGTCGCCCAGCCGATCCTGACCAACGAGGCGCTGGCCAAGATCCGCTCGATCAACGAGCTGCTCGACGGCGCCTTCCGCACCGCCACCCTCGACGCCACCTGGGCGGCCGAGGAAGGGGCGGCGGGCCTGGAGCGGGCCCTGGAGCGCCTGTGCCGGGAAGCCACCGACGAGGTGCTGGCCGGCATGAACATCCTGATCCTGTCGGATCGGGCCGTCAGCGCCGACCGCATCCCGATCCCGGCGGCCCTGGCCACCGCGGCGGTGCACCACCACCTGATCCGCCAGGGCCTGCGCATGCAGACCGGCCTGGTCGTGGAGACCGGCGAGGCGCGTGAGGTGCATCACTTCTGCGTCCTGGCCGGCTATGGCGCCGAGGCCATCAACCCCTACCTCGCCTTCGAGACCATCGAGCATCTGCGGGTGCGCGACGGCATGAAGGTGACGGCCAAGGAAGCGCGCAAGAACTACATCAAGGCCGTCGGCAAGGGCATCCTGAAGGTCATGTCCAAGATGGGCATCTCGACCTACCAGTCCTATTGCGGCGCCCAGATCTTCGACGCGGTCGGCCTGAACTCCTCGCTGATCGAGAAGTACTTCACCGGCACCGCCTCGACGATCGAAGGCATCGGCCTGGCCGAGATCGCCGAGGAAAGCGTGCGGCGTCACCGCGACGCCTATGGCGACAATCCGATCTACCGGCACATGCTCGACGTGGGCGGCAGCTACGCCTACCGCCTGCGCGGGGAGGCCCACGCCTGGACGCCGGAATCGGTCGCCAAGCTGCAGCACGCCGTCCGCGGCAACCTGCCGGACGACTACAAGGCCTTCGCCCAGAGCATCAACGAGCAGAGCGAGCGGCTGCTGACCATCCGCGGCCTGATGCGCTTCCGCTACGCCGACAAGGCCATCCCGATCGAGGAGGTCGAGCCGGCCGCCGAGATCGTCAAGCGCTTCTCCACCGGCGCGATGAGCTTCGGCTCCATCAGCCGCGAGGCGCACACGACCCTGGCCCTGGCCATGAACCGCATCGGCGGCCGGTCCAACACCGGCGAGGGCGGCGAGGAGCCCGACCGCTTTCAGCCCCTGCCCAACGGCGATTCCATGCGCTCGCGGATCAAGCAGGTGGCCTCGGGCCGGTTCGGCGTCACCGCCGAATACCTGGTCAACGCCGACGACATCCAGATCAAGATGGCCCAGGGCGCCAAGCCCGGGGAGGGCGGCCAGCTGCCCGGGCACAAGGTCGACAAGAACATCGCCAAGGTGCGTCACTCGACGCCCGGCGTGGGCCTGATCAGCCCGCCGCCGCACCATGACATCTATTCGATCGAGGATCTGGCCCAGCTGATCCACGACCTGAAGAACGTCAATCCGAAGGCCCGCATCTCCGTGAAGCTGGTCTCGGAGGTGGGCGTCGGCACCGTGGCCGCGGGCGTCTCGAAGGCGCGCGCCGACCACGTGACCATTTCGGGCTTCGAGGGCGGCACGGGCGCGTCCCCGCTGACCTCGCTCACCCACGCCGGCTCGCCCTGGGAGATCGGCCTGGCCGAGACCCAGCAGACCCTGCTGCTGAACGGCCTGCGCACCCGCATCGCCGTGCAGGTGGACGGCGGCCTGCGCACCGGCCGTGACGTGGCCATCGGGGCCCTGCTCGGCGCCGACGAGTTCGGCTTCGCCACTGCCCCGCTGATCGCCGCCGGCTGCATCATGATGCGCAAGTGTCACCTGAACACCTGCCCCGTCGGGGTGGCGACGCAGGACCCGGTGCTGCGCGCCCGCTTCACCGGCCAGCCCGAGCACGTCATCAACTACTTCTTCTTCGTGGCCGAAGAGCTGCGGGAGATCATGGCCCAGCTCGGCTTCCGCACGCTGAACGAGATGATCGGCCGGGTCGACCGGCGCGACGTCGCGCCGGCGGTGGACCACTGGAAGGCGCGCGGCGTCGATCTTTCGAGGCTGCTCTACAAGGCGCCCCTGCAGGAGCCCGGCGGCCTGTGGAACACCGACAGCCAGGACCACGGCCTGGAGATGGCGCTGGACCACAAGCTGATCGCCACGGCCCGTCCGGCCATCGAGACCGGCGAGGCGGTGCGCGGCGAGTTCGAGATCCGCAACATCAACCGCACCGTCGGCGCCATGCTGGCCGGGGAGGTGGCCAAGGCCCACGGCCATGCCGGCCTGCCCGACGGCACGATCTCGCTGACCTTCCGCGGCACCGGCGGCCAGAGCTTCGGCGCCTTCTCGGCCCGGGGCATGACCCTCGAGCTGATCGGCGATTCCAACGACTATGTGGGCAAGGGTCTGTCGGGCGGCCGCGTCATCGTGCGCCAGCCTCCGGGCTCCAAGCGCGAGCCGACCGAGAACATCATCATCGGCAACACGGTGCTGTACGGCGCCGTCGCCGGCGAGGCCTATTTCGAGGGTGTGGCTGGCGAGCGCTTCGCCGTGCGCAACTCCGGCGCCGTGACGGTGGTCGAGGGCGTGGGCGACCACGGCTGCGAGTACATGACCGGCGGCGTGGTGGTGGTCCTCGGCGACACCGGGCGCAACTTCGCGGCCGGCATGTCGGGCGGGATCGCCTATGTCTACGACCCGAAGGCCCGCTTCGGCGACCTCTGCAACATGGCCATGGTCGAACTGGAGAAGCTCGGCCCGCAGGCGGCCTCCGACGAGGAGGGTGAGCGGCCCAAGCAGAAGGCGCCTTCGGTGCACGACAACGGCATGGGCGACGTCCTGCGCTTCGACGCCGAACGCCTGCGCATCCTCATCGAACGCCATCACCTCTACACGGGCAGCGCGCGCGCCAAGGCCATCCTGGAGAACTGGGACGCCGAGGTCGGCAACTTCGTGAAGGTGATGCCCAAGGACTATCGTCGGGCGCTGCTCGAACTGGCGGAAGAGCGCAAGGCCGCCGCCGCCGTCGCCGCTGAATAAGACCCGAGATCGGAGTACAGAACATGGGAAAGCCCACTGGCTTCCTTGAAATCGAGCGTCAGGATCGCGGGTACGAAAAGCCGGAAGCCCGCCTGAAGACCTGGAAGGAATTCGTTCATCCGCTGCCGCAGGGCGAGCTGACGAAGCAGGCCGCCCGCTGCATGGACTGCGGGATTCCGTACTGTCACAACGGCTGTCCGGTGAACAACCAGATCCCGGACTTCAACAACCTCGTCTATCGCGAGCAGTGGCTGGCGGCGCTGGAGAATCTCCAGTCGACCAACAACTTCCCGGAATTCACGGGACGGGTCTGCCCGGCGCCCTGCGAGGCGTCCTGCACGCTGAACATCATCGACACCCCGGTGACCATCAAGACGATCGAGTGCCAGATCGTCGACAAGGGCTGGGAAGAGGGCTGGATCACGCCGCAGCCCTCGCCGCGGGGCACCGGCAAGCGCGTGGCCGTGGTGGGCTCCGGCCCCGCCGGCCTCGCCTGCGCCCAGCAGCTGGCCCGGGCCGGCCACGCGCCGACGGTGTTCGAGAAGAACGACCGCGTCGGCGGCCTGCTTCGCTATGGCATCCCGGACTTCAAGATGGAGAAGCACCTGATCGACCGTCGGGTGCGCCAGATGGAGGCCGAAGGCGTCATCTTCCGCACCAACTTCGAGGTCGGCGTCAACGTCTCGGTCCAGCGCCTGCTGGACGACTACGACGTCCTGGTCATGGCCGGCGGCGCCGAGAAGCCGCGCGATCTGGAGATCGAGGGCCGCGAACTCGACGGCATCCACTTCGCCATGGAGTTCCTGACCCAGCAGAACCGGCGCGTGGCGGGGGATCCGGAAGACGTCGCCGCGCCCGCCGGCACGCTGTCGGCCAAGGGCAAGCACGTCGTCGTCATCGGCGGCGGCGACACCGGCTCCGACTGCATCGGCACCTCCAACCGCCACGGCGCGGCCTCGGTCACCCAGCTGGAGATCATGCCCCAGCCGCCGGAGCGCGAGAACAAGCAGATGACGTGGCCGGACTGGCCGCTCAAGCTGCGCACCTCGTCGAGCCACGAAGAGGGTTGCGAGCGCGAGTTCGCCGTCGCGACCAAGCGCGCCATCGGCTCGAACGGCAAGATCGAGGCCCTGGTCTGCGCCCGCCTGGAGTGGGTGAAGGGCGAGGATGGCCGCATGGTCATGCAGGAGATCCCGGGCAGCGAGTTCGAGCTGAAGGCCGACCTCGTCCTGTTGGCCATGGGCTTTGTCAGCCCGCGCCGGGAGGGCTTCGTGGAGCAGGCCGGCGTCGATCTCGATCCGCGCGGCAATGTGAAGGCCAACGTCCAGGACTACCGGACGACCGAGCCGCGCATCTTCGCCTGCGGCGACATGCGACGCGGCCAGTCCCTGGTGGTCTGGGCCATCCGCGAGGGCCGCCAGGCGGCCCAGGCCGTGGACGCCTATCTGATGGGCGCGAGTCGCCTGCCGAGATAGCCGCGCGGCCCTTCGGCCCCCCTGCGGCGAACCCGCTGCGACGCCGCCCCCGACGGGGGCGGCGTCTTGCGTTCTCGGCCCTCCGCGAGAGGCGGGGCGGGGATGACGTAATTGCGAAAGATTCTCATTGTGCCGGCAGTTTCGGAGTCGTAAGAACGCCTCGCAGTCGCATTCGCGAGTTTTGGGGGCTTATCGATGATGAAGGTGAAGACGGGCGTGCGCGCCTATGCGCACAACAGGCTGGCGCCTGCCGCGGTGGCGGGTTTGGCCGGGCTGATCGTGGCTCCGGCGGCCCTGGCCGACGATGCGCCGCATGAGGTCCGCGGGGTCGAGGTGGAGGGCCGCTTCGCCGCCGAGCCGGCCTCGCCCAAGTTCACCGCCGATCTCGTCGACACCCCGCGCAGCGTGACGGTGATCCCCGAGACGGTGATCAACCAGACGGCCGCCACCTCGCTGCAGGACATCCTGCGCAATTCACCCGGCATCACCTTCGGCGCCGGGGAGGGGGGGCAGCCCCTCGCCGACCGGCCCTTCATCCGCGGCCAGTCCTCGGGCAACAACGTCTTCGTCGACGGGGTCCGCGACACCGGCGGCCAGGTCCGCGACATCTTCAATCTGGAGCAGGTCGAGGTCATCAAGGGCCCGGATTCGGCCTATAACGGCCGCGGCTCCGGCGGCGGCAGCATCAACCTCACCACCAAGCAGCCCAAGCTGGTCGAGGCGACGTCGGCGACGCTCCGCGTGGGGACCGACAGCTATGTGCGCGCCACGGCCGACGCCAACTATGTCCTGGGCGCCACCAGCGCGATCCGGATCAACCTGATGGGCGCGCAGGGCGACATCCCCAAGCGCGACGCGGTGGATTTCGACACCTGGGGCGCGGCGCTCGCCGCCGCCACGGGCCTGGGCACCGACAGCCGGCTGAGCTTCAGCTACTACCATCTGACACGCAACGACATGCCCGACTACGGCGTGCCCCTGACCCGCAAGCTGCCCGGCGTGACGACCGAGACGGGGATTCTGGACGTGCCGCGGGAGTCCTTCTACGGCCTCACCGCCCGCGATTTCCAGGAGACGACGGCCGACATCGCGACCCTGACGGGCGAGCACGACATCAACGACGCCATGACCTTCCGCGGCGTCTTCCGCTACGCCAAGACGCTCAACGACTATGTGGTCACCAACCCCGGCGACGGCGGCTCGGGCCAGTTCGTCGACGGCCAGTGGTGGATGAAGCGGGGCACCAAGTCCCGCTGGAACCCCGCCACAACCGTGGCCGCCGTGGCCGACATCTACGGCCGCGTCACCACCGGAGCCATCGAACACAGCTACGATGTCGGCCTCGAACTGACGCGCGAGAAGAACGAGAACGCCAGCTACATCGTCTTCACGACCGCCGGCTCGCCGTGCCCCACGGGGTTCACCGGCGCCGGAACGGGGGATTGCACCCTCGTCTACGCGCCCGACCCGTCGGATTCCTGGCAGGGGACGCTCAACCGCAACCCGGCTTCCTCTTCGATCTCGAAGACGGCCGGCGTCTATATCTTCGACACCCTGTCCTTCGGCGAGCGCTGGCTCCTGAACCTCGGCCTGCGGCATGACGAGTACTCGGTCGAGGGGCGCAACGTGTCGGCCAGCAACGCCAATGGCGTCGTGACGGATACGACGGTCACCACCAGCGACGGTGACTGGAGCTTCACCAACTATCAGGCGGGCCTCGTCTTCAAGCCCACCCCGAGCAGCAGCGTCTATGTCTCCTACGGCACGGCCTCGACGCCGCCGACCATCTCGGGCGGCGATCAGAACGGCACGTCCGGCGGCGGCCGGGGCAATCTGGAGAACGAAATCCTGGATCCGGAGGAGACCACCTCCATCGAGGCCGGCGTGAAATGGGCCTTCTTCGGCGACCGGCTGACCACCTCGGCCGCCATCTTCCAGCTCAACCGCGAGAATGCGCAGATCGAGGTCGCGCCGGGCGTCTATGCCCAGGCGGGCGAGACCGAGGTGCGCGGCCTGGAACTGGGCGTCAGCGGTCAGGTGACGGCGAAATGGTCGGTCTTCGGCGGCTACACCTATATGGACAGCGAACTCGTCCGCGGCGCCTATGACAACGCCAATGTCGGCGACCAGTTGGCCAACACGCCGGAACACAGCTTCAGCCTGTTCTCCACCTATCAGGTGACCGAGGCGCTCAGCCTGGGCGGCGGCGCCTACTACGTCTCTGACAGCTTTGGCGGCAACCAGGGCGGCGCGGGTCTTGGCCGGTTCGGCGTCTATGCGCCGGACTACTGGCGCTTCGACGCCTTCGCCAGCTACCAGATCAACGACAAGATCAGCCTGCAGCTCAACGTCCAGAACGTGACGGACGAGGACTACATCGCCCGCACCAACGGCGTGCACCACGCCGACTACGGTCCGGCGCGCCAGGCCATCCTGACCCTGAACGCCAAGTTCTGATCCCGACCGGAGCTTGGTGTCCGGCAGGTCCTGCGGTTTCCGCCGCGGGGCCTGTTCGGTTTAGATGAGGCGAGGGGGCCGACCTGCAATGATGCTGCAAATTCCCGAAGTGCTGACCAAGGCCGAGGTGGCCGACCTGCGCCGTCTGATCGACGCCGCCGATTGGGTCGACGGCAACGTGACCTCCGGCACGCAGTCGGCCCTGGCCAAGCGCAACGAGCAGCTGCCCGAATCCTCGCCGGCCGCCCGCGAGGCGGGCGAGCGGATCCTCGACGCCCTTGCTCGCAATCCGCTGTTCGTCACCGCCGCCCTGCCGCAGACCGTCTTTCCGCCGCTGTTCAACCGCTATGGCGGCGGCCAGACCTTCGGTCTCCACGTGGACAACGCTGTGCGGCAGAGCCCCGATGGACGCGTGCGCATCCGCAGCGATCTGTCGGCGACCCTCTTCCTCACCGAGCCGGACGAATATGACGGCGGCGAACTGCTGGTCGAGGACACCTATGGCGTCCACGAGGTGAAGCTGCCGGCCGGCGACATGATCCTCTACCCGGCCTCCAGCCTGCATCAGGTCAGCCCGGTGACCCGCGGGGCGCGGGTGTCCAGCTTCTTCTGGATCCAGAGCATGATCCGCGACGACGCCCAGCGCAGCCTGCTGTTCCAGATGGACATCGCCATCCAGCAACTGGCCGGCAAGGTGGGGGCCGGGGCGCCGGAACTGGTCTCGCTGACCGGCGCCTACCACAACCTGCTGCGGATGTGGGGCGACCTCTAGACCGCCACGGCGCCGGCCAGGAAGTCCAGCTTGCCGATGGGCGTCCCCTTGTGGCGCAGGAGGCCGTAGGCCGTCGTCACGTGGAAGAAGAAGTTCGGCAGCGAGAACTTCAGCACGAAGTCCTTGGCGGTGAAGGTCAGCGTGCGGCCGGGCGTCGGCAGCTCGATGATCCGATCCTCGTTCCCGTTCACCTCTTCGGGCTTGATCGTCTCGACGAAGGCGATGGTCCTGGCGATGCGGGCCTTCAGGTCCTCGAACGTGGCTTCGGTGTCGGGCATCGAGGGCGGAGCCTGGCCCGAAAGCCGGGCCGCGCCACCCTTGGCCGCGTCGCTGGCCAGCTGCACCTGACCGATCAGGGAATGCATGTCGGGCGCCAGGCGCGCTTCCGTCAGCTCGCTCAACGCCATCCCGCCGGCGTTCGCATGGGCCTCGGCCTTATCGAGCAGGGCGGCGAGGTTGCGGAGCATCTGGAGATAGACCGGGATCGAGGCGTCGTAGAGCGTCAGGGACATGGCGTTTCCTCAAGGTTTCAAGCTTGAGCGCAAATGGGGAGGGCGAGGCGTCTGCGCCAGACGGCGGTTCGGCCGCGCCTCCAGAATCGCCGTAGACCGACGGGGTTG
>CAYQPL010000026.1:0-13897 GCA_964419395.1 uncultured Phenylobacterium sp. | reverse complement strand
GCCAACCCATGAAGCGGCTCGTCTTCGACCTCGACGGCACGCTGACCATCGACGATCCGCACGTCGAATATGCCGAGCGCCGGCCCAACCTCGCCGTGGTGGAGAAGCTGCGCGAATATCGCGCCCTGGGCTTCGAAATCGTCATCTGCTCGGCCCGCAACATGCGCACCTATGGCGGCCAGCTGGGCAAGATCAACGCCCACACCCTGCCGGTCATCCTCGACTGGCTGGCGCGGCACGACGTGCCCTATGACGAGATCCACGTGGGCAAGCCCTGGTGCGGGACCGAGGGCTTCTACATCGACGACAAGGCCGTGCGCCCGAGCGAATTCGCCCGGTTGAGCCCGGAGGAGATCTCGGAACTGCTGGCGCGTGAGGCCGCCGGGGCGTCATGAGGCCCGTCCGCCTGATCATGTCCGGCGCAGCCGTCGGCCAGGAGCTGGCGGCCGAGTTCGGCCCCCTTCCGCCGGCCCTGCTGCCGGTCGGCGTCCAGCGGCTCTACGAGCTTCAGGTGGCGGCGCTCCACGGCGCCGGGCCGCTGCACATGGTGCTGCCCGAGACCTACGCCCTTTCGGACTACGACCGCGGGCGCCTGGCCGGCCTGGGCGTGGAGGTCGTCGAGGCGCCGGAGGGCCTGACCCTGGGCGAGGCGGTGGTCTATGCGCTCAACTCCATCGGCGCGGGCGACGTCCCCGTCCACATCCTGCACGGCGACACCCTCATCGAGGGCGCGCCGGTCGACGAGGCCGACGTCTTCGTCAGCGGGGCGCGCACCAACGAGTACGCCTGGGCCGAGGTCGTCACCGGCGATGACGGCGTCATCGCGCGGCTGGAGACCACCTCGGCCGGCCAGGCCGGCGGCGAGGGCCGCGCCATCGCGGCGGGCTATTTCGCCTTCTCCTCCAGCCTCCACCTGCTGCGCGCCCTGACGCGGATGCGCGGCGACTTCATCGCCGGCCTGAACCACTATGTGGCGGAGCACCCGGTGCGGCTGGCGCCGGCCAAGGCCTGGCGCGACTTCGGCCACCTGCAGACCTTCTTCCAGTCCAAGCTGGCGGTGACCACGGCGCGGGCCTTCAACACCGTGCGGATCGACGGCCAGACGGCGCGCAAGTCCAGCGCCGACGAGGCCAAGATCTGGGCCGAGGCCCACTGGCTGCAGGAGATCCCCCCGGCCGTCCAGATCCACTGCGCGCGCCTCCTCGGCTTCGGGGCGCAGGACGGCCGCGTCTTCTACGAGACGGAATACGAGTTCCTGCCGGTCCTCTCGGAGCTCTTCGTCTTCGGCGCCGTGGCGCGCCGTCCATGGCTGCGCATCCTGGCCGCCTGTGAGGCCTTCCTCGCCGCCTGCGCCGCCGAGGAAGGGAAGGGCGGCGCCGACGAGGTTTTGACGGCCCTGGCCGGCGACAAGACGCGCGAGCGGCTGGAAGCCTATGCCCGCGCCACCGGCTTCCGCATCGATCAGCCGCTGCGATATGGCGGCCAGGCTTGCCCGTCCTTGATGGAGATCGCCGAGCGGCTCGTGCCGGCCTACGGCCTCGGCGGCGGGCGGCGCGAGTGCGTCATGCACGGCGATTTCTGCTTCTCCAACATCCTCTACGACTCCCGCGTGCGGCGGATCAAAGCCATCGATCCGCGCGGCCTGGTGGGGCCCCGTTCGACCATCTACGGGGACAGCCGTTACGACCTGGCCAAGCTCGCCCATTCCATCGTCGGCCGCTACGACCAGATCATCGCCGGCCGCTGCCGGACGAGCCTGGCCGGCGACGACTTCCACATCGAGTTCGAGCCCCTGGCGGCGCAGCCCTGGCTGGAGGCCGCCCTGGGCGATCTTCGCGTCGGCGGCGTCTCCGGCGGCGGACCGCAGGTGCGGGCGATCATGACCAGCCTCTTCCTCTCCATGCTGCCCCTGCACGCCGACCGGCCCGACCGGCAGCAGGCCTTCATCGCCAACGCCCTGCGGCTGTTCCGGGACCTGGACGCATGATCGTCATCCCCATGGCCGGCCGCTCGCAGCGGTTCTTCGACGCCGGCTACGACCGGCCGAAGTTCATGCTGCCGCTCGACGGGCGCAGCGTCTTCGCCCATGCGGTCGGGAGCTTTGCGGCCGACTTCGCACGCCGGCCCTTCCTGTTCATCCTGCCGCCTGGAGGTGACGCGGCCGATTTCGTCCGCGCCGAATGCCTGGCCTTGGGGATCGGCCGCGCCGACTTCATCAGCCTGGACGGGCCCACCGCGGGACAGGCGGAGACGGTGGAACTGGGGCTGGCCGCGATCGGAGTCAGCGATGCGGCGCCGCTGACCGTCTTTAACATCGACACCTTCCGGCCGGGCTTCGCCTTCCCCGGCGCGCCGTTGGAGGACATGGCCGGCTGGCTCGAAGTGTTCCGCGGCGAAGGGGCGAACTGGTCCTATGTGCGCCCGGCGCCCGGCGCCCGGCCCGTCGCCCTCGAGACGGCGGAGAAACGGCCGATCTCCGACCTCTGCTGCACCGGCCTCTACCACTTCGCCCGGGCCGGCGACTTCCGCAGCGCCCTGGCGGCCGAGCGCGAGGCGCCGCAGGCGCCGGAGCTCTATGTGGCGCCGCTCTACAACCACCTGATCGCGGCCGGGGCGGAGATCGGCTACCGGCTGATCGCCCGCGACGAGGTCGTCTTCTGCGGCACGCCGGCCGAGTACGAGGCGCTCATTTCGCCTGCCGGACCGCCTTGACGAGCTTCGCGGCGCGGTCTGTCCAGCGGTGCTCAGCCAGGGCCTTCTTCGCCCCGGCCCGGGCCATGGCGGCGAGCGCCGCCTCGTCGGCCAGCAGGCTCGCGATCCGCTCCGGGACCTTGTCGAGGTCGCTCCAGGCGAAGGTGGCGATCTCCCGGCCCTCCCTGAAGGCCTCGGCATAGTAGCGGCTCTGGTCGGAGATCACGCCGGCGCCCGCGCACATGGCGGTGAAGACCCGCTCGTGCCCGCCGGCCACGAAGCCATTGCTGGTGTTCAGCACCAGCCGGGCCTGGCGCAGCAGATGCAGCGTCTCCTGGAAGCTGCCTTCGCCGCCATAGTCGAAGCCGGAATAGCGGTCGGCCAGGGCCTGCCAGCCGAGACCATAGACGCGCACGGGCGTGCCCGCGGCGCCCAGCACGTGCAGCAGCCGGTCGCGGTGATAGGCCTCGGCGAAGGACTGCACGGTCTGGAGCAGGGGAAGAAGCTGCTCGAACACCTGCGGGTTCAGGTCCATGCCGAGCTGGGTGAGCGTCTGCTTCAGCGCGTCCAGCGCCGGAAGCCGCCCGTCGGCGGCCATGCGCTCGGCGGTCTGCTCGATCAGGGCGCGCGCCGGGCTCTCGGGCCAGTCGGCCCAGGCCCGCACCGGATCGCCGCGGTAGGTGCCGGTGAACAGCAGCGGGATGTCGCGGGTGGCGAAGGCCTCATCGGAAGTGTCCGGCGGCGGATCGAGTTCGTTGGCGCCGCAGGGCAGGAAGCCGATCTGGCGGAAGGCCGGCGCCTGGCCCCAGGCGGTCATGAACTGCACGTGGGTGCGATCGAGGAAGAAGGCGACCTTCTTCTGCACCGGCGCGGTGATCCGCTGCACGTGATGCAGGGGATGGTCGACATAGAGGGAGGCGAAGACCGCGCCCGAGCGGTCGAAGACGGGGTTTTCCGGCGTCTGCAGGCCGACGCCCATGCCGCTGAAGCCGAAGAAGCAGTCGGGCGGATCGGCCAGCGCGGAATTCACCTCGTCCACCCAGCCATCGGCGGCCAGATCGATCAGGCGGGCGTCGTGGCCGAGTTCGACGAGGGCGGCCGCCAGCTGGTCGGCGTGCAGCCGAAGCGAGCCATACTGGCCCTGGCCCTTGAAGAGAACGAACCGCACGACCGGCTCCCAACCATCCAGAAAGGCCGCAGGGTCGGGCGATTCCGCAGAACCGCCCAACCCTGCCTTGGGGCCTTCGGGGGAGGAAGCTCTAGAAGCTCTGGTTGATTTCGACGTAGCCGAAGAGCGGCTCGCCGCCCGTGGCGTTCGGCGCGTCCTCCAGGAACTCGCCGGTCGCCAGCTTGGCGAAGCCGAACTCCAGGCGGGTGGACTTCGGGATCACCCAGTAGCGGGCGCGGGCCTCGATCTGGTGGCCGGCGAAGTCGCCCGAGGCGCCGGCGGCGTCGCGCACGCCGGTGTTGGCGAAGGAGTCGGCGGCCTCGTCGAGCCACAGGGCGCGGTAGAAGACCATGGCGTCCCAGCGGCTGTCGGGCTTCACCTCCAGGCGCAGGCCCGGCGAGACGAAGTTGGAGCGGCCCAGGGGACCGTAGGCGCCGGGCGGGCCGAAGTCCGGACGGCGCGGGCCGAAGAGGCCGTCGAAGCGATTGTAGTCGCCGTCGGTCGCGCTCTCGTCGCCGCTGGCGAAGTCGTATTCGAAGGCCAGGCGCGGCGACCAGGCGGCGTCGAAGGTCTTGCCGACCTCGGCGTGCAGGTAGCTGGCGTCGACGTCCAGGTCGCGCCGGTCCGCCGCGCTCGACGAATTGCGCGCCTTGCCGGTCTGCCAGCCGCCTTCAAATTCGTAGTCCCACGCGCCCTTGGAGGGCTCCCGGACGGCGCGGCCGCCCAGGGTGGTGAAGCGGCGATTGCGGGTGGCGAGTTCGGGCGAGTCCTCCTCCTCCAGACGGAAGGCGAAGATCTCGAGCTGGCCTGCGCCCGGCAGGACCTTGGGCGTGGTGAAGATGCCGCCCCAGAAGACGAGGTTGTCGTTCTGGCGATCGGTCTCGATCTCGTTGTCGAAGACGCCGTCGCGGTCGCTCGGCCGCTTCTGCAGCGGCTGGGTGTAGAAGAGGGTGGCTTCACCGACGGCCCCGGCGGTCCAGTCGGCGCGCAGGCCGAAGAAGGCGTTGGTGGCGTTGCCGTAGGACGAGCGCCCCACCAGGCGGCGGGAGCCCAGGTCCATGGTGAAGCGTCCGGCGGTCAGGGCCGCCTCCGACCCCTGCACGAGGATGTCGTCCGCATCCAGGGCCACATAGCCCTGGATCAGCTCCAGCGCGTTGACGTCGCTCGTGCCCGTGGGCGAGCCGTCGTCGTTCAGATAGACGCGGGCGTCGATCACCTCGCCGCCGATGCGCACGGGGGACAGGTCGATCTCGGCGAACAGGGTGGTGCGCAGGGCCAGGGCCTGGTCCGAGCCGTCGCCCAGCGCCGGGCGATACTGGCCGTCGAGGGTTTCGTAGCGCGCCCGGAACGTTCCCGACAGCGTCAGGTTGGCGGGCGCGCCGATCGCGTCGTGCAGCGTCCAGGGCTTGGTCTGCGCGGCGGCCGGCGCGGCCAGGGCGAGGGCGGCGACCAGCAGGGAGGAGCCGGCGGCGAGAGCGTGGCGAGAGGTCATGGCGGTCAGGAGTCTCCGTTCGGACACCCGTGTTACTCGGGCGGCCGGTTCCGTCGGCTAGACGGCAAAGGTTGCGTGGGTCTTAAGGCTAAGGAGCGTGGATCAGGAGCCGGCGGGGCGCGATCCGCACCTCCGGGCCAAGCTCTGCAAGGGTTTCGGGGACCTGCACGTCGAAGACGCGCCCGCCGACCTGCAGGGCCGCGCGCGACGATCCGCCGCGCTTGCTGAGGTTGAGAACCCGGGCGGGCGCCCCGTCGCCGTGAGGGGGAAGGAAGTCGGCCGCCGCGGCCCGGAAGCTCACCGTCACCTGGCCGGAAGGGGCCCCGGCCGGCGCGGGCGTCCGCCAGCCGGCCATCGACAGCACGCCGTCGAAGACCTCGCCGGGCAACTGGACGCCCTCGCCGACGAAGGCGAACACGAAGTCCGAGGCCGGCGCCTCGTAGACGGTCTGCGGCGTGTCGACCTGCTCCAGGCGCCCGTCCTTGAGGATGGCCACGCGGTCGGCGAGATCGAGCGCCTCCTCCTGGTCGTGGGTGACGAAGATGGTGGTCAGGCCTGTCTCGTCATGGATCTTCCGCAGCCAGCCGCGCAGCTCGCGGCGGACCTTGGCGTCGAGGGCGCCAAAGGGCTCGTCCAGCAGCAGCATGCGGGGACGGATCGCCAGCGCCCGCGCGAGAGCCACCCGTTGCCGCTGCCCGCCGGAGAGCTGCGCCGGATAGCGGCCGCCCAGGCCCTCCAGCTGCACGAGCCGCAGCAGCTCCTCCACGCGGCTGGCGACCTCGCCCGGGCTCGGCCGCGCCTTGCGGGTCATCACCTCGAGGCCGAAGGCGATGTTCTTGGCCACGGTCATGTGGCGGAAGAGGGCGTAGTGCTGGAAGACCATGCCGATCCGCCGCTCGCGGGCGTTCATGGCCAGCAGGTCCTCGCCCTGGAAGCGCACGGCGCCGCGGTCCGGGCGCTCGAGCCCGGCCAGGATGCGCAACAGGGTGGTCTTGCCCGAGCCGGAAGGCCCCAGCAGCGCCAGGAACTCGCCCTCGCGCGCCTCCAGGGAGACGCCGCCCACGGCGGGGTGGCGGCCGAAGCTCTTGGCCACGTCGTCGATGATCAGGGACATGCGGTTCTCAGTGACGGCGTCCGGCCGCAAGCTGCCCTGAGACGCGCCATTCGAGAAGCGTCTTGAGCGCCAGGGTGACGAGCGCGAGACCCGCCAGGACGGAAGCGACCGCGAAGGCGCCGACGAAGTCGTACTCATTGTAGAGGATCTCCACATGAAGCGGCAGGGTGTTGGTCAGGCCCCGGATGTGCCCCGAGACGACCGAGACGCCGCCGAACTCGCCCATGGCGCGGGCGTTGCAGAGCAGGACCCCATAGAGCAGGCCCCACTTCACGTTCGGCAGGGTGACGCGGAAGAAGGTGGTCCAGGGCCCGGCGCCGAGCGTGATGGCGGCGGTCTCCTCGTCGGCGCCCTGCTGCTGCATCAGCGGGATGAGTTCGCGGGCGACGAAGGGCAGGGTGACCAGCACGGTCGCCAGGATGACGCCCGTGGTGTTGAAGATGATCCGGATTCCCAGGTCCTGCAGCAGCGTCCCGAACCAGCCGTTGGCGCCGAAGAGCAGCACCCAGACGAGACCGGAGACGACCGGCGAGACCGAGAAGGGCAGGTCGATCAGGGTGACCAGCAGGCTCTTGCCCCGGAACTCGAACTTGGCGATCGACCAGGCCGCCGCCAGCCCGAAGACAGCGTTTAGCGGCACGGAGATGGCCGCGATCAGCAGGGTCAGCCGGATGGCGGCCCAGGTGTCGGCCTCGTGGAAGGCGGCCATGTAGCCCGGTAGGCCCTGGCGGAACGCCTCGGCGAAGACCATGACCAGCGGCAGGAGGACGACGAGGGCCAGGCTCGCCAGGGCGGCCGCGATGATCAGCGGGCCTGCGCCGCGGGCGGGAAGGCGGGCGGCGCTCATGCGAGCCCCCGGCGGGCGAAGACGCCCTGGACCAAATTGAGGACGAGCAGGGTCCCGAAGGAGAGGACCAGCATGGCCAGGCCCACGGCGGCGGCCCCGGCATAGTCGAACTGCTCGAGCTTGATGACGATCAGCAGCGGCGCGATCTCGGACTTCATCGGCATGTTGCCGGCGATGAAGATCACCGAGCCGTACTCGCCGACCGCCCGCGAAAAGGCCAGGCCGCAGCCGGTGAGCAGGGCCGGAACGAGGGCCGGCAGGATCACCCGCAGCGTCGTCTGCGGCGAGGTGGCGCCCAGGGTGCGGGCCGCCTCCTCCACCTCGCGGTCGAGGTCTTCCAGGACGGGCTGGACCGTGCGCACAACGAACGGCAGGCCGACGAAGATCAGGGCGACGACAATGCCGAGCGGCGTGTAGGCGACCTTGATCCCTGCCTCTGTCAGCCACGATCCCAACGGTCCGTTGGGTGCGTAAATGGCCGTCAGCGCGATGCCGGCGACCGCCGTGGGAAGGGCGAAGGGCAGGTCGACCAGGGCGTCGGCCAGGCGCCGTCCGGGGAAGTCGTAGCGCACCAGCGCCCAGGCGATCAGCAGGCCCAGCGCGCCGTTGATCAGAGCGGCCACGGCCGCGGCGCCGAAGCTGACCCGCATGGCCGACAGCACACGCGGATCGGTGACCGCCGCCCAGACCCCGGAGAGCCCAAGCTCCCACGGCCGCAGGATCAGGGCCGACAGCGGCAGGAGGAAGATGAGGCTCAGCCACAGGAGGGTGAAGCCGAGGGTGAGGCCGAAGCCGGGGAGGACGCTCGGCTGCAGCCAGGGCCGCCGGTCGGGCAGGCCGGACAGGACCGCCGCCGTCATGACGGCTTGTAGATCTGGTCGAACACGCCGCCGTCGGCGAAGTGTTCGGCCTGCGCCTTCGGCCAGCCGCCGAAGTCGGCGATGGTGGCCATCTGCAGATCCGGGAACTTGTCGCGGTTCTGGGCGGCGACCTCGGTGTTCCGCGGCCGGAAGTGGTGCTCGGCCGCCAGGGCCTGGGCGTCGGCGTCGTAGAGCCCGGCGAGGTAGGCCTCCGCCGCCGCCCGGGTTCCGTGCCGCTCCACCACCGTGTCGACCACCGCGACCGGCGGTTCGGCGAGGATGGAGGTGGCGGGCACGACGATCTCGACGCTGTCGGGCCCCAGCTCCTCGATGGCCAGGAAGGCCTCGTTCTCCCAGGCCAGAAGGACGTCGCCGATGCCGCGCTGGACGAAGGTGGTCGTCGCGCCGCGGGCGCCGGTGTCGAGCACCGGGACGTGACGGAACAGGTCGCTCACATAGGCCTTGGCCGTTTCCGGCGACCCGCCCGGCTGCTTCAGGGCGTGGTCCCAGGCGGCCAGATAGTTCCAGCGGGCGCCGCCGGAGGTCTTGGGATTGGGTGTGATCACCTCGATCCCGGGCTTCACCAGGTCGGCCCAGCCGGCGATCCTCTTCGGGTTCCCCTTCCGCACCAGGAAAACGATGGTCGAGGTGTAGGGGGCGGCGTTCTGCGGCAGGCGCTTCGCCCAGTCCGGCGCAATCAGGCCGCGGGCGGCGATTTCGTCGATGTCGGCGGCCAGCGCCAGGGTGACGACGTCGGCCTCCAGCCCGTCCACCACGGAGCGGGCCTGCTTGCCCGAACCGCCGTGCGACTGCTCGATCTTCACCGGTCCCCGGGTCCAGCGTTGCGCGAAGAGTGCGTTGTACGCCCGGTAGAATTCCCGCGTGGGGTCATAGCTGACATTGAGAAGCTGGGTCGCGCCCGCGGCCGCGCCGCCTCCGCCCTGGCCGCAGCCAGCCAGGCCCAGCGCGCCTGCGCCGGCCAAGCCCCCCAGCAGAACGCTCCGGCGTTGAAGTCCTGTCGGCATGTCTCGCTCCCGTTCGACGACGGGAGGAGGAGATCACGCTTATTCCTATCGGACTAGTGGTAATTTAATCGCCGCCTTGCAGAGTTTCTGCGGGCGCCCACAGAAGCGGCGCCTCAGGGCATGACGAGTTCGAACCAGAAGTCGAAGCGGTCGAGCAGGGCGAGGAGCGTTCCGAGCGGCCCAGGATCGGCCGTCGTCACGGCCCCCTGTTCGATCGCGGCCTCCAGCTCCGTCTCCCCGAGCACCAGGCCCACGAGCGCGGCGCGGGTGAGCGTCACCGGGGTGGCGGCCGGCGCAATCCGATCGCGCGCGTGGTGCAGGACGGCGTTTTCTACGCGCAGCCCATAGCGCTCGCCGGTGTCGGAGAAGGTGAGGTCGAGGGCGATCTGCTGGGCGCCGGCCTTGTCGCCGTTCAACCGGACCGACAGCGAATCCAGAAGCTGCTCGGCCGGCAGGTTGCGGATCTGGCCCGCCGCCCCCTGGCGCGGGGTCGGCGAGGGCGGCCGCGGGTTGCGCAGCTCCTGGGCCCCGGTGAGATAGAAGGCCCGCCAGGGTCCGGACTCGGCCTGGTAACCGAGCTGCTCCAGGGCGTCGGCCTGCAGCTCGCGCGCCTGGCCGTTACCGGGATCGGCGAAGACCAGGTGGTTCACCAGCTGGGCGGTCCAGCGATAATCCCCGGCCGCGAAGGCCTCCCGCGCCTTGGCGAGCAGGGCCTCGGGCCCGCCCGCCAGGTCCACATAGCGCTTGCCCGCCTCGACCGGCGGATGGGGATGCAGGTTGGCGGGATTGCCGTCGAACCAGCCCAGATAGCGCTGATAGACCGCCTTGGCGTTGTGGTTGAGCGTCCCGTAGTAGCCGCGGGTATGCCACTCCGCCGCCAGCGTCGGCGGCAGCTTCAGGGCCTCGCCGATCTCCAGCGGCGTCAGGCCGTGATTGGCCATGCGCAGCGTCTGGTCGTGGATGAACTTGTAGAGGTCCCGCTGCTTGGCGAGGAAGTCGACGGCCCGCTCGCGGCCCCAGCGCGGCCAGTGGTGGCTGGCGAACAGCACCTGCGTGCGCGGCGCGAACATCTCGGCCGCCTCGTCGATGTACCAGGCCCACCGCTTGGCGTCGCGCACCTGGGCCCCGCGCGGCGTGTAGATGTTGTGCAGGTGGCAGGTGCAGTTCTCGGCCATGCACAGCGCGCCGAACTGCGGGAAGAAGAAGTTCATCTCCGCCGGCGCCTCGGTGTCCGGCGTCACCTGGAACTCGATTTCGATCCCGTCGACCGTCAGGCGCGTGCCCGTCTGGCCGATGCTCTCCGTCGGCGGGATCAGGCTGACCGCGCCCATGGAGGTCGTCTTGCCCAGGCCTGAGTCCACATGGCCGCGCGGATCGCGGGGCAGCAGGGCGCCGTACATGTAGGTCGCACGCCGGCCCATGGCGTTGCCGGCGAGCACGTTCTCGCTCACCGCCTCCTCCAGGAAGCCTTCGGGCGCGATGATGCGCATGCCGGCCTCGATGTCGGCGTCGGAGAGGACGCCGCGCACGCCGCCATAATGGTCGACGTGGCTGTGGGTGTAGATCACCGCGCTGACCGGCTTGTCGCCCCGGTGCTTGCGCATCAGGGCGAGCGCTGCGGCCGCCGGTTCGGCCGAAATCAGCGGATCGATGACGATGTAGCCCCGCTCGCCCTCGATGAAGGTGATGTTGGAGAGGTCGAAGCCGCGGACCTGATAGACGCCCCGGGTCACCTCGAAGAGGCCGTGCAGGGCGTTCAGCCGCGCTTGCCGCCAGAGGCTGGGATTGACCGTCGGCGGCGCGTCCTCGGCCTCCTCGAAGGCGAAAGCGCCCATGTTCCAGACGACGCCGCCGCTGGCGTTCTCGATCTTCGCGTCGGGGATGGTGCCGATGAAGCCCCGCCGCGCATCGGCGAAGTCCTGGCCGTCGTCGGCGGGCAGTTCGGCGCGCAGCGCCGCGTGCGCCCGCAGGGTGGCTTCGGTGGCGTCCTTGGGCGCGGTCATGCGGCCCTCCCTTGTTCCCCGGTCAGTACTGGCTGCCAGGCTTGTCCTCCACGGCGTGGCCGCGGGCCGGGATCAGCATGTCGCGCCGGAAGGTGGCGATGACCTTGCCGTCCTGGTTCTTGCCGATGGTGCGGATGGTGACGATGCCCTGCCCCGGGCGCGACTGGCTCTCGCGCTTGGCCAGCACTTCGCTCTCGCCATAGATAGTGTCGCCGGCGAAGACGGGGGCGGGAAACTTCACCTCGTCCATGCCCAGATTGGCGATGGCCTTCTGCGAGCAGTCGCTGACGCTCATGCCGATCAGCAGGGCGAGCGTGTAGGTCGAGACGACGAGGTTTCGCCCGAACTCGGTCTGCCGGCCGTACTCGGCGTCGAAGTGCAGCGGATGGGTGTTCAGCGTCAGCAGGGTGAAGAGGTGGTTGTCGGCCTCGGTCACCGTCTTGCCGGGCCGATGCTCATAGACGTCGCCGACGACGAAATCGTCGTAGTAGCGCCCGAAGGTTTCCCGGTAGCGGCCCGGCGCCACCTCCTTGACCGTCTTCATGCCTGGCTTCCCTTCGCGCGTTCCAGAACCCGACGCGCGGTCCGCACCACGGGCAGTTCGATCAGTTTTCCGTCCATCAGCACCGGACCGCCCGCAGCCGCCTCGAAGGCGGCGATCACCTGGCGGGCTTGCGCGACCTCGGCCTCGGCCGGTGTGTAGACGGCGTTCGCGGGGCCCACCTGGTCGGGATGGATGCAGGCCCGGCCGGTGAAGCCCAGGCGCCGCGCCCGGTCGGTCTCGGCGGTCAGAACCTCCGGCTCGCCGACGGCCGCGGGGGGCGCGTCCAGGAGTTGCACGCCAGCCCGGGCGCAGGCGGCGGCGAGCTGGCTGCGGGCGAAGAGCAGGGGCTCCCAGCTCATGTCGCAGCCGACCTCGGCCGAATAGTCGAAGGCGCCGAACAGAACGCCGGCCACGGCGACGGCGCCGGCGATCTCCCAGGAGCGCATCAGGCCCTCCGGGGTCTCGATCAGCGGCCAGAAGGGCCGGTCCTCGCCCAGCGCCCGGTGCAGCATGGCGAATTCCTGGGGCCCGGCGGCCTTTGGGATCATGAAGAAGTCGGCCTGGGCCAGGGCGGCGGCCTGCAGATCGGCGTCGAACCAGGGCGTGCCGCGCCCGTTCAGGCGCAGGCCGACCTTGACCGGCGACTTCGCGCGTGCGGCCAGGAAGCGGACCGCTTCGTCGCGGGCGCGGTCCTTGTCCTGGGGCGCCACCGCGTCTTCGAGGTCGAGGCAGACGGCGTCCGCGCCGCTCGCCAGCGCGCGCTCGAACCGGTCGGGCCGTGTGGCGGGCGTGAAGAGCAGGGAGCGGAACTGGTCCAAGCGTCCTCCGGGGCGGGGTTTGAGTCGCTGAAGCGCGATAGAACACCCAAGCGCCGCGCCGGGCCAGGGCGCCCCTAGCGTCAAGGCAGGCGCGTGTTAAGCGCAGGGCCAAGGGAGAGACGCCATGTACGACCTTCTCAAGGGCCTGACGGTGGTCGAGGGCTCGGCCTTCATCGCTGGCCCCACCTGCGGCCTCTATCTGGCCCAGCTCGGCGCGCAGGTGATCCGCTTCGACAATATCGGCGGGGGGCCGGACTTCCGCCGCTGGCCGCTCGCCGACAGCGGGGCGAGCCTCTACTGGGAGGGGCTAAACAAGGGCAAGAAGTCGGTGGCCATCGACCTCTCCAGCCCTGAAGGGCGGGAACTCGCCCAGCGCCTGGCCGCCGCGCCGGGCGAGGACGCCGGTCTCTTCGTCACCAACTTCCCGGTCGAGGGCTTCCTGTCCTACGACCGGCTCAAGGCGCTGCGCGAGGACGTGATCTGCGTCCGCGTCATGGGTTGGGCCGATGGCGGGCCGGGCGTCGACTACACGATCAACAGCGCCGTCGGCGTGCCGCTGATGACCGGCCATCCGGACGATCCGCGGCCGGTGAACCACGTCCTGCCGGCCTGGGACCTGCTGACCGGCGCCTTCGCCGCCTTCAACCTCGTCGCCGCCCTGCTGGCGCGCCATCGGACCGGGCGGGGGCGTGAGATCCGCATCCCCCTTTCCGACGTGGCCGCGGCCAGCCTCGCCAATATGGGCATGACGGCCGAGATCATGGCCGGCGGGGGCCTGCGTCCGCGCCTGGGCAACGAGCTCTTCGGCGCCTTCGGCCGCGACTTCGTCACCCGCGACGGCAAGCGGCTGATGGTGGTGGCGATCACGCCCCGCCAGTGGACGGGCCTCATCGAGGTTCTCGGCGTGGGCGAGGCCGTCGCGGCGGTGGAGCGCACGCGCGACGTCGACTTCCGCAAGGACGAGGGTCTGAGGTTCGCCCACAAGGATGTGCTCATGCCGATCTTCGAGGCAGGCTTCGCCCGCGCCGACAGCGCCGACATCCTGCCGCGCTTCGACGAACTCGGGGTCTGCTGGGGCCCTTATCAGCGGCTAGAAGAAGCGCTGGAGGATCCGCGCCTCTTCGCCGGCAACCCGATCTTCTCCGACCTCACACAGCCTTCGGGCGAGACCTATCCCGTCCCCGGCTACGCCGCGACCCTGCCGCAGGACGAGCGGCGGCCGGCGGCCCCGGCCTCGCGGCTCGGCCAGCACACCGAGGAGGTGCTGGCGGGGCTGCTCGGCCTGAGCGGCGGGGAGATCGCTCGCCTGCACGATGCGGGGGTGGTGGCGTCGGG
>CAYQPL010000025.1:23516-29239 GCA_964419395.1 uncultured Phenylobacterium sp. | reverse complement strand
CGGTCCTGTCGGTCAAGGGCGCGCCGGAACGGGTCCTGGCCATGTGCGCGCCGACGGGACGGGCCGAGGCCCTGGCCGCCGCCGAGACCCTGGCGGGCCGTGGCTATCGGGTCATCGCCATGGCGGAGGGAGCCCTGCGGCGGGCCGACGCGCCGCTGGAGACCGCCCTCGAGGGGCTCGACTTCCTGGGTCTGGCCGCCCTGATCGACCCGCTGCGGCCGGAGGCCCGGGAGGCGGTGGCGCTCTGCCGGTCGGCCGGGATCGAGGTGCGGATGGTCACCGGCGACCATCCGGCCACAGCCAGCGCGATCGCCCGCGATCTGGGGATGGCGGCGCCGGAGGAGGTGATCACCGGCCGCGAACTCGCCGCCCTGGCCGAGCCGGCCCTGTCCCGGCGGATCGCGCAGGCCCGCATCTTCGCCCGCGTCGAGCCGGCCCAGAAGACACAGATCGTCCAGGCCCTGCAGGACGCCGGCCACTTCGTCGCCGTCACCGGGGACGGGGTGAACGACGCGCCGGCGCTCAAGGCGGCGCATGTGGGCGTGGCCATGGGCGCGTCGGGCTCCGACGTCGCACGGGGGGCGGCGGACCTGATCCTGGTGGACGACAACTTCGCCTCCATCGTCGCCGGGGTGGAGGAGGGGCGGGCGGCCTATGACAACATCCGCAAGATCGTCTGGATGCTGATCAGCACCGCCATCGCCGAGGTGGTCCTCGTCGCCCTGGCCCTGGTGTTCGACCTGCCCATCCCGCTGACGGCGGTCCAGATCCTGTGGCTCAACCTGGTGACCAACGGCGTGCAGGACATCGGGCTCGCCTTCGAGCGCCGCGAGCCGGACGCCATGGCGCGCGCGCCGCGACCCCCGGGGCAGCCCATCTTCGACGCGCGCATGATCGGCCAGTGCGCGACCAGCGGCCTCTATGCGGGGGCGCTGGGCTTCGGTCTCTTCGCCGCCCTCCTCGTCCAGGGCTGGAGCGAGGCCGAGGCCCGCAACCTGACCCTGCTGTTCATGGTCTTCTTCGAGAACGTCCATGTCCTCAACTGCCGGTCGGAGACCCGTTCGCTGCTGCGCATTCCGCTGCGCGCCAACCCCTGGGTGCTGGCCGCCGTGGCGGCGGCCCAGGCGATCCACGTGACGGCGATGTACATGCCTGGCGTCCGCGGCGTCCTCGGCGTCGGCCCGGTCACCCCCGCGGCGTGGTTCATGGCCCTGGGCCTCGCCGCCTCCGTCGTCGCCGTCGCCGAGGCGCACAAGGCGCTCATCCGCCGGATTGATTCCCGTCAAGGCGGCCCTGTCCCTGCGGCCGCAGGCTAGGCGTCAGGAGGCTCGACCATGGCTCTCGCCCGTCCCGCCGCACCGACGCCGATCAGCTGGCTCGCCGAAGCGCTCGACCAGTTGCGCGCCCATCGCCCCGAGGATCTGGCCGGGGCCTTCGACCGCCGCCTGCACGGACGCTTCGCCCTGCTCTCCGGCGGCCAGTCGCCCTGGGCGGCCCTGCAGGCCTGGGAGGACTGGGCCTTCCACCTGGCCGTCGCGCCGGGCCGGCAGATCGAACTCTGGCGGGACGCCGGCGAGGCGGCCCTGACGCTCTGGGCGCAGGGCTTGAGCGGCGAGGCGGAGTGGGCCTTTCGACCCGAGCCGGGCGACCGGCGGTTCCGGCGCCCTGGCTGGGAGGCCCTGCCCTTCCGCCTGCTGGCCCAGGCCCATCTGGCCGCCGAGGCCCAGTGGCGGGCCGCCACCAGCGATGTCCGCGGGGTGGCCGAGCATCACCGCCGCCGGGTGGCGTTCCTGGGCCGCTTCGCCCTCAACGCCGCCGCGCCGGTCAACTTCCCCTGGACCAACCCGCAGGTGCTGGACGCGGCGGCCGCCACCGGCGGCGGGGTGTTCACCGCCGGCGCCGCCCTCCTGCTGGAGGACCTCATGCGCTACGCCGCCGGAGAGCCCCTCAAGGGCCTGGAGGCATTCCGCGTCGGCGAGACCATGGCGCTCTCGCCGGGCCGGGTGGTCCTGCGCAACGACCTGATGGAGCTGATCCAGTACGCCCCGGCCACGGACACGGTCCGCGGCGAGCCGGTGCTGATCGCGCCCGCCTGGATCATGAAGGGCTACATCCTCGATCTCACGCCCGAGGACTCCCTCGTTCGCCAGCTGACGGAGGCGGGCTTCACCGTCTTCATGATCTCCTGGAAGAATCCCGGGGCGGCGCTGCGGGACACCAGCTTCGACGCCTATCGCGAGCAGGGGATCATGGCCGCTCTGGAGGCGGTCCTGGCGATCACCGGCGCCGCACGCGCCCACGGGGTCGGCTACTGCCTGGGGGGCACGGCCCTGGCCATCGCCGCGGCCGCCATGGACCGCGTCGCGGACGAGCGCCTGGCGAGCCTGACCCTTCTGGCCGCCCAGACCGACTTCGAAGAGGCCGGCGAGCTGATGCTCTTCATCGACGAGAGCCAGCTGTCGATGCTCGAGGACCTGATGCTGGTCCAGGGCTATCTGGACGCCCGGCAGATGGCGGGCGCCTTCAACGCCCTGCGGGCCAACGAGCTGGTCTTCGCCCGGCTGGTCGACCGCTACCTGCTCGCCGCCCCGACGCCGCCCGGCGCGCTGGACGCCTGGCTCGCCGATCCGACGCGCATGCCGGCGCGGATGCACGGCGAGTATCTGCGTCGCCTGTTCCTCGACAACCGCTTCGCCCGCGGCGAATACATGGTCGACGGGCGGGCGGTGGCGCTGAAGGACATCCGCACCCCGATCTTCGCCCTGGGGGCCGAGCGCGACCACATCGCCCCCTGGCGCTCGGTCTACAAGATCCGCCTGCTGGCCTCGGCGGAGACGACCTTCGTACTCACGGGCGGCGGCCACAATACGAGCGTCCTGAGCCCGCCGGGCAAGCCGCGGGCCTATTATCAGATCGGCCGCAGCAACGCCGGCGCGCCCTTCGTCGACCCGGACGCCTGGCTTGAGGAGACGCCGCGCCAAGACGGATCCTGGTGGCCGGCCTGGATCGCCTGGCTGGAGGCGAAGGGCGCCGCCGGACCGGCGCCGCCGCCGCCGATGGGGCGGGCCGAGGCGGGCTACCCCGCGCTCGAGCCGGCCCCCGGCCTCTATGTCCTGGAGAGCTGACGGCGATCAGCCGCCGGCGCGGACGGCGCGCAGCCGCTCGCGGATCTGGTCGGCGGTCTCCTGAACGCATTCGTGCGAAGCGGAGCCGGACAGCCGTCCGTGGGCCGCCTTCGGCAGGGCCGAGCGCAGCGCGCCCAGGGCGCGGGCCGGGGCCAGCAGGACGAGGTGCTGATAGGCGTCGCGGACGGCCGCATCCCCCAGCGCCTGGGCCACGCGGCGCAGGAACCGGTCCTCCGCCTCCTGGCGCGGCGCATGCTCGCCGCTCTGATGACGGCCGGGACCGCCCCGCTCGTGCACCGTGGCGCCGTGCGCCGTCGCCCTGGGAAAGTCGCCGCCGTCCTGGCTCATGCGCTGCTCGGACAGCTCACGCACCGCGCCGGCCTTCAGCCGCTCCTCGAACACCCTGGCCGCCGCGCCGTCGGCCGCCACGATCCAGGTCACACCTTCGTCTTGCATCAACTTCATCCTTGCGAACTGCCGGACGATGCTGCGCCCGTCGTCCGCCGCCGCCCCTGACGCAGATCAATTCGCCGGGGCGCCGCTGGCCTAGGATGTGGCCGAGCCGCAAGACCTCCCGCCGATCCGGAGCCTTCCATGACCGAGACGACATCCCCTCCGCAGGCCGCCGCACCCGGCGGGATCGTCCGCATCCTGGTCCATGCCGAGCCGGGGGGGCGCTCGGCCGACCGCGTACGGGCCGCCGCCGACCTCGCCCGCCGCCTCGGGGCGCAGCTGACGGGGCTGGGCGCCGAGATGACCGAGCCCCTGGCGCCGGCCAATCCCTATGCCGGCGTGACCACCGCAGAGTGGGTGGCGGCGATGTCCGAGCAGAGCGAGGCCAAGCTGAAGACCGCCGAGGCCGAGTTCCGGCAGGCGGCCGAAGGGGCCAAGGCCGACTGGCGCATCTGCCGCGACATGCCCGCGCGCGCGCTCGCCATGGTCGCCCGCTCGGCGGATCTGGTGATCGTCGGGGCCTCGCCCGGCGTGAACTACTACCGCGCCGCCGATCCGGCCGAGGTGGTCATGCGGGCCGGCCGGCCGGTCCTCCTCGCCCCCGACGGCGCGCGGGGCTTCGCCGGCCGCGCGGGCGTGGTCGCCAGGAAGGACACGCGGGAGGCGCGACGGGCGGTGTTCGACGCCTTGCCCCTGCTCCGCCGCACGCAGGAGGTGGTGGTGCAGGCGGTCTGCGCCGAGCCGGAGGCCGAATTCGCCGAAGCGCAGACGAGCGACGTCGCCGCCTGGCTCGACCGGCACGGCGGCAATGCGCGGGCGAGGGTGTCGGCCGGCGCCGAGGGCGAGGGCGTCGACGAACTGAACGCCGAGGCCCTGGCGATCGGCGCCGACCTGATCGTCGCCGGCGCCTATGGCCACAGCCGCCTGCGGGAGTGGGCCTTCGGCGGCGTCACCCGCACCCTGCTCGACGATCCGCGCTGCTGGCTGCTGCTCAGCCACTGAGGCGCCGCCCTTGTGGCCAAGGCCGCCGCGGGACATCTAGGCGGGATGAGCCGCAACGCCGCCTGGCCCGACCGCCGCCTCCTCGACCTGCTGGGGATCGCGCTTCCCATCCTCCAGGCCCCCATGGCCGGATCGTCCACCGTCGAGATGGCGATCGCCGTCGGCCGCGCCGGCGGCCTCGGCGCCCTGCCCTGCGCCCTGATCTCGCCGGAGGCGGCGCGCGAACAGGTCGCCCGCTTTCGGGAAGCGGTCGCCGGCCCCCTCAATCTCAACTTCTTCTGCCACAGCCCGCCCGCGCCGGACGCGGCGGCGCAGGCCCACTGGCGGGCGCGGCTGGCGCCCTATTACGTCGAGCTCGGCCTCGACCCCGACGCGCCCGCCCCCGCGGCCAGCCGGGCGCCCTTCGACGAGGCCTTCTGTCGCGTGGTCGAGGACCTGCGGCCCGAGGTCGTCAGCTTCCACTTCGGCCTGCCGGCCGCCGACCTGCTGGCGCGGGTCAGGGCGGCCGGCGCCAAGGTGCTGAGTTCGGCCACGACGGTCGCCGAGGCGCGCTGGCTGGCCGAGCGCGGCTGCGACGCCGTCATCGCCATGGGCGTCGAAGCCGGCGGCCATCGTGGCAGCTTCCTGACGGACGACATGTCCGCCCAGCCGGGGACCTTCGCCCTCGTTCCGCAGGTGGCCGACGCCGTCGAGGTCCCGGTGATCGCCGCGGGCGGGATCGCCGACGGGCGCGGCGTGGCGGCCGCCTTCGCGCTGGGCGCCAGCGGGGTGCAGGTGGGCACGGCCTATCTGCGCACGCCCGAGGCGACGATTCCGGATTTCCATCGCCAGGCCCTGGCGCAGGCGCGCGACGACGGCACGGCGGTCACCAACCTCTTCACCGGGCGTCCGGCGCGGGGCCTCTACAACCGGCTGATGCGCGAGGTGGGGCCGTTGTCGCCCGACGCGCCGCCCTTTCCGACGGCGGCGGGCGCGCTCGCTCCGCTGCGGGCGGCCCAGCCTGGACCGGACTTCACCAACCTCTGGGCGGGACAGGCCGCCGCGCTGGCCGTGGAAACCGACGCCGAGACGCTGACCCGCCGGCTGGCGGCCGACGGGCTGGTCGACGTTCGACGGGTTGTGGTGGTCCCCGGGCCGGGGCCG
>CAYQPL010000025.1:4037-23506 GCA_964419395.1 uncultured Phenylobacterium sp. | reverse complement strand
GCGGCGCTCTAGCGGAAGGCCGCGCCGGGCTTCACGCCCAGGCGCTTGAAGACCATGGCCGCCGGGCAGAAGCCGGTGAAGGCGGCCTGGATCATGTTCAGCCCGGCGAAGGCGCTGAGCAGCATCCACCAGGGACTGACGGCGTAGGCGAGCGCCAGGCCGGTCAGGACGACGAGGCCGGCGAAGACGAAGACGGCGCGGTCGAGGGTCATTGCGATGCTCCTTGGAGGCCTCAAGCCCCCGGCATGAGCGCCTGGTTCACCCAGGCGGCGATCTGGTCGGCGCTCATGGCGCCGGCCTTGCGGCCCACCTCGCGCCCGTCCTTCAGCAGGATGAGCGCGGGGATGGAGGAGACGCCCAGCGCCGCGCTGGCCTCCGGGGCCTCGTCGGCGTTGAGCTTCAGCAAGCGCACCTTGGGCTCCATGCGCTGGGCGGCGGCGGCGAACTGGGGCGCCATGGCCCGGCAGGGCCCGCACCACGGGGCCCAGACGTCCACCAGCACCGGCAGCCCCTGGTTGGACCGGCGATGAACCTGGAAGCGGACGGCGTCGACCTCCACAGGCGCGCCCTGGAAGAGCCTTTCGCCGCACCGGCCGCACTTGGCCTGGGCGGGGTCCCGGGCTTCGGGGACGCGGTTGGCGGCGGCGCAGTCGGGACAGACGATCTGGACCATGGGGATCAGGCCTTCAGTTTCCTGGCCCCCATCAGGTCGAGGGCCCACTTCTCGTAAAAGGGTGCGCTCTCGCCGCGTTTCACCTTGCCGATGAAGTATTTTTCGAAGCCGATCTTGGCCAGGTGCACCCAGCCGCCCTCGGCCGACCAGTTGATGTTGCGCGGCGGGATCTGCGGCTGGGCGACGAAGGCCACGCCGCCGTCGCCGAAGTCGGCCAGGCAGATGGCGTGCCAGGTCGCCGCGTGCGTGGGCGCGCGCCCGGCGAGCAACTCCTTCAGGTTCTCCGCGATGGCGGTGACCATGCTCTCGATCATGAAGCCGGTCTTGGGAACGCCCACGGGGACGGGCGTCTTGCCCACCGGCGGAATGGCCACGCAGACGCCGAGGGAGAAGACGTTCGGGAAGGCGGGATTGCGCTGATGCTTGTCGGCGAGGATGAAGCCGCGGGGGTTGGTCAGGCCTTCGATCCCCATCACCGCGGGCACGCCGCGGAAGGCCGGCAGCATCATGGAATAGGCGAAGGGCAGGTCGTGGGTCGCCTTGACCGAGCCGTCCTCGGCGACCTCTTCCACGGTCATCTGGCCGGGCGCCACCCTGGCGACCCGGGCGCTGGTGATGAACCTGATGTGCCGCTGGCGCATCTCGCTCTCCAGCAGGCCCTTGGTGTCGCCGACGCCGTCGAGGCCCAGGTGGCCGACATAGGGTTCGGCGGTGACGAAGGTCATCGGCGCGCGGTCGCGGACCTTCCGGCGGCGCAGCTCGGTGTCCAGGATCATGGCGAACTCGTAGGCCGGCCCGTAGCATGAGGCGCCCTGCACCGCGCCCACCACGATCGGCCCCGGATTCCGAACGAAGGCCTCGAAGGCTTCGCCCGCCTTTTCGGCGTGAGCGACGTGGCAGATGGAGTGGGTGTTCGCCTCGGGTCCCAGGCCCTCGATCTCGTCGAAGGCCAGCTCCGGCCCGGTGGCGATGACGAGATAGTCGTAGGCGAGGCTCTCGCCGTCGTTCAGCTCGATGCGGTTCTCCGCCGGATGGACCCGGCGGGCGCCCACGCCGGTGAAGCTGATCTTCTTGCGCGCCATGATCGGCGGCAGGTCGACCTCGATGGCCTCGCGCTTTCGCCAGCCTACGGCCACCCAGGGATTGGAGGGCACGAAGTGGAAGACGTCGCCCTGCGAGACGACGGTCACCTCGGCGCGCGAGCGCACCGCTTCCTTGATCTCGAAAGCGGCGATGGCCCCGCCCAGGCCGGCTCCCAGTACGGCGATGATCGGCTTTGTCATAGCCCGATCCTGATCCTTTCCCCGCCCTCGACATTGACCCGGGTCAAAGCGGCGCGACCCGGCCGGCTTCAGGCTCGCGCCGGCTTGAACAGGTCATGTGTTTTATTATATGCGCAATTACGCATATGCAAATCGCTTGACCGACAAAGTTGCAGGAGCCGCCCATGACCGACGCCGTCGACCTTTCCCCCGCCCAGGTGCGCGACCGCCTCGCCGCCCGGGAGATCGTCCTGATCGACGTGCGCGAGCCGGCCGAATACGGCGCCGAACGCATTCACGGGGCGCTGAACTTCCCCCTCTCCACCTTCGATCCGCAGGCGCTGCCCGTGGGCGGGACCCGCGCGCTCGTCCTGCAATGCGGGTCGGGCAAGCGCTCGGCCATGGCGCTGGACCGCTGCCGCGAGGCCGGCGTCGCCCTGGCCGGCCACCTCGCCGGCGGCATCGGGGCCTGGCGCGCCGAGGGCCTGCCGGTGGTCCGCATCGATCCGGCCACCGGCGCCGGGCGCGACGTCCGCTGATGCCTAGGTTTCCGTTGCGCTCCGGTATCACCGCCTGCCTCCTCGCCCTCGCCCTGGCCGCCGCCGGCTGCGCGGAGCGTGAAGCCGCGCCGCCGGCCGAGGCCGACGCGCCCCGGGGCGAGCGCCTGACCCTCAAGGCGCAGGCGGTCGCCGACCTGAAGCCGGTGGCCGCCACGGTGACGACGCGCGATATGGCCGAAGCCCGCGCGCGCATCGGGGGCACCCTGGTGGCGCTGGCGGTTCGGGAGGGCGATGAGGTGCGCAAAGGCCAGCTGATCGGCCGGGTCGCCGACGAGCGGCTGAGCCTGGAGACCGCCGCCTACGGCGCCCAGGCCGCCGCCGCCGCCGCCGAGGCCGCCCGGGCCGAGGCCGATCTGGCCCGCGTCCAGACCCTCTATGACAAGGGCTTCTACGCCAAGGCGCGGCTCGACCAGGCGCAGGCCGCCGCCAAGGCCGCCCGCGGCCAGGCCGACGCCGCCCAGGCCCAGCGCGCCGCGAGCGCCGAACTGGGATCGCAGGGCGCGATCCTGGCGCCGACCGCCGGCCGCGTGCTCACCGCCGACGTCCCCGCCGGCTCGGTCGTCTCACCGGGCCAGTCCGTCGCCACCATCACGGCGGGCGAGCCCGTGCTGCGACTGGAGATCCCGGAGGCGCAAGGGCGGGCGTTGCGCGTGGGCCAGCGTGTGCCCATCGAAACCGGCGACCTGCCCGGCGTCGCCGCGCAAGGCGTCATCACCCAGGTCTATCCGGCGGTGAACGCCGGCCGCATCGTCGCCGACATCTCGGTCCCCGGACTCACCGCCGACCGCGTCGGCCAGCGGGTGCGGGTGAAGGCGCCGCTCGGCGAACGCCAGGCCCTGGTGCTGCCCCGGCGCTATGTCGCCACGCGCTTCGGCCTCGATTTCGTTCGGGTCGTGGGGCCGGACAACCGCGTCCGCGACGTCGCCGTCCAGACCGCTCCGGCGCCTGCCGACGGCATGGTCGAGATTCTGTCGGGCGCGCGGGCCGGCGATGTGGTCCTGAGCCCCGGAGCCGCCGGATGAAGCTCGGCCTTTCGGGACGCCTGACCCAGGCGACGATCCACTCGCCGCTGACGCCCCTCGTCCTGCTGGCGGCCATCGCCGTGGGGCTCCTGGCCCTGATGTCGATCCCCCGCGAGGAGGAGCCGCAGATCAGCGTGCCCATGGTCGACATCATGGTCGCCGCCCCCGGCCTGCGCGCGCCCGACGCCGCCGAACTGGTGGCCAAACCGCTGGAGACCATCGTCCAGAGCATCGACGGCGTCGATCACGTCTACACCCAGGTGGAGGACGACCAGGTCCTGGTCACCGCCCGTTTCGAGGTCGGCGAAGACCCGGACGACGCCGCCGTGCGCGTGCATGAGAAGGTCCGCGCCAACTACGACCGGATCCCGGTCGGAATCCCCGAGCCGATGATCGTCACGCGGGGCATCAACGACGTGCCCGCCGTGGTCCTGACGCTGAGCCCCGCGCCGGACGCGGCCGACCGATGGACCGACCAGGCCCTCTATGACATCGCGCTCAAGCTGCAGAACGAGGTGGCCAAGGTCGAGGATGTCGGCCTGACCTTCATCGTCGGCGGCCGCCCCGACGAAATCCGCATTGAGCCGGATCCGGAGCGGCTGGCCCTGCGCGGCGTGCCACTGAGTTCGGTGATCGAGACCGTCCGCCAGGCCAACCGCAGCTTCCCGGCCGGCGTGATCCGCGAGGACGGCCAGGCGGTGCAGGTGGTCGCCGGCGAAACTCTGCGCTCGGCCCAGGCCGTAGGCCTGCTGACCGTCGCCTCGGTGGACGGGGAGCCGGTCTACCTCAGGGACGTGGCGACGGTGATCCAGGCGCCGCGGGAGGACCAGGCCCGCGTCTGGCGCTATGCGGAGAGCGAGGACGGCTGGCGCCAGGCGCCGGCGGTCAGCCTGGCCATCGCCAAGCGCAAGGGCGCCAACGCCGTCGTTGTCGCCGAACAGATCCATGAGCGGGTCGAGACGCTGAAGGGGTCGCTGATCCCCGAGGGCCTGCAGGTCTCGGTCAGCCGCGACTATGGCGAGAGCGCCAACGAGAAGGCGAATGAGCTGCTCTTCCACCTGGGGCTGGCGACCGTCTCCATCGTCATCCTGATCGGCTTCGCCATCGGCTGGCGTGAGGCCGCGGTCACCGCCGTGGTCATCCCGACCACCATCCTGCTGACCCTCTTCGCCTCCAACCTGATGGGCTACACCATCAACCGGGTCAGCCTGTTCGCCCTGATCTTCTCCATCGGCATCCTGGTCGACGACGCCATCGTCATGATCGAGAACATCGCCCGCCACTGGGCGATGAAGGACGGCCGCAGCCGCACCCAGGCCACGGTCGAGGCCGTGGCCGAGGTGGGCAATCCAACGGTCGTGGCGACGCTGACCGTGGTCGCCGCCCTGCTGCCCATGCTGTTCGTCTCCGGCCTGATGGGCCCCTACATGGCGCCGATCCCGGTGAACGCCTCGGCGGCCATGGTCTTCTCCTTCTTCGTGGCCGTGGTGATCGCGCCGTGGCTGATGATCCGGTTCGCTCGGCAGACGCTGGCGGAAGGTCATGGCCACGCCGAGGGCGAGGGCAAGATCGGCGCGGTCTATCGTCGGATCGCCGGCCGGGTGATCGCCACCCGCCGCAGCGCCTGGATCTTCCTGATCGCCGTCGGCGTCGCGACCCTGCTGTCCATGGCCATGTTCGCCACCAAGACGGTGACGGTGAAGCTGCTGCCCTTCGACAACAAGTCCGAGCTGCAGGTGGTCGTCGACCTGCCCGAGGGCGCAAGCCTGGAGACGACGGCGCGGACGCTGGACGCGGCGGCGGCCATCGCACAGGGCCTGCCCGAGGTGACCGCCATCGAGGCCTATGCCGGCACGGCCTCGCCCTTCAACTTCAACGGCCTCGTCCGCCACTACTTCCTGCGCGAGCGGCCGGAGATGGGGGACCTCGCCGTCACCCTGTCCCACAAGTCCGAGCGCAACCGGGCCAGCCATGCCGTGGCGCTCGACCTGCGCGAGCGGCTGGCCAGGCTGCCCCTGCCGCCCGGCGGTTCGATCAAGGTGGTCGAGGCGCCGCCCGGCCCGCCGGTCATGGCCACCCTGCTCGCCGAAATCTACGGACCGGATGCGGAGACCCGCCGCGCCGTGGCCGCCCAGGTGAAGCAGATCTTCCACCAGGTCCCCTATATCGTCGACGTGGACGACGGCGCCGGCCAGCCGCGCCCTCGCCTGCGGCTGACGCCCGTGCGCGAGCAGATGGAGTATCTGGGGGTCTCCGAAGGCCAGGTTCTGGACTCCATCGGCGCGGTGCTGGGCGGCGCCACCGTCGGCTACGCCCACCGCGGCGAGGGCCTCACGCCGCTGTAGATCGCCATCCGCCTGCCGCAGCCCGACCGCACCGGGTGCCTGAGGCTGGCGACCACGCCGGTAGCGCTGGCGGAGGGATCCCGTGGTCGCCGTCTGGTCGAGCTGGGCGAGGTGGTCGACGCCACGCAGGAGGCCGGCTCACACCTGATCTATCGCCGCGACGGCCGCGACGCCGAGATGGTCACCGCCGAACTGGCCGGCCAGTACGAGGCGCCGATCTACGGCATGCTGGCGGTCGGCGACGCCATCGATGCGCACGACTGGGGCGATCTGCCGAAGCCCGAGGTCCGCCTGAACGGCCAGCCCCTGGACGAAAGCACGCCCACCCTGCTGTGGGACGGCGAGTGGGAGATCACCTGGGTGACCTTCCGCGACATGGGCGCGGCCTTCGCCGTCGCCATCCTGGGCATCTATGTGCTGGTGGTGGCGCAGTTCAAAAGCTTCCGCCTGCCGCTGGTCATCCTGACCCCCATTCCGCTGACCCTGGTCGGCATCGTCATCGGCCACATCCTGTTGGGCGCGCCGTTCACGGCCACGTCCATGATCGGCTTCATCGCGCTGGCCGGCATCATCGTGCGCAACTCCATCCTGCTGGTGGACTTCATCCGCCATTCGCAAGGGGAAGGCCGGCCGCTGCGCGACGTGCTGCTGGAGGCCGGCGCCATCCGCTTCAAGCCGATCGTGCTGACGGCGCTGGCGGCCATGATCGGGGCGGTGGTGATCCTGTTCGATCCCATCTTCCAGGGCCTGGCCATCTCGCTGCTCTTCGGCCTGGCGTCCTCCACCCTGCTGACCGTGCTGGTCATCCCGGCCATCTACGTGGTGCTGCGCGACGACGGCCGGCCGGCGGACGGACGATCCGCCTTGTCCGGCCACGGACCGGCCCTAGATTAGCGCCATGAGCAAAGCCCCCGCCGCCGTGGCCGAACAGATGCCCAAGCCCGCCGAGCTGGCGGAGCTGGAGGCCAGCGCCGCAGCCGCCGCGCGCCTGATGAAGCTGATGGCCAGCGAGCAGCGGCTGATCATCCTGTGCAAGCTGGGCGAGGGCGAATGTTCGGTGGGCCAGCTGGCCGAACATGTGGGCCTGGCCCAGTCGGCGGCCTCGCAGCATCTGGCGAAGCTGCGCGCCGAGGGCGTGGTGGGGACCCGCCGGGTGGGACAGACCATCTATTACCGCCTGACCGATCCGGCGGCCGCGCGGGTCATCGACACGCTCTGCGACATCTATCGCGGCGCGGCGCGCGGCTGAGCGCCGGTTTAGCCGGCGAGGCCCTTCCAGGCGACATAGGCCGCCACCGCCAGGACGAGACCGGCGAACAGGCGCCGCGCCAGAAGCTGGCGCTGCGCGAGCAGGCCCGCCAGCCTCAGGCCCGCGGCGCCGCCGGCCGCGCCGCCCAGGACGAACAGCCCCGCCACGGGCCAGACCACGAGGCCGGAAACGGCGTAGTTGGCCGAGGTGGCGGCGCCGAACAGGGCCACCGACAGCAGGGAGGAGGCCGCCGCATTGGCCAGCGTCATGCCCGTGGCCGCCATCAGGCCCGGCACGATCAGGAAGCCGCCGCCGATGCCGAAGAAGCCGGCGGCGAAACCGGCGCCGAGCCCGATCGGCGGCAGCCGCAGGGTCAGGCGCGCGCTGATGTGGACCTGCGGGTCGCCGGCGTCGCGCGGCCGCCGCATCATCGAGAGGGCGATCGCCGCCATGGCCAGGGCGAAGAAGACCAGCAGGGCCTGACCGTCCACCCGCTTGGCGAGGCTCGATCCGGCCAGGGCGCCGGCGAGGCCCGCGGCGGCGAACACGCTGGCGCAGGGCCACTTCACGCGCCCGCCGCGGGCATGGCCGGCGAGGTTGAGGGCGGCGTTGACGGCGACCGCCGCCGCCGAAGTGCCGATGGCCAGATGGGTGTCGCCGAGGCCGACGACATAGAGCAGCGCGGGGGTGGCCAGCACCGAGCCGCCGCCGCCGAACACCGCCAGGAGGAGGCCGACGACCATGCCGCTCAGGATCGACAGGACGGCGACGCCGGGGTCGATGATCATGGCTCCGCCCTGCCCCCCGTGCGCCGCGCCATGACCTCGGACAGGGTCTGCAGAAGCCGCAGCACCTCGAAGTCGGCGATCCGGTAGAAGACCGTCTGCGCGCGGCGGCGCGGCGCCACCAGCTGTTCGGCTCGCAGCCGCGCCAGGTGCTGCGACAGCGCCGAGGGCGAGAGCCCGACAGCGGCGGCCAGATCGCCGACCGAACGCTCGCCGTTCCGCAGGACGCAGAGGATCTGAAGCCGCCGCTCGTTGGCCAGCAGGCGCATCAGATCGGCCGCGCGCACGGCGCGACGATCCAGATCCTCCAGCGGCGGAACATCGTTCATCGCGTCATTATATGTAGATTTGCTAATTTAGCAATATTGCATATATTGCAGCTCAAAGGAGCTTCCCATGCCCGTTCAGCAGCACGCCTTCTTCCATGAGCCGACCTCGACCGTGACCTATCTGGTCTGGGACGAGCCGCCCGGCGCGGCGGCGGTCATCGACCCGGCGCTCGACTTCGACGCGCGGTCCGGCAGGCTGGCCACCGACTCGGCCGATGCGCTCCTCGCCTTCGCCGCGGCGCGGGGGCTGAGGATCGCCTATGTGCTGGAGACCCACGCCCACGCCGACCACCTGTCGGCCGCCGACCATATCCGCCGCGCGACCGGCGCCGCGGTTGTGATCGGGGACCAGATCACGCGCGTGCAGAGCCATTTCGCCGAGGTCTTCGCCGCAGACGACATCACGCCCGACGGGTCGGAATTCGACCGTCTGGCCGCCGACGGTGACCGGCTGCCGCTGGGCGAGAGCGAGATCGCCGTCCTCCACACCCCCGGCCACACGCCGGCCTGCGTCACCTATCTGATCGACGACGCGGCCTATGTCGGCGACACCCTCTTCATGCCCGACTACGGCACGGCGCGGGCGGACTTTCCGGGGGGCGACGCCGCCACCCTCTACCGCTCGATCCGCCGCATCCTCGACCTGCCCCCGGAGACGAGGATCTTCGTCGGCCACGACTATCTCAGCGGCGAGCGGCGGACCCATGCCTGGGAGACCACTGTGGCCGAGGAGCGGGCGAAGAACGTCCATGTCCGCGACGGCGTCGCCGAAGCCGCGTTCGTGGCCCGCCGGGAGGCGCGCGACGCCACCCTGCCGGCGCCGAACCTGCTGCTGCCTTCGCTGCAGGTGAACATCCGCGCGGGCCGTCTGCCGCCGGCGGAGAACGGCAGGGTCTTCCTGAAGCTGCCCGTGACCTGAGCGCCCGGGATCGAGGCCGAACCCGCGGGCGGCGACGGCGTTTCCGGCGCATGACTCGAAAGACACCGACCTTGCGCGGCCCCTGGCGGGACTCCGCGCGCCTGGCCGTGCAGTCGGCGGCGGCGGCGGCGGCCACCTGGTTCGTCATGGAGCGGCTCGGCCTGCCGCACACCTCCTGGGCGGTGATCTCGGCGCTGTTCGTTGTCCAGCCCAGCCTGGACGGGGCCTTCACCGCCGCCCTCGGCCGCATCGCCGGGACGGTGGTCGGCACCATCGTGGGCCTGGCCACGGTCATCCTCTTCGGGGGCGGCGACCTGACCGCGCTGCGGCTCGCCCTGGCGGCGCTCGGGGTCTACGCCGCCGTGCAGTTCTGGCCCAATATGAGCTACGGGCTCGTCGCCGCCTCGGTGATCGCCCTGGAGGCCGATCCCCAGGTGATCGGCGGCGCGGCCGAGCGGGCCCTGGCCATCATTCTCGGGGCCGGCACGGGCGCGCTGGCGACGGTCCTCGTCTGGCCCGACAGCGCCCGCGCCCGCGCCGACAGGAGCCTGCGCCAGGCTCTGGCCGCCTGCCGGGACCTGCTGGAGGAAAGCCTGCGGGAAGCCCTGGGCGAGGCGCGCCAGGACCGCGCCGCGGCCCGCGACCGCTTCCTCGGCCAGCTGCGCGAGGCGCGGCAGGCCGCTGCCAGCATTCGTCTGGGCCGGCGCAAGCGGCCCTCGCCGACCGAGGCGGTCGAGGGGTTGGAGCGCCTGTGGCACGCCATGGTCCTCATCGAGCGGGCCCTGGAGCGCCGGCCGGCGCGGGGTCTGACGGCCCGCTCGACGCTCGGCCGGTCCGTGGACGAGGCGCGCAGGGCGGCCTGCGCCTACCTGTCGGCCATCGAGGCGCAGGGTTCGGGCGACGCGGCCTGGGCGCCGGCCGGGCGGCTGCGCGCGGCGGTCGACGAAGCCCAGGAGACGGCGCGCCAGACGGCCGAGCGCACGCCGGGCGAGGCCGCGGCTGTCGGGGCCCTGGTCTTCGGCCTGGGCGAGGTGGGCCGCAGCCTGGACGCGCTCCAGCCGGTCTGGACGCGGGGCTCGGGCTCAGGCCTGGTTGACGGCGTTGGCCTTCAGGATGGCCGCGCCCTCCGCCGACAGATCCTTGCGCGTCTGGGCAAGCGAGAGCGGGCCTGAGAGGGTGGCGTTCACCGCCGCCATGCCGTCTGGCCGCGATCCGCGGGCCAGGAGGTAGCGCAGGGAGATCCGCTCGTGGTCGGCGGCGTCGGGCTGGGTGCCGTGCAGGGTGCAGGCGTGCCACATGGCGGCGTAGCCCGCCGGCCCCGTCAGCAGGAGCTGGTCGACCTTCGCCTCGCCGCCCCGGCCGTCGCGATAGGTCCAGGCGTCGGCGCCGGCGCGCTGCAGGTCGTGCGGGAAGACCGTGCCGCCGAACCGGTGGCTGCCCTTCAGCAGGAAGAGCGGCGCGTCCAGCCGGCTGACCGGGTGCAGATAGATATAGAGCGTCAGGAAGTCCGCCGGCCGGTCCTTGTAGTCGATCAGGTCCTGGTGGAAGTCGATGCCGTAGAAATAGGTGACGTCCCGGTACTCCGGCCGCACATAGGCGCCGAGATTGTTCACCGGATTGCCCAGGATCCGCCGGCGCAGCCAGTCGGGCACCGAGGTCTGGGGCACGCCGCAGACCACCTTCTTGTTCAGGACCTCGTAATCATCGCCCAGCAGCGCGCCGACCGCCTCGACGATGTGGGGCGCCTGCTCCACGAAGCCCAGCCGGTCCTCGAACCGCTCCAGCAGGTTGCGCCCGGGCCGCGGATTGACGCCGGTGTACTGCGGATCGGCGTCGAATTCCGCCTCCGTCAGGAACAGCCGGTGGTCGAAGTCGCGGTCGGCGCGGATCTCCGCCAGCAGCTCGGCGGCGGCCTTCGGGTCGACGAGGTCGTCGAAGACGTGAGCGCCGTCGCGGACGAAGTCGTCGACGGCGGGGTGGACGGCGGGAACAGTCATCGCGGCGGCGGTCATGGGGTCAGCCCAACTCTCAGCCCTGGTGTCGTCGCAGGGTCGCACCGGTTTGGTTAACGGCGTCTTCTCCCGCCCGCCGGCGGCCGGACGCCGCGCCTCCGGGATCGCCCGCATTGCCTGCGTGGTCGCGCCGCCCTAGCCTTCTTCCATCGGCACAGTCGCCAGGGGTCGCGCCATGATCGAAGCGGTCAAGTACGGGTTCGCCAACTATGCCAGGTTCGACGGCCGCACCGGCCGGGCGACCTTCTGGTGGTGGGTGCTGGCGGTCGTCCTGGCGTTCCTCGCCGCCGGCATCCTCGACGGCGGCCTGGCGCGGGGCCGGATGCAGCCCTTCAGCATGCTGCTGACGCTGGTCATCTTCCTTCCGCACCTGGCCATGGCCGTGCGGCGGCTGCACGACACCAACCGCACCGGCTGGTGGGTGCTGCTCGGCCTGATCCCGCTCGTCGGAACGATCATCCTGATCATCTTCTATGTTCAGCCGAGCGATCCGGCGGGCGAGCGCTTCGATCCGCCGGGGCCCGCCCCCATGCCGCCCGAGCCGCCGCCGGCCGCCTGAGGCGCCCATGGCCCGCGACACCGGCCTGGAAGCCCTGGTGCGCGAGCATCTGGACGAGGCTCTGGGCGGGATGGCCGCCCTCACGGAAAGGCCCATGTTCGGCGGCCTCGCCTGGATGCTGGACGGTCACCTGCTCTGCGGCGCCAGCGACCGCGGCCTGATGGCCCGCCTGGGCAAGGGGCAGGACGCCTGGGCGCTCGCCCATCCGCAGATCGAGCCCCTGCGCGCCGGCCGCCCCCTGCCCGGCTGGATCATCGCCGCCGAAGACGCCTGGTCCGACGACACCCTGCGCGCCCGCCTGCTGGACGCCGCCCTCGCCTTCGTGCGTAGCTTGCCGGCGAAGGGGGCCGAAGCCCCCTGAACGCATCATCGAGGGAAGACGGCATGTTCAACCACATCATGGTCGGATCGAACGATATCGAGCGGTCCAAGCGCTTCTACGACGCCGTGCTGGGCGTGCTGGGGGCGGGCGAGCCGATCCGCAACGCAGCCCCCACCGGCCACATGCGGCTCTTCTACCGTCACGACGGCTCCACCTTCTGCGTCAGCGAGCCGATCAATGACGAGCCGGCCACCTGCGCCAACGGCGCCACCATCGGCTTCAAGTGCGCCTCGCCCGAGCAGGTGAAGGAATTCCACGACGTGGCCGTGGCCCACGGTGGCGTCTCCATCGAGGACCCGCCCGGCCTGCGCCAGGGCGGCCTGGGCGCCCTCCACCTCGCCTATGTCCGTGACCCCGACGGCAACAAGCTCTGCGCCCTGCACCGGCCGTAGCGAGGCCGAACCACCGTCGCTCTGAGCATTGAGCGACGGTGGGTTGCGCTCCGGAACAAAACAGGCACGAATAGGTCATACTTGGCGTCGCGTCTCCGGACGGCCTCTTCGGGGGGCAGGTGATCATCGAAGTCTCGTCGTGGGACTGGAATCTGCGCGTCGGCGCGGCGCAAACCCGCGGCCTCTTTGGCTTTTCGCAGCCCGTGCGAGACCGCAACTTCACGCTCGCCGGTCGTATCTGCGCGCCGGAAAAAGCCCGCGGAAAGATCTTGAAGGCGCGCTTAACTTCCTTCGGACCCAAAGTCCGGTTTGGCCGAAAGGGTCAACGATCCGTTGGGGAGATAAGGCAATCCCCCGCGGGAGCCGAGGATGACATCCAGGCGGTCTTCATGCTGCCGGAAGCCGCGATCTCCACGACGGCCCTCTCGCTGGCGTCGCATTGGCGACTCCTGCAGGTGCACACCCGGAACGAGACGTCCGACGGCGCGGAGGTGAAGGCCTATTTCTTCCAGAGGGAGATGCCCTCCGCCTTTTCGGACCGAACCGATGCTGGCTAGCGCGCGGCAGGAATTCGTCGTTGAGCTGCTGTCGGTCGACGGAGGGCTGAGCCTGCTGCCCAGCCCTCAGGGAATGCCGAAGGCGCACCGCCTCCAGGGCGGCCTGATCTATTCCCGGATGTTGAACTCGGAGGGCCGCCTGGTCTCTCCGGAGCCGCTGGCCGGCCGCCGGATCCGCCTGTGGGCATCGCCGCTGGAGCGCCAGCCGCCGTGGCGGCGCCGGACGCCCGAGATCGGCTACATCTGCGACCGCGCGGGCGACCTCCCTGGCGGCGGGCTGGAGGCGGGGATCCACATCCCGGAAGACGACTGGCTGCCGAGCCTCCAGTGCCTGACCACCATCTGGCGAACCCTCCGACTCACGGGCGTCGATGGCGACGGGCGGCAGATGGGCCTGGCGGAATATGCCTTCTCGTCGAACGCCCACTTCGAGCCAACAGCTCCGTGACGGTGGCGCGCTTCGTGCGAGCGCCTTCGACGCGGCGCAGTAGGCGCTCGGCAAGCTGCCGCGCCGGTAGAACCGGGCCGGGATAGTACTCCGACGGTGCCTGTCACAATGGCACGAACATGCGCCATATTGTGTTGGCCCCAAAATGTTCTTGTTTTGTTCTGGACAATGGCGCTGTTGAGCGCCATAGTGACGCTGGCCCGAACTGGGCCATGAGTTCGCATTCCCGCCCCAATACGCAGCGCTGAAGGAGCGGCCATTTTCGGCCGGTGATGAGCCATGGGTGAAGGCTTAGGACAGTTTTGGGAGCGACAGCGCCGAGAGGCTGAAAGTGTGGCCCGGCGCGTATCAGCCGCCGCCCAAGGAGCTCAGCGCAGCGCCACCCGTGTCGTTCAGTCCGTCGCGAGACAACCGCCCGAGGATCTCTGGCAGCAGGGAGAGCAGCTCTTAGGCCGTGTTCAAAAGCAGGCGAAGGCAGCGGCGGCAAACGTCAATAGGGAGGTTGCACGCCAGGTCGCTGTTACAAGAAATCGTATCGAACAGAGTCCGCAGTTGCGGTCCGTCGCCACCGACATGACCCGCGCGGCGGGCAACGTGGCCGGCGTCGTTCGGGGTGGACTGCACGCCGCCCAAGGCTTGGCGGACGGTGCAATCTTCCTGACACGATACGCGAACCCGCTGGATCCTTATCTGAGCCCTCCCGGACAGTCGGCGCGCGACGCGGTCGAGCAGGCAGGCGTCGCGACGGCTCGCTACATGATCGATGGCGCAATGCACCCTCAAAAGGTGGTGGATGACGTGACATCCTTTGCACGGCAATTGCGGGCCGACGTCGATCCTCGTGCAACGCCGGCGGCTCCCACCTTCGAGGGCGAACTGCAGCGGCAGTTCGACATCGGGCAAAATCAAGGGGAGTTGGCGTTTGACCTGGGATCGCTCGCAATCGGAGGCCCTCTGGCGAAGATGGTGAAGGGCGTGAGCCGAGTCTCCAACGTCGGCAACGTCGAGCGCTACCTCGCTATGGGATTGAGTCCTCGCGAAGCTGCACGCTTTGCAGAACCCTATCTAAAGGGCATGGGCCACCACTTCTTTCCCCGGAAATTGAATCTACCCGAGTCATTTAGCGAGAGCGTCTTCAACGTTCTTAAGCCCGCCGATATCAGTCGCGGCGATTTCTACAGGCTGCACTTTGAGGTGGATCCCTCCTATTACGGGGGGCCGATATTTCGCGGCCAGAAGGGCTGGAGTGGCGAGGCGCTCGGTTGGAAAAAGCGCGGACGCTTGGGCCGCCTTTGGTATGGCAGTCCGGCGCCCCTGAAGGCGCGGGTCGGGGGGCTCGGCGTTGCGGGCGGAAATCTGATGTATTCGCCAGAGGATGAAGGGATTGATCCATGAGACTGCGACCTGAACTTCAGTTCCGCTCCGGCTTCCCGGATGACTCTGTCGAGGATGAAACCGACTTCGTCGTCTGGCCGGGGCGGAACATCGCCGAGGCGCTGAAAGCTGGCCTCGAACAGAAGGGCTATCGCGTCTCCGAACCGATCCATGCGCACGAACACGGATGGGAGCTCGACATCTGGCGAGGACGGAAGCGCCTCTGGGCCCAAGTCAGCGTCATCGATTCCGAGGAAAACTACCTCATCACTCAGAATATGACCGCGTTCCTCTGGCCAGACCGAAGGCTCTTTCGCGAGTTTCTACTCGACCTGCAGGAGATCGTTCAGGCGGAGCCCCGCTTCCGCGACGTCAAATGGTTCGAGAAGGGGGGGATTTATGCGAAATCGCCGCCTGCTGACGGGCCGGTCGCCGATTGAGCCTAGCGTGTAAGGGCGACGCAGAGAGGAAGGTGGGGCGATCGATAAACCGGCGCCAGCGGCCTAACGGGCGGAGCTGGCGGTGAGAGAGGGATTCGAACCCTCGATAGAGTTTCCCCTATACACGCGTTCCAGGCGTGCGCCTTCAACCACTCGGCCACCTCACCTCACGTCGCTAGGGGACAGGCCCCCGCGGCGGAAGGGCGTCTATATAGCGAGGCGGGGGCCGGGGGCAAGCCGCGTGGCGCGCCTCGCGTGCGGCGCCTTTGTCGCGCCCCTTCGCGGATCGGCTCGGGCGTCCTATCTCTAGAGCCAAAGCCCTGTGGCCGCGCGATTGCGCGCCGGCCGCGCCAGCCTGAAGAGGTCGCCCCATGTTCTTCCGCAAGCCCGCCGAACTGCCCACGGCCGAGACGGCTCTGCCCGGCCGGCCCGACCCGATCCCCACGGCCGACACCCACTTCGTCAATGGCCGCCCCCTGCACGGCCCCTATCCGGAGGGGCTGGAGACGGCGGTCTTCGCCATGGGCTGCTTCTGGGGCGTGGAGCGGGTCTTCTGGCAGCTGCCGGGCGTCCATGTGACGGCGGTCGGCTATGTGAACGGCCTGACGCCCAACCCGACCTATGAGGAAGTGTGCAGCGGCCGCACCGGCCACACCGAGGCGGTGCTGGTGGTCTATGACCCGCGCGTCGTCACCTACGAGCAACTGCTCAAGGCCTTCTGGGAGAACCACGACCCGACCCAGGGCATGCGCCAGGGCGCCGACATCGGCACCCAGTACCGCTCGGGCGTCTATGTGGCGAACGACGCCCAGGCCCAGGCGGCCGCCGCCTCCAAGCAGGCCTATGCCCAGGCCCTGTCGGAGAAGGGGCTGGGCCCCATCACCACCGAGATCGTCGAGGCCGGTCCCTTCTATTTCGCCGAGGCCTATCACCAGCAGTATCTGGCCAAGAACTCCGGCGGCTATTGCGGCATCGGCGGCACGGGCGTGACCTGCCCCATCGGGACCGGCGTCGAGGCGTGAGCCCGGAGGCGATCGAGGCCTGCGCGCTCGCCCTGCCCGGCGCGACCCTGTCGGTCCAGTGGGGCGACGACCACGTCTTCAAGGTGGGCGGGAAGATGTTCGCCGTCCTGGGATCGTCCGGCGGCCTGTCGTTCAAGGCCACCGACCTCGCCTTCGAGGTCCTGACGGAGACCGGTCCCGCCCGGCCGGCGCCCTATCTGGCGCGGGCGAAATGGGTGCGCTTCGACGACCTGGAAAGCCTCGATGCGGACGAGGTGGCCGACTGGCTCGCCACGGCCCACGCCCTCGTCGCCGCGAAGCTGACGCGGGCCCAGCGGCGCGAGGTCGGGCTGGGGTGAGCCTCAGACCTCCGCCGGCGGCTTGGCGACCGGCTCAGGCGGCGGCAGGCCTTCGACGATCTGGCGCAGGTCGGCGATGGCCACCGCCGCCTTGGACCGCCGCTGGCGCCAGACCAGCAGCAGGACGGCGCTGAGGGTGGCGACGATGAAGGCCGTGGCGCCGAAGATCCAGCTGGCCGCGGCCAGGGCGAAATAGTAGCCGCGCACCCCGGCGTTGAAGGCCGACAGCGCCGGATTGATCAGCCGCCCCGACGCCTCCCCATAGGCCCGCAGCACCGCCGCCTCGCCGCCGATCGGGGCGGCCCCGATGACGGCGATGGTGTAGTTCATCTGGCGGATGGCCCAGATGAAGTCGAGCAGGCCGCGCGCCAGGGTGATCAGCACCAGGGCCAGCTGTAGCTCGAAGAGCAGCCGCGACGAGGTCTTGATGACGATCAGGCTGGACGCGCTGCGAAAGGCGTCCTCGCCCCCGAACAGCACGCCGGCCGCCGCGGCGATCAGCAGCAGGTTGGACGAGGCGAAGAAGGAGGCCGAGTTGAGGGTGTGCCCCAGCAGCTGGCCGTCCATGAACTTGTTCTCGCGTACGGCCATGTTGCGCATCCAGGCGCCGCGGATGACCCCCATGTCGAGATTGATCATGTGCCGCCGCCCGAGCGCGGCCTTCACCAGAGGCTCATAGGCCAGCCAGGCGATCGCGAAGAGCGCCAGGGCGACGGTGTCCAGCGTCGAGAGCCGCAGGGCGTCCATGAGCGCCTCAGTCCTCCAGGATCAGGCTGCGCTTGCGGCTGTCGCCGAGCAGGATGGAGACCACCAGCGCCACGCCCATGATGGCCGAGACATAGATGTAGAAGGCGCTCTCGATCCCCTGCCCCTTGAACCACAGGGCCATGGCCTCGGCCGTGCCGCCGAAGACGGCGTTGGCCGTGGCGTAGGGCAGGGCGACGCCCAGCGCGCGGACATGGGCCGGGAAGAGCTCGGCCTTGGTCACGGCGCTGACCGAGGTGTAGCCGGTCAGGATGACGATCAGCAGGGTCATCAGGCCGAAGGCGACCAGCGCGTCCGTCGTGCCGGCCATCAGCGTCATGATCGGATAGGTCAGGATCATGCCGGCCCCGAAGGTCAGGCAGAGATTGGTCCGCCGGCCCCACTTGTCCGACAGCCAGCCGAACAGGGGCAGCAGGAAGAGATAGACCACCAGGGCCCCGGCGGTGATCGAGGTCGCCGTGTCCTTGGCGAAGCCGGCCGTGTTGACCAGGAACTTCTGCATGTAGGTCGTGTAGGCATAGAAGGCCAAGGACCCGCCCGAGGTCAGCAGGAAGATGGCCGTGGTCTCCCACGGGTGGTGCAGGAAGAGCATCATGGTCTTGCCGCGTTCGGCGCCGGCGGCCTGGGCGTTGGTGAAGGAGACGCTCTCCTCCAGGCCGCGCCGGATCCAGAAGACGACCACGGCCAGCAGCCCGCCGATGACGAAGGGGATGCGCCAGCCCCAGCTTTCCAGGGCCTCCGTCGGCATGACGTTCTGCAGGATGATGAGCACCAGCAGGGCCAGGAGCTGGCCCGAGATCAGGGTCACGAACTGGAAGCTCGACCAGAAGCCGCGGCGGCTCTTGCCGGCCATTTCCGACAGGTAGGTGGCGCTCGCCCCGTACTCTCCCCCCACCGACAGGCCCTGGAGCAGGCGGGCGAGCAGCAGGATGATCGGGGCCCCGACGCCGATCATGGCGTAGTCCGGCGTGATGGCGATGACGAAGGAGCCAGCGCACATCATGGCCACCGACAGGGAGAGCGCCGCGCGACGCCCCGCCCGGTCGGCGTAGAGCCCCATCAGCCAGGCGCCCACGGGCCGGGCCAGGAATCCGATGGCGAAGACCGCGGCCGCCTGCAGCAGCTGGGCCGTCTGGTCGCCGTCAGGGAAGAAGTGGCGGGCGAAATAGAGGGCGAAGGAGGAGTAGGCGAACCAGTCGTACCACTCCACCAGATTGCCGGCCGATCCGCCGGCGATGGCTTTCAGCCTCTGGACGGGCGTGAGCCCCGTGGCCAGCAGCCCCGCCGGCGCCTGTGCGTCCGCGCCCGTCTCCGTCGCCGTCATGCCTGTCCCCCCTCAAGGCGTGTGATTTGAGGGGGATGCTAGGGAGGTGCGGCGCGAAGCGAAAGCCCCGCCGGAGCGGGCGCGGGCCGCGCCTAGATCCGTCCGAGGAGGACCAGGATCAGCACGATCACCAGGACGAGGCCCAGGCCGCCGGAGGGGAAGTAGCCCCAGCTGCGGCTGTAGCCCCAGGTCGGCAGGGCGCCGATCAGGGCCAGGATGAGGATGATCAGGAGGATGGTGCCAAGGGTCATGTCCGCTCTCCGTCAGAGCGAGCCACCACGGCCGCTCGCGTCGGAAGAACGGCGGCGCACGGCTCAGGTTCCTCCTGGCCGGCGCCCGGAGCGCCGCGACCTATTCGGCCGCGTCGGCGGTGTGCAGGTTCGAATCCCGCGCCTTGACCCCCAGCGAATAGAGACCGCCGATGAAGGCGCCCTTGATCCGGGGCAGCATCCACAGGGTCGCCAGGGCCAGGGGAACCAGGGTGGCCGGCAGGACCAGCCAGACCGGCGCCTCCCAGATGAACGGGAAGAGCAGCAGCGGCGCCACGATCAGGTGGCCGACGATGAGGATGGTGAAATAGGCCGGGCCGTCGTCGGCCGGATACTGCGCCAGGTCATGCCCACAGGCGTGGCAGGCCGGCTCGACCTTCAGATAGCGCCAGAACAGGGCGCCCTCGCCGCACTTGGGGCAGCGCCCCTTGAGGCCGCGCTTG
>CAYQPL010000025.1:0-4027 GCA_964419395.1 uncultured Phenylobacterium sp. | reverse complement strand
GGCTGGGTCGAGGTTCGGACATGGCGGACATATGCGACTTCGGGCGGGGCGGGAAAAGGGCGGCGCGCGGTCGCAGCGTCACCTCCCCGCCTCGGCCCGGCAACGCCGACGCCGCCTGCGCCCCGCGGGAGGCCGGGCCGGCCCCGCCGGCTGAAGGCCGGGGGGGCGCGACGCCGAAGGGCGCCGCCCGCCAGGGACGGCGCCCGAACCTCAGCGCTTGACGTCTTCGGCGGTGTTCTTGACCGCCTGGCCGGCCGCCTCGACGTCGCGGCCGACGCCGGCGACGGTGTTGCAGGCCGAAACGGTCAGGGCGGCCGCGGCGGCGGCCAGGATCAGCAGCTTGCGCATGGGGGTCGCATCTCCGGAGCGCCGGGCCCCATGGCCCAGCTTGCGGCGCGATCTAAGCCGCCGTCCGGGGCGCGATCAACGGCGAATGCGTGCGCTCAGCCGGCGCTTTCGTCGACGACGTCGGCGGCCGGCGCGTTCTTCTTGATCGACTCGATCATGTTCTTGGCGCCGGACTTCGACGCATAGCCCTCCGAGGAGAACATCACCTCGCCGTTGGAGGCGCGGAACCGCACGCGGAACTCGCCCGCCTTGTCCTTGAAGATCTCGAACTTGTAGGCCACTTCGCCCTCCCACGGCGGATTGTCGGATATCCGACTTTCGCGCAGGAATCGCGCCGAGTTCAACCTCGCCCCGGCCCGGTCCTTCGGCCGCGCGCGGATTCGCCGCACGGCATTTGGCCTGCGGCGGCTCCGGCGCCATTCTGCCCGCGCCCCGGCGCGGAGCCTCCGGAGGCCCGACATCGCAAGGCTCCGGGGAGGATCACCACCATGCCAAGCCTCGTCCACCTGCCCCCCGACGCCCCGGCCGCGGAGATGGCCGCCGCCCTCGACCGCGACGGCGCTCTCATCCTCGACCAGGTGCTGGACGAGAATGAGGTGGCCGCGCTCAGGGCCGAGCTCGAGCCCTATGTCGCCGCCACCGCGCCCGGCCAGGACGGTTTCACCGGGTTCCGGACCACGCGCACCGGCGCCCTCGCCGCCCGGGCCCCCGCCTGCCGGCCGCTGATCCTCGATCCGCGCATCCAGGGCCTGTGCGGCCACCTGCTCAAGCCCAACTGCGAACGTTGGCAGCTGCACCTGACCCAGCTGATCCGCATCATGCCGGGCCAGGGCGCCCAGCCGATCCACCGCGACCGCTGGGCCTGGGGCGCACATCTGAAGGGCGTGGAGCCGCAGCTCAACACCATCTGGGCGGTCACCGACTTCACCGAGGCCAATGGCGCGACCCAGGTGATCCCGGGCTCGCAGGCCTGGCCGGACGACCGCCGCGCCGAGCCGCAGGAGATCGCGCGGGCGACCATGAGCGCCGGTTCGGTGCTGGTCTATACCGGCAGCGTCTTCCACGGCGGCGGGGCCAACGACAGCCCGGCCGACCGCTGGGGCCTGAACATCACCTACGCCCTGGGCTGGCTGCGGCAGGAGGAGAACCAGTACCTCTCGTGCCCGCCCGAGATCGCCCGCACCCTCCCGCCCGAGCTGCAGTCCCTGCTGGGCTACGATCTCGGCGGCTACGCCCTGGGCTACTACACACCGCCCCTGCCGCCCGGCGAGGGCCCGGAGCTCGTCTCCCCGGCCCATGTCCTGACGGGCGAGGCGACCGGCTCGCGCTTCGGCACGGGCGAGGACCTGGCGGCGCTCAGCTCCCAGTTGCGGGCAGGCTGAACGGGCGCAGGAACGGCGGGGCCCCGGGGCCGTTCGGCTGGTGACAGCAGCACGTAAGGAGACCCCCCATGGCGGATTCTGCCGAACTCGAAGCCAAGTTCTGGAAGGCCCTCAAGTCCGACCGCACCCTCATGCTCGGCCTGACGGGCGTGGAGGAAGGCCATAGCCAGCCCATGACCGCCCAGATCGAGGGCGACGAAGGCGGCCCCATCTGGATCTTCAGCGCCAAGGGCGTCGATCTGGTGCAGGCCGCCGGCGCGGGCCACCGGGCCATGGCCCACTTCGCCTCCAAGGACCATGGCCTCTTCGCCACCGTCCATGGCCGCCTGATCCCGGACAACGACCGCGATACGATCGAGCGCCTCTGGAACCCCTTCGTGGCGGCCTGGTACGAAGGCGGCAAGGACGACCCGCAGCTGCAGCTGCTGCGCTTCGAGCCCGAGCGCGCGCAGATCTGGCTGAACGAGCACAGCCTGTTCGCCGGCGTGAAGGTCCTGATGGGCCGCGACCCGAAGAAGGACTACGGCGACAAGGTCGGCGAGGTTCGCCTCGACTGACCCGGGACCGGCGGCCCCGAGGTTCCGCCTAGGGGCCGCAGTTCCACTGGCCGGGGAAGGTCCGACGGGCGCCGTCGGCGCGCTGGTAGGTCAGCGTCGCCGGACGCGGCGGGGATTCGCCGCCGCCGACGGGCTCGCCGGTCACCTCGATGGCCGCCGTCCTGCCCCGGCCGGCGAAGGTCGCCCCGCGCACCATGCCGTGGAAGCCCCCGGGCGCGGCGAGCCGCTCGACACGATCGCCGATCTTGACCACCCCGCCCGCCGGGTCGGACGAGGCGACGAAGCCCTTGGCCAGCAGCAGGACCTGGTCTCCGCCGGCCAGGAAGCTGCAGGCGAGTTCGCCGGGCAGGGCCGCGGCCTCCACATCCTGGGGCGTCAGGCCGTTCAGCACGATCTGCGCGCCCTCGCCGCCTTCGGCAGACGCGGCCGCGTCTCGGTTCGCCGGCTCCCTGATCGTCTCGGCGGCCGGCGCTCCAGCCTCGGCGCGTGAGCCGGGCGCCGGCTCCGAGCAGGCGACGAGGGCCAGGGCGGCGGACAGGCCGAGGGCGGGCGTTAGGGGGCGGGTTCGGCGGTTCATCTGCGCACAAGCGGAGCCGGCCCGAATGGTTCCGCCCGGCGGGCGTTCACACCTGGCCCTGGCCGCCGAGGGTCTCCGCCAGGGCTTCGAGCAGGACCTGCGCCGTCACCGGCTTGGCCACGTGGCGATCCGCGCCGGCGGCCGCGGCCTCCTCCCGGTGCTGCCGCATGGCGTTGGCGCTGAGTATCAGGACCGGCGTCCGCGGCAGCCCGAACGCCGCCTCCCGGGCGCGGAGCTGGCGGGTGGCGGCCAAGCCGTCGAGGACCGGCATCTGCATGTCCATCAGGACGAGGTCGAAACGTCCCTCGGCGAGGCGGCCGAGGGCTTGGCGGCCGTCCTCGGCGACGGTCAGCTCCACCTCGAACGGCGCCAGGATCAGCTCCACGACCCGGCGGTTCACCGGGTGATCTTCCGCCAGCAGGATGCGACGCCCGGCGAGCTGGCCGGCCAGGTCGGCGGCCGGCCGGCGTTCGGGCTGGACGACATCGGCGGCGGGCGCTCGCGGGACGGGAACCTGGAGATGGAAGACGGCGCCGCGGCCCGGCTCGGACTCCGCGGCGATCTCGCCGCCCATCAGCTCCACCAGCGAACGGCTGATGGCGAGCCCCAGGCCGGTGCCGCCGAACCGGCGCGTGATGGCGCCGTCGGCCTGCGAGAACCGCTGAAACAGCTGGCCGGCCGCCACGGCGTCGAAGCCGATGCCGGTGTCGGCGACGGTGATGGCCAGACGCCCGCACGCATAGGCGATCCTCACCGACACCTCGCCCTGGGCGGTGAACTTCACCGCGTTGGAAAGCAGGTTGGCCAGCACCTGGCGCAGGCGGAGCGCATCGCCGATCAGCGCCCCCTCCGCCCCGGCCGCCCAGTCGACGCCGAAGGCGAGGCCCTTCTCCTGGGCGCGGAGCCGGAAGATGTCGAGCACTGCGCCGAGCTCCAGACGGAGGTCGAAGGCGGCGGGGTCCAGCCGCAGCCGGCCGGCTTCGATCTTCGACAGGTCCAGCACGTCGGAGACGAGCGCCTCGAGGGCGGCGCCCGAGCGTTCGATCAGGGAGACCATCTCCCGCTGATCCTCCGACAGCGGCGTGCGCGCCAGCGCGGCGGCCACGCCGATCACGCCGTTCAGCGGGGTGCGGATCTCGTGGCTCATATTGGCGAGGAAGTCG
>CAYQPL010000024.1:15692-29467 GCA_964419395.1 uncultured Phenylobacterium sp. | reverse complement strand
CCCCGGCGAGAACAGCGCCGGCGGTAACGGCAACGGCAACGGCAACGGCGGCGGAAATGGCTCCGGCAAAGGCACTTCCGGCGGCGCCAACGCAGGCGGCAAAGGCAAAGGCGGCGGCACCGGCAGCGGCAACGGCAACGGCGGCGGCGCCAACGCCGGCGGCAATGGAAACGGCGCCGGCAACGGGAATGGCAACGGCCCCGGCGAGAACAGCGCCGGCGGCGACGGCAACGGCAATTCCGGCGGCGGCAACGGGAACGGCGGCGGGAACGGCAAGTCCGGCGGCGGGAAGGACTAGGCCTTGTCCGCCTTCGCCTCCAGGACCCGCGGACGTCTGAGGACCTGGAGCCCCGTCCTCCTGCTGGCCGCCCTCGTCGTCATCCTGACGGGTCTGGGCGCCCTGCGGCCGCTCGAGGACGGGCTCGGCGCCCAGCGCTTCCGCCTGACCGAGCGCGCCCCGACCGGCGGGCTGGTGGTCGTCGAGATCGACGCCGCGAGCCTGGAGGCGGCCGGCCGCTGGCCCTGGAGCCGCGACCGCTACGCCCTTGCGATCGGGAACCTGCAGGCGGCGGGGGCGCGGGTGGTCGGCCTGGACGTCGACTTCAGCGCCCGCTCGACGCCCGACGCCGACGCCCGTCTCGCCCAGGCCGTCTCCGCCTGGCCTGGCGGCGTCGTCCTGCCGACCTTCATACAGCCGCGCAGCCAGGGCCTGACGGGCCAGGTGGTGGAGAACCGGCCGGTCGCGGAGATCTCCCGCGACGCCCTCCTGGCCAGCGTCAACGTGCCGCTGGATCGGGACGGGCGGGTGCGCCGCTACCTGCGGGGCTTCGAGACGGACGACGCCTATCGGCCCGCCATGGCCGCCCTCCTGGCCGACGCCCGCTACGGCGATCTTCGCGCCTTCAGCGTCGACTACGGGGTGCGGGTTTCCGAGATTCCGCGCCTGAGCTTCGAAGATGTCCGCCAGAACCGCTTCGATCCGGCGGTCGTCCGCGGCCGCACCGTGCTCGTCGGCGCCACGGCGATCGAACTGGGGGACAATTTTTCCACCCCCCGCTACGGCTCGCTGCCCGGCGTCCTGGTGCACGCCCTGGCCTATGAGGGCCTGATCCAGGGGCGCGCCCTGGTGCGCCCCAGCCTGCCCGTGGTCTTCCTGCTGGCCCTGGGCGTAATCGCCTTCCTGCGGCCGGTGGGCCAGGCCGACCAGCTGACCATGCTCAGCCGCCGTCACGTTCTGGTCCTCGCCGCCGCCCTGGGCCTGCCGGTGGTCGTGCAGGCCCTGACGCCCGTGAGCATCCCCGTCGCGCCGCTGCTGCTGGCGCAGACGATGGCCCTGGCCTGGGCGGTTCGCGCCGAGCTGAAGCGCCGCGCCGCAGCCATCGTCCAGGAACGCGAGGCGGGCCTGCTCCACCTGGCCATGCACGAGCCCGAGACGGAACTGCCGAACCGGCGGGCCCTGCTGGCCGAACTGTCGCGCTCGCGCCAGGACGCGCCCGGCGCCGTCGCGGTCGTGGTGGTCGGCGTCGACCGCTATGCGGCCCTGCGCGCCGCCATCGGATACGGCCTCTCCAACGAGGTCGTCCGCGAGATCGCCGCGCGGCTGCTGCGCACCTGCCGTGAGAGCCGCGTCGCCCACCTGTCGACCGGCGTCCTGGGCCTGGCCTTGCGACGGGCCGACATGGCGGCCATGCGCGCCGAGGTGGCGAGGCTCGAGGCGCTCGATCCGGCCTATCGCGTCCAGGGCTTCGCCGTCGACGCCTTCCTGAGGCTGGGGATCGCCTATGCCGGCGAGGGCCCGGTCGACGCCGAGGCGCTGATCGAGCAGGCGACCGCCGCTCTGGACGAGTGCCGGCGGCTGGACCGCCGCAGCCTGGTCTTCGACGCCGACGCCTTCCCCGACCCCGACCTCAACCTGTCCCTGATGAGCGAGCTGCGGCAGGGGCTCGAGCGGGATGAGTTCAGCCTGCACTACCAGCCCAAGGCCCGCGCCGGCGACGGGGCGATCGTCGGCGCCGAGGCCCTGATCCGCTGGCGCCATCCCGCGCGGGGCGCCATCCGGCCCGACCTGTTCATCGGCGCCGCCGAGGAGACGGGCGCCATCCGGGAACTGACCGAATGGACGGTCCGCCGCGCCCTGGCCGACATGGACCGGCTACGGGAAGCCGGCCAGGCGCTGGCGGTGTCGGTCAATGTCTCCGGCCGGCTCCTGGGCGACCAGGCCTTCCGGGACTTCGCCCTGCGCGAAGCCGCCGGCCGCGCGGGATGTCTCTGCTTCGAGATCACCGAGACGGCGGTGATCGAGAACCCCGCCGGCGCCGTGCAGGCGATCGCCGCCTTCCGGGAGGCGGGGCTGAAGATCTCCATCGACGACTACGGGGTCGGCCTTTCGTCGCTGTCGTACCTGAAGATGCTGGAAGCCGACGAGCTGAAGCTGGACCGCAGCCTGGCGGCCTCGGCGCACCAGGGGCGGCGCGACCGCCTGATCGTCCGCTCGACGATCGAACTGGCCCATGGCCTGGGCATGACGGTGGTCGGCGAAGGGGTCGAGACGGCCGAGGCGCAGGCCGCCCTCGCCGAGCTGGGCTGCGACCTGATCCAGGGCTATCTGATCGCCAAACCCCTGCCCCTCGACGAGCTGCTGGCCTTCCTGGCGCAGCGTCCCGCCGCGGGTCTTGCGCCGGCCGCCGCCTGAACCGCGCCTGCGACGATTTGCAGAGTCGTTTCAAGGGCTTCCGGCGGCCTATCTGTCCGGACGCGAACCCCGCCACAGGGGGCTGGATCGGCAGTCGAGGATCGTCGCCCGCATCAGCGACCCTCTCGCACGCACACCTCTCCACCTGAGCGAGCCCCGTGGCCCGATACAGCCTCCATGGAGTCGCGCACGCCCATAAGTTCTGCTTTTGTTCTCGCCGGAGAGTGATCATGGCCGACGATGTTCGATATGCCCGGGCGATCCCCCGCCAGATGTCCCTGCAAGACGTCAGGCGCGCCGGCCTGGGGCTCTGGGCGCGCTGCGAGTCCGCGCGCTGCGGCGCCGAGGCTCCGGTCGACCCCCGGCCCTGGGAGGCGCAGGGCCTGGAGCGGATCCGGCTCGCCGACCTGGAGGGCCGGCTGAGGTGCCTGTGCGGGGCCCGAAGGGCGCGGTTGAGCGCCGGCGCGCCGGTTGCGACCTACGGTCGCGGGCCGATAATCACAATTTAGTAGAACGCCATTCTTGCAACTCAGGCGTGACGGGCGCTACCGGGTATTGCGACGAGGCGATGACGCACAAGGCGTCCTCGTTTCCGCCGCGCCGACGCGCGGCGGTTCGCAAGTAAGGAGAAGGCTTTGACGGAATCCTCGCCCAAGACACCGGACCCCATGGATATCGCGCTGGGCGCAGCGGTCCGCATCCGGCGCCGGACCATCGGCATGTCGCAGGAGGCCCTCGCCGAGCAGTGCGGCGTCAGTTTCCAGCAGATCCAGAAGTACGAGAACGGCGCCAACCGCATCTCCTTCTCGCGGCTCGTGCAGATCGCCCGCGCCCTCCGCTGCCGGGTGACCGACCTGCTGGACGTGCTCGACACGCCCGACGAGGAGCCGAGCGTCGACCTCGACCTGCTGTCGCGGATGCGCACGCCCGGCGCGCTGGAGCTGCTCACCGCCTATGAACAGCTCACGCCCGAAGCGCGCTCGGCGCTGATCGGCTTCCTGCGGGCCATGGGCGTGCAGACCGACGCCCTGGGGATGACGAAGGTGCGCGAACCGGCTTAACTGCCGCCGGTTGTGCGGGAGTGGCGTCATGAGCACCATCGAGGGCCTGAGCTGGGCGTTCCTCTCAGAGGCGCCTGAGCATCGCAGCCTTCCGGTGCTGGAGGCCCACTTCCGGCGCACCCTCGAGGCCTTCGGCTTCGACCGCTACTGCTGCACCCGCCTGTCGGGCCTCCGCGCCTCCGACACGCCGACGATCGTCTCGCGGCACGGCTTCGAGACCTGGGACCGGCGCTACTGGGCCGAACGCTATATCGAACAGGATCCCTGCTCGAGCTGGATCGCCACCAGCCGGACGGGGTTCACCTGGACCGACGTGCGCGAAGCCGATTCCCGGGGCACCGAGACGATGTGGAAGGAGGCGCTCGCCGAGGGGCTGGCCAACGCCTTCGTGGTGCAGATGCCCGGCCCGGTCTCCGAAAAGATCGTCCTGCGCATGACCAGCCCCCTGACCAGCTTCCGCGGCGAGCACCGGCCGCTGCTCGAAAGCGTCGGCGTGGTCTTCGCCACCCTCGCCGTCCGGCTCCACGAACAGGCCGCCGACCGGCCCGGTCCGGGCCTCCTGTCCCAGCGGGAGACGGAGTGCCTGCAATGGGTCGGGCTGGGCAAGACCGACTGGGAGATCGGCGCCATCCTCGACATCTCGCCCAAGACGGTGAACCACCACGTCGAAAGCGCCAAGCGCAAGCTGGACGTCGCCACCCGGCTGCAGGCGGTGACCGCGGCCATGTCACGGGGGCTCATTCCGCCCATCCTGGGATGAGGGCGCGATAGGGTGATCTCCCCATAGGGCGCCCGCCCCTGGAACGGCAGGCTTTCCGGACCTTCCCGTCATCCGGAGCGCTCCCCCGTGATCCACATCATCACCGCCCAGAACCGCCACCTCTACGCCGAACAGCTGGCCGACATGTTCCAGTTCCGCCGCGTCCACTTCGTGGAGGAGAACGGCTGGGCGGACCTGACGGTCGACGAGGCCGGCGAGCGGGACGCCTTCGACGACGAGCACGCCGTCTACCTGCTGGGCCTGGATCCGCAGGACCGGATCGAGGTCGGCCTGCGGGTCCGGCCGACCACCGTCGGCTGCATCCTGGCCGACGCCTATCCCCACATGGTCGCGCCCGGCGCGCCCCCGGTGAAGGGGCCCGAGGCCTGGGAGATGAGCCGCATCTTCTCGACCCACGCCTATCGCCGGGCGCGCCGCGGCGGACGGCGGGTGGCCGAGGCCTTCCTGGCGGCCATGGAGACCGCCCACGCGGCCGGCGCCGCGCGCCTGGTCGGCATGGTCGACATGAAGCTCTATCCGCTGGCCTCCAACATCGCCTGGGACCTGCGGCTGACCGGCCTGCCGACGCCCTATCCCTACGGGGTGATGGTCGGCGTCCACGCCGCCGCCGGCGCCGAGGAAATCTCGCGCCTGCGCGAAAGCCTCGGCCTCGCCGGGCCGGCCGGCTATGAGGTCGAGGCGCAGGACCTGGCGGCCTGCGGCTCCTTCCAGGGCGTCGAGGCCAGGTTCGGTCGCACCGTGCGCGCGCCTCGCGTCGAACCGCTTCCGGAGAGCGCCGCCTCCATCGCCGCCGCGGCGGCGGCCTACGCCTATCACGACGGCCGCCGTCCGGAGCGTGAGGCGGCCGACCAGATGCGGTGGGCGGCCGAATAGGTCGGTCTCGCCTCGAGCACAAAAAAGGGGCGCGACGGCGGACCGTCGCGCCCCTTCCTGTCTTCGTCCTGCGGCCTACATCGGCTGCAGGTCGACCGCGGCGGTCTTTCCACGCTCCTCGCGGAGCTGATAGCTAACCTTGTCGCCTTCGTTCAGGGCCTGGAGGCCCGCACGCTGGACCGCGGAGATGTGCACGAACACGTCCTTGCCGCCGTCATCGGGCTGAATGAAGCCGAAGCCCTTCGTCGTATTGAACCATTTGACCGTACCAGAGGCCATAATCTGCCGTCTCCTTAGCTACGAAACGTGACGCCGGGCGCACCGGACGTCCGTCAACAATCGCAGTCCTCGGGAAACGCAGCGAAGCTCGGCCCAAATCTCGGATTGTCGCGGGCGCAAACCTGCGCCGCCAGCCTAACGGCGGTCAATCGAAAACGCGGTTCAGCCTTCGGCCAGAATGTGGTCGATCACCGCCTTGGCGTCCGGCCCCGACCAGTCCGCCCCGCCCGCCAGCCGGCCCCGCTCGACCCCGTCGGGCCCGTAGATCACCGTCGTCGGCATGCCGGGCGCCGGCGGCTTGAGGTCGAAGGCCATCTTCATTTCGGGGTCGTTGTAGAAGGCGAGCGGTGCGTTCTGCGCCATGAAGGCGCGCGCCTTGTCGAGGTCGTTCGGGCGGTCGATGCTGACCGCCACCACGCGGACGGGCTGGCCTTCGTATTCCGCCGCCAGCCTGGCGAGCGTCGGCATCTCGGCGACGCAGGGCGGGCACCAGGTGGCCCACAGGTTCAGCACCACGACCTCGCCCTGGAAGTCGGCCAGACGCAGGGGCTCGCCGTCCGGCCCGTAGATGGTGGTGACCGGCGCCGGCAGGGGCTCGGCGGGCGACTTCAGCGCCGCCATCTCGCCCTTCGCCACCTGTTCGACGCCGCCGGGCGCAACGGGATTGGTGGTTGCCTGGACGATGATGTAGACCACCGCGGCGACGCCGAACGCGGCGACGCCCCAGAGGAGCCACCGCAACAGGTCGGGTCCGGGTTTCGCCGCAGATTGACCGCTCATGACCGACAACGCCTCCAAAGCTTCGCAAACGCCCGACCATATGGCCACGTCTGCGGCCTCTGGCCAGGGGGGCGGCGCCGGAGGGGCCCCGGCGCAGGGCGAGGGACAGGCCATGTGGGGCGGCCGCTTCTCGGCCAAGCCCGCCGACCTGATGCAGGCGATCAACGTCTCCATCGGCTTCGACAAGCGCCTCGCGGCGCAGGACCTGGCCGGCTCGCGGGCCCATGCGGCGATGCTGGCCGCCCAGGGAATCATCTCGGCGGCCGACGCGGCGACGATCCAGGACGGCCTGACGTGCATCGAGGCCGAGATCGCCGAGGGGACCTTCCCCTTCCGCGACGAGTTCGAAGACATCCACATGAACGTGGAGGCCCGCCTGCGCGAGCTGATCGGACCGGCGGCCGGGCGGCTGCACACGGCGCGCTCGCGCAACGACCAGGTGGCGCTGGACTTCCGCATGTGGGTGCGCGACGCCTGCGCGCGCACGGTCGGCCAGCTCCAGGCCCTGCAGCGGGCCCTGCTGGCCCAGGCGCAGGCTCACGCCGACACGCTGATGCCGGGCTTCACCCACCTGCAGCCGGCCCAGCCCGTGACCTTCGGCCACCACCTGATGGCCTATGTGGAGATGTTCGGCCGCGACGCCGGCCGCTTCGCCGACGCCCGGGCCCGGATGAACGAGTGTCCGCTGGGGGCCGCGGCCCTGGCCGGCTCGCCCTTCCCCATCGACCGGCACGCCACGGCCAAGGCGCTGGGCTTCGACCGCCCGACGGCCAATTCGCTGGACAGCGTCTCCTCGCGCGACTTCGCGCTCGAGGCCCTGGCGGCCGGCGCCATCTGCGCCACCCACCTCTCGCGCCTGGCCGAGGAGATCGTGGTCTGGATGACGCCGCAGTTCGGCTTCATCGCCCTGTCGGACGCCTTCACCACCGGCTCGTCCATCATGCCGCAGAAGAAGAACCCGGACGCCGCCGAGCTGGTGCGCGCCAAGGCCGGGCGCATGCTGGCGGCCTTCACCCAGCTGACCGTCGTCATGAAGGGCCTGCCGCTGGCCTACTCGAAGGACATGCAGGAGGACAAGGTCCCGACCTTCGAGGCCTTCGACGTGCTGGATCTGTCGATCGGGGCCATGACCGGCATGATCGGCGACCTGTCGGCCAACGCCGAGCGCATGGCCGCGGCCGCCGGCGCCGGCTTCTCGACCGCCACCGACCTCGCCGACTGGCTGGTGCGCACCCTCGACATGCCCTTCCGCGACGCCCACCACGTCACCGGCGCGGCGGTGAAGCGGGCCGAGCAGCTGGGCTGCGACCTGGCCGACCTGCCGCTCGACGAGATGAAGGCGCTGGACCCGCGGATCGGCGAAGGCGTTTATGAGGTGCTGACCCCCGCGGCCTCGGCCGCCAGCCGCCGGAGCTATGGCGGCACGGCGCCCGACCAGGTCCGCAGGCAGATCGCCCGTTGGAAGGACGTGCTGAAATGAAGGCCAAGGCTCCCCTGTCCCTCGCCCTGCTGGGCGCCCTGGCCCTGGCGGGCTGCGGCAAGGCCGGCGCGCTGGAACGTCCGCCGCCGATCTGGGGCGATCCCGCCACCGGCGAACTGACGGCGCCGCGGCCCACCGTCAACAAGCCGGTGGACACGGTCGATCCCCGCGTACGCGCCACCAACCCGGCGCCGCCGCGCACCCTGCCCATCGAGGGCACCAGCTCCAACCCGACGGCCTCCGGCCCGCAGGGCGCCCTGCCCGACCCCTACGCCAATCCGCGATGAACCATTTCGAGCTGCGGGAGGGCGAGCTCTTCTGCGAGGACGTGCCACTGGCGAAGATCGCCCAGGCCGTCGGCACGCCCGTCTACGTCTATTCAACCGCCACGCTTGAGCGGCACTACACGGTGCTGCGCGACGCGCTGGTCGCCGCCGGCGTCGTCGACCCGCTGATCGCCTTTGCGGTGAAGGCCAATTCCAACGTCGCGGTGCTCAAGACCCTGGCCCTCCAGGGCGCCGGCGCCGACACGGTGTCCGAAGGCGAAATCCGCCGGGCCCTCGCCGCCGGCGTGCCGCCCGAGAAAATCGTCTTTTCCGGCGTCGGCAAGACCGCCGCCGAGATCGCCTTCGCCCTCGAGGCCGGGGTTTGCGAGATCAATGTCGAGTCCGAGCCGGAAATGGCCGCCGTCGCCCGGGTGGCCGAGCGTCTCGGCAGGCGCGCCACCATCGCCTTCCGCGTCAATCCGGACGTCGCGGCCGGCGGCCACGCCAAGATCGCCACCGGCAAGTCGGAGAACAAGTTCGGCGTCTCCTTCGCCGAGGCCGAGCGGCTCTACGCCATGGCCTCCAACAACGCCTGGCTGAAGCCCGTCGGCGTCGCCTGCCACATCGGCAGCCAGATCACCGACCTGGCCCCCATGGCCCAGGCCTTCGAGAAGATGGCGGGCCTGGTCCGGCGCCTGCGCGGCGAGGGCATGCATGTGGAGCGCCTGGACCTGGGCGGGGGCCTGGGCGTGCCCTATTTCAACCAGCCCGAACCGCCCTCTCCGGCCGAATATGCGCAGGTCGTGGCGCAGGCGACGAAAGGCCTCGACGTCCAGCTCGCCTTCGAGCCCGGTCGCGTGATCGCCGCCAATGCGGGCGTGCTGCTGGCCCAGGTGGTGCATATCCACCAGCGGCCGGAGGGCCGGCGCTTCCTGGTGCTGGACGCGGCCATGAACGACCTGCTGCGCCCGGCCATGTACGACGCCTATCACGACATCCGCGCCGTCCGCCCGCGCGAGGGCGAGGCCAGGACCTATGACGTCGTCGGCCCCGTCTGCGAGACCGGCGACACGTTCACGCGCGACCGTGCCCTGCCGCCTTTCGAAGCCGGCGACCTCGTCGCCTTCATGAGCGCCGGGGCCTACGGCGCCTCCATGGCCAGCGAATACAACAGCCGGCCGCTGGTCCCCGAGGTGATGGTCAAGGGCGGTGAGTTCGCCGTCGTGCGCCCCCGCCCGACCTATGACGAGATGCTGGCGCGGGAGGCCGAGGCTCCCTGGCTTTAGGACCGGGTCAGTCCACCGCCCCGATGTAGGGCAATCCCCGCAGCTGTCCCGCGGCGTCCATGCCGTAGCCGACGAGGAAGCGGGGCGGCGCCTGCCAGGCGACGAAGTCCGGCTCGATGGCCCGCGGCGTCGGCCAGGGCTTGGCGGCGAAGACGCAGGTCAGCACCTCGGCCGCGCCGGAATCGCGCACCAGGCGGGCGGCTTCGCTCAGCGACAGGCCGGTGTCGATCACATCGTCGACGATCAGGGCCCGGCGGCCCGACAGCGGCCGCTGCAGGTCGGCCCGCACCTCGCACCGCCCGAGGCTCGCCCGCTCGTCGCCGTAGGAGGCGAGCCACAGGGCGTCGAAGCGCACATGCCGGCCGGCGCGGGCCAGCGCCCGCGTCAGGTCGGCGCAGAACCACAGGCCGCCGGTCAGCAGGCAGATGACCACCGTGTCGTCGTCGATCCGCGGCGCGATCTGCGCAGCCAGGGCCTCGACCCGGGCGGCCACCTCGGCCTCGGGCAGCAGCACCTCGGTGGGCCGGGCAGTCATGGTGGTCCTCGCCGTGGTCGTCCATCGGCAGGGGCTTGGCGTCCTGTATGGCGGGGCCGTGCGCGGCCGCGGCGACATGGTCGGCCGGCGCCTGCGCGGGCGCGCCGTGCGACGGCTCTTCGGCGTGGGCCGGGGCGCTGGCCTCGGCGGCGCCGCGCAGGTCCAGCGTCTCGGGCGGCGCGGCCGGCGCCTTCACCTGCGCGAAGGTGACCTCGAGCTCCGCCGCCGATCCCGGCGGATCGATCAGGGCCAGGGCGAAGTGCCGCGTCTCGCCGGGCGGGATTTCCGGATCGGCCGGCCGGGCGATCTTGGTGGCCACCGGCTTGCCGGCCTTGTTCAGCAGGCGGATCTGCAGCGGCGGGGCGGTGATGGTGCGGTCCTCGATGTTGCGGATCATGCCCGAGACCGACAGGGCCGCGTGGCCGTCCTGGAGCGCCGGCTCGAACTCCACCCCCTCGATGGCCAGGCCCACGCTGTTGACCGGCCGGCCGACCCCGGCGAAGGCCCCGGCCGTGCTCGGCCACAGGCGCACCACGTCGACGCGGAAGACCACGGCCACGGCGATCATCACCGCCAAAGCGGCGGCCATGCCGGCCCAGACCACCCCGGTGGTGGCCGCCTCGCGCATGCGGCGGCTGTCGTGCGCCTTGGCGCGGAAGGCCTTGGGCAGGGCGAGCCCTTCGCGCGGCGCGGATTCGGGGTCGGGTTCCGCCGCGGCTTGATCGACGGCGGCGGGGGCGGTATCGGCGACGGGGGGCTCAGCCTTGGGCGCCGGCGCGGTGAGTTCGAGCTCGACCTCGCGGCGCGCGGTCCAGCGGTGGCCGCAGCTCACGCACTTCACGACGCGCCCGTCCTCGGGAATCTTGGCGTCGTCCACGAAATAGCTGGTGGAGCATTCTGGACAGGTCAGTATCATGGCCGCCGAATCGGACCCTCCAGCCCACCTTTTCGAGGTCGCCGATTCCGGTCTCCATGTCCAGAAACCCGTACGCCGACGACGCGCTCGACGCCGATGACGCCGTGGTTCGCTTCGACGACGTCTCGATGCGCTACGGCCGGGGGCCGGAAACGCTCAAGGACCTCACCTTCTCCTTGCCGCAAGGGTCTTTCCATTTCGTCACCGGCGCGTCGGGGGCGGGCAAGACCTCGCTGCTCAAGCTGATCTACCTGGCGGCTCGGCCGTCCAAGGGACTCCTGCACCTGTTCGGCCAGGATGTGGAGCAGGCGCCCGACGACATCCGGCCCTTCCTGCGCCGCCGCATCGGGGTGGTCTATCAGGAGTTCCGCCTCCTCGACCACCTCAGCGCCTTCGACAACGTCGCCGTGCCGCTCCGGATCGCCGGCCACAAGCCCGAGTCCTACCGCCAGGACATCGCCGAGCTGATGGCCTGGGTCGGCCTGCGCGACCGCATGCACGCCCATCCCCCGACGCTCGCCGGCGGGGAGAAGCAACGCCTGGCCATCGCCCGCGCCGTCGTCGGCCGGCCCGACATCCTGCTGGCGGACGAGCCCACCGGCAATGTCGACCACGAGATGGGCCTGCGCATCCTGCGGCTCTTCCTGGAGCTGAACCGCCTGGGCACCACCGTGCTGATCGCCACCCACGACCAGGATCTGGTCGCCCGCTCCGGCAAGCCGGTGATCCATCTGGACGACGGCCGGCTGGCCCATATGGGCCCCTTGAGTCCGGCGGGGCGCGGATGAACGGCGTCTTCGATCCCGCCCGCTGGCGCCCGGCCCCCTTCCTGCCCGAGGGCGACAGCCGCGATTCCTCGCTGGTCTTCGTCGTGGCGGTGCTCTGCTTCCTCGCCTGCCTGACCGCGCTCGGGGTGCTCGCCTCCGACCGCGCGGCGGCGGGCTGGTCACGCCAGCTCACCGGGGAGATGACGGTCATCGTCCGGCCCAAGGCGACCGAAACGCCCGACTCCGCCGCCGCCCGGGCCGCCGAGACCCTGGCCGGCGTCGAGGGCGTGGCCGAGGCCCGCGCCCTGGAGCGCGAGAAGGCCGAGGCGCTCATCGCGCCCTGGCTGGGCGACGCCGCCGACCTCGCCGACCTGCCCGTCCCTCGCCTGGTCGCCGTCACCCTGGAGCGCGAGGCGCCGGCCAATGCGGAGGCTCTGGAGCGAGCCCTGCGGGCGCGCGGCCTCGACGCCGTGGTGGACGATCACTCCACCTGGCTGGAGGACATCCAGCGCGGCGCCGCCATCGCCCGCTGGATCGGCCTGGGCGTCTTCCTGCTGATCGCCGCGGCGGCCGCCGCCGTCATCGCCTTCGCCACCCGCGCCGGCCTCGCCGCCCGGCGCGAGGTGGTCGAGGTGCTGCACCTGGCCGGCGCCCGGGACGTCTTCATCGCCCGACTCTTCCAGGCCCGCTTCGCCCGCATCGCCGCCCTGGCCGGGGCCATCGGCGCGAGCGGCGCGGCGGCGCTTGGCGCAGGGCTGCGCCTGGCCGGCGGCGGCGACGGTTTGACGCCCGTACTGCCGGTGGCTTGGACGGACCTGCTGGCTGTTCTACCGTGCCCCCTGGCCGCGGCCCTCGTGGCCGCGGCGGCCGCGCGGCTGACCGCCACAAGCCTGATCCGCGAGCTGTCCTGACCTTCCGCCCGTGAACGCCGCCGCCCCGAACGCAACCCCATGAGAACCCTGGCCGTCCTTCTCGTCGCCGCCCTGATCTGGGCGGCAGGCCTGCTCGCCTTCGCCTCCCGGGTGGAGCGTTCGACCCCTGCGCCGGATCCCGCGCCGGCCGGGGGAGTCGTCGCCCTGACCGGAGTCGGCTCCAACGAGCGGATCGCCGCAGCCATGCGCCTGCTGGAGGCCGGCAAGGCCGAGCGCATGCTGGTCTCGGGCGTCAATCGCGAGGCGAGCCGCGAGGACATCCGCGACGTCTCCAAGGCCGTCCGCCGGCTCTACGACTGCTGCGTCGACCTGGGCTTCGAGGCGGCCAACACCCGCGGCAACGCGCGCGAGACCGCCGAATGGGCCGCCGCCCGCGGCTTCGACAGCCTGATCGTCGTCACCGCCGACTACCACATGCCGCGCGCCATGCTGGAGCTGGGCGCGACCATGCCCGCGGTCGAGCTGCAGGCCTATCCGGTGCCGACCCCGCAGTTCCAGGCCCGCGACTGGTGGCGGACCTCGGCCGGCGCGCTGCTGATGACGATGGAATACCTGAAATACCTGGCCATTCTCGGGCGCGAGACGGTTCTCGGCCTCGGCCCCGAGGACAAGGACGACGCGGCCGCCGGGCAACCCGCCGGTTGATCTTTGCGCGCCGGCGCCCGAACCAGAGGGCTCGATTCCTGACGAAAGGCCCGCCGTGACCGCCCTGCGATCCCTTCTCTTCGTGACCCTCTTCTATGTCTGGTCGGCCGTGGTCGCGAGCGGCATCACGCCGCTGCTGCTGGGCCCGCGCCTCTGGGTGCTGAAGGCGCTCGACGTCTGGGCCGGCGGCGTCATCGCCCTTTTGCGCATCGCCGGCATCCGCGTGGAGGTGCGCGGCCGCGAGCACATCCCGACCGGCGCGGCCCTGGTGGCGCCCAAGCACCAGTGCATGTTCGACGTCTTCGCCCAGTTCACCTGGCTGCCCGACGCCTGCTTCGTGCTGAAGAAGGAGCTGATGTGGATTCCCTTCTTCGGCTGGTACGCCCAGAAGGCCCGCATGATCGTCGTCGACCGCGACGGCCACGCCGCGGCGCTGAAGAAGCTGGTGCGCGACGCCAAGGACCGCTTCGCCGACGCTCGCC
>CAYQPL010000024.1:8713-15682 GCA_964419395.1 uncultured Phenylobacterium sp. | reverse complement strand
CCAGCTGATCATCTTTCCCGAAGGCACCCGCGGCGAGCCCGGCGTGGCCGGCGACTACAAGCCCGGCATCGCCGCCCTCTATCGCGAACAGGACCTGCCGGTGCATCCGGTGGCCACCAATTCCGGCGTCCACTGGCCCAAGCACGGCTTCCTGCGCAAGCCCGGCCTGATTGTCTTCGAATATCTCGAACCCATCCCGCCCGGCCTGAAGCGCGCGGAGTTCATGCGCATCCTGGAAGAGCGCATCGAGACGGCCTCGAACCGGTTGCTGGCGCTGTAGAACAGGCCAGGCTCAATACGGGCGGAGAACTCGGATGTCGGGGTTGCGCCTGACGAGTTCGCTGACAAGCGCCTCAGGATCCTTCGGGCAGAGTGTGACCGGGAAGCCGTTGCCCCCTATGTCGATGTAGACCCAACGCGCCCATAGCTTGCTGCCATGACGATGGAGGGTGAAGCCGACGTCTGGACCGCTCAACTCGATGTTGGTGATCTTCCGGATGTCGATCAGTCGCGTACTGATGAAGCCGAGAAACCTCAGGTCCAGGTAGTGGTTATCGACGATGAGATAGGTGTACAGCCGATCAGAGAGCAGCTGAGCGAAGGCGCCCCAAAGGATCAGCCCTAGCGGGATCAGCAACAACTCCGCCGGCATGGGGCCAGACCATTCCCATCTCACTGCGCCCTCAAGCACGCTCAACATGCCCGATAGCGCCACCCCGCTCTTCCACCAGCGCCAGCAGCCGCTCCAGGGATCGGTCGAGAATCCCCTCCTGGCGCAGGTGGGACACGAGGTCGCGGAGGTAGTCCTCGTTGGGACCGGAAAGACCGACCGCGCCGCGGATCAGTTCGGCCTGGCGTTCCAGCGACAGTGCGCCGGCCCACTGCGGATGCTCGACGTCGGAGAGGAAGACCAGGCACTCCACCCGCCGGCCGGTGGCCAGGCGGACGAGGCGGCGGGCCTCCACATAGGTCTCCGTCGGCTGCTCGCGCTCCAGAAGGTAGTCGTAGACGGCCGGCCACTCGGCCTCGGACACGCGGTAGGCCATCCCGCGCACCGCCCCGCCGGGCGCCAGGCCCAGCACCAGGCCCGGGCGTTCGTAGGTGCCGCGATGGTGGACCGAATAGATGCAGAAGGCCCGACGGCGTCCGTGTAGGGTGGCGGCCGTCCGCTCGACGAAATCGAATCCCGGCCGCCACATCAGCGACCCGTAACCGAACACCCAGCGCTCACCGCCGTCCGACATCCACCCCGACCCGAAGACACCCGCAAAAGATACCGATGTCTGTGCCCGATACCGAACCCGTCCGCAAACACGGCCGCGCCGGCCTCGTCATCCCCTTCATCCTGCTGCTGGTCGCCATGGTCGCCTGGAGCGGCTTCTGGTTCTGGCTCCGCATCCAGACCAGCGACCGGATGGACGAGACGGCGGAGACCCTGCGCGCGGCGGGCTACGAGGTGTCGTGGAGCGAACGGACCATCGGCGGCTTTCCCTTCCGCCTGAACGTCACCCTGACCGAGCCGCGCATCCGCGAGCCGTCGGGCTGGGCGCTGGCGGCGCCGCGGCTGGAGTCCGAAGCCTATGTCCACGGCCTCGGCAACTGGATCTTCGCCGCGCCCCAGGGCCTGACCTTCACGCGCCCCGTGGCCGGACCGGTGGAGGTGAAGGGCCGCGTGCTGCGCGCCAGCCTGGCGGGAATGGACGACGCTGTTCCGCGCTTCGACCTCCAGGGGGCGGACCTGACCTTCACGCCCGGCGCCGGCGCCCAGCCCTTCAGCCTGTCGGCGGCGGGGCTTGCCGAAATCCATCTGCGCCCGGGGCCGGAGGATCAGGCGGGCGTCTTCGTGCAGGTCAAGGACGGCCAGGCGCGCTTCTCCGGCCTCTTCGCCAACATCGCCGAGGATGGCGAGATCCAGATGAAATGGGACTCCATCCTGACCAAGGCCAGCGCCCTGCGCGGCGCCGACTGGCCCTCGGCCGCTCGCGCCTGGGCCGACGCCGGCGGGACGATGCAGGTGCAGGAGGCGGGCCTGACCGCCGGTGAAGCCGTGATCGGCGTGCGCTCCGGCGTGCTCGGCGTCGGCGGCGATGGCCGGCTGGTCGGCGCGCTGGAGACCACTCTGCGCCAGGCGCCGCGCGCGCTGGAGGCCATGGGCGCCGGCGGCGTCCTGCCCGAGGAGACCGCCGAGACCGCCGCGGCGGTGGCCGCCGCCCGGGAAGGCGCCGATCAGACCGCCCAGGCGACCATCACCTTCCAGGCCGGCCGCACCACGCTGGGCCCCGTCGCCATCGGGCCTGCGCCGCGGGTCTACTGATCGACCGCCAGATGGTTGCGGCTGCAACTTTTATGCAGCGATCGGCCCTATTGCGCGCCCGCGCGCAATGACCTAGGTCGCAGGCCTCGTATTCGGGGGAAGAAATGGCCGACGCGAAGAATGCCGTGGATCCGGCCGCATCGCTCCAGGCGGTGCGCACGCGCATCGACGCGATCGACGCCGACCTGCTGGCCCTGCTGGACGAGCGCGCCGCCCTGGCCAAGCAGGTCGCCGCCGCCAAGGCCGCAGCGGGGGAGTCGGATCGCTTCGGCCTGCGTCCCGGCCGTGAGACCCAGGTCCTGCGCCGCCTTCTGGCCATGCCGCGGCAGGGGGCCACCGATGCGCTGGTCATCCGCGTCTGGCGCGAACTGATGGCCGAGAGCCTGGCCCTGCAGGGCCCGTTCAACTTGGCCGTCTGGGGCGGGGCGCAACCGGCCCGTGCCGTCGAGCTCGCCCGTCTGCGCTTCGGCGCGGCGCCGGGCCTGCGCATGGCCGCCAGGCCGGAAGACGCCGTGGCCGCCGCCAAGGTGAAGGGCGGGGTCGGCGTGCTCGCCCTGTCGCCCGACAGCGCCTGGTGGGGCCGCCTGCTGGCCGAGCCCGCCCTGAAGGTCTTCGCCGTCCTGCCCTGCCTGAACGCCTGGGGCCCGCCTTCTGCGTTGGCGATCGCCGAGGTGGAGGTCGAGCCCACCGGCGCCGACGTGACGCTGTGGGTCACCGATGCGGCCGGTCCCGCCGCCAGGATCGCCGAGACCCTGAGCCGCGACGGCGTCGCCGCCGAACTGCTGGCCGAAGCCGGCGGCTTGAAGCTCTTCACCCTGGCCGGCTATTACCAGCCGCAGGACGAACGCCTGGCCCGGGCGCCGGGCCGCCTGTCGGGCGTCATCGGGGCTGCGCCGGAGCCCTTCGACGTGTAAGACCGGGGCCGTTCCGCCCCTCCGGCCAACCTTGGGTTCCATGTCCGACGCTTCCGCTCCCGATCGCGCCGCCGCCGATCGGCCGATCCCCAAACCCGGCATCCTCGACATCGCCGCATATGTGCCCGGCAAGTCCAAGGTCGAGGGGATCGAGCATCCGCTGAAGCTGTCGGCCAACGAGAACATCCTGGGCTGCAGCCCCAGGGCCAAGGCCGCCTATGCCGCGGCCATCGACCAGCTGCACGTCTATCCCGCCAGCCGCGCGACGAAGCTGCGCGAGGCCGTCGCCCAGGAATTCCGGCTGGAGCCCGAGCGCCTGCTGTTCGGCTGCGGTTCGGACGAGATCTTCCAGATCCTCTGCCAGACCTATCTCGAGCCCGGCGACAACATCGTCCAGGGCGAGTTCGCCTTCGGCGCCTACGCCATCTCCGCGCGCGCCTGCCAGGCGGAGGTGCGCAGCGCGCCCGAGCCCGGCTACCGCATCGATGTCGACGAGCTGCTGAAGCTGGTGGACGAGCGCACGCGGCTGGTCTTCATCGCCAACCCCGGCAACCCCACCGGCACCTGGATCAACGGGCCGGAGGTGCGCCGCCTGCACGCGGCCCTGCCCGCCAGCGTCGTCCTGGTGCTGGACGGCGCCTATGCCGAGTTCGCCGACGATCCGAAGTTCGAGGACGGTGTCGACCTGGCGCGCACGGCGGCCAATGTGATCGTCACCCGCACCTTCTCCAAGCTGCACGGCCTGGCGACCCTGCGCGTCGGCTGGTCCTATGGCCCGCCTGAGATGATCTCGGCCATGGACCGCATCCGCCAGCCCTTCAACACCACCATCCCCGGCCAGATGGCGGCCATCGAGGCCCTGGCCGACAAGGACTTTCAGCGCGCCTCGCTGGAGCTGGTCGGCCGCTGGCGCCCCTGGCTCACCCAGCAGTTCGGCGGCATGGGGCTGTCGCCCGTGCCCAGCGCCACCAACTTCGTCCTCGTCGGCTTCCCGGAGAGCGGGCCGAAGACGGCAAAGGCGGCGGAAGCCTACCTCGCCAGCCGCGGCCTGATCGTGCGCGGCGGCGGCGGCTATGGCCTGCCCAACCACCTGCGCTTCACCATCGGCCTGGAAGCGCACAACCGCGCCGTGGTCGAGGCGCTTTCCGACTTCATGGCGGGCTGAGCCATGGCCGCCGACCTGCCCGTCTTCGAACGCCTGGCCATCATCGGCTGCGGCCTGATCGGCTCCTCCATCGCCCATGGCGCGCGGGCGACCGGCGCGGCGCGCCAGATCGCCATCTATGACGCGAGCCCCGACGCCCGGGCGCGGATCGCCGAACTGGGACTCGCCGACGAAGTGTCGGAGAGCGCCGCCCAGGCGGTGACCGACGCCGACCTCGTCGTCTTCGCCACGCCCGTGCGCGCCATCGGCGAGGCCGCCCGCGACTGCGCCGCGGCGCTGAAGCCCGGCGCCGTCGTCACCGACGTGGGCGCGGTCAAGGCGGCCGTCGCCGAGGCCCTGACCGAAGCCGTTCCCGACAGGGTCTTCGTCGTGCCGGGCCATCCCATCGCCGGCACCGAGCAGTCGGGGCCCGACGCCGGCTTCGCCGAACTCTTCCACCGCCGCTGGGTGATCCTGACGCCCCAGGCGCGGGAGGACGACGCCTATCTGGAGGCCGTCCAGCGCCTGGCCGACTTCTGGACCACGCTCGGCGCCGAGGTCGAACGGATGGACGAGAAGCACCACGACCTGGTGCTGGCCGTCACCAGCCACCTGCCCCACCTGATCGCCTACAACATCGTCGGCACCGCCGCCGACATGGAGGAGGTCACCCGGGCCGAGGTGATGAAGTATTCCGCCGGCGGCTTCCGCGACTTCACCCGCATCGCCGCGTCCGACCCGACCATGTGGCGCGACATCTTCCTGACCAACAGGGACGCGGTGCTGGAGATCCTGGGCCGCTTCACCGAGGACCTGCAGGCCCTGTCACGCGCCATCCGCTGGGGCGAGGGCGACAAGCTCCACGACCTCTTCAGCCGCACGCGGGAGATCCGCCGCGGGGTCATCGCGGCCGGCCAGGAAAGCGCCGAGCCCGACTTCGGACGAAAGAGAGGCGGCGGATGAGCGGCATGGCCTGGCTTTCCATCGCCATCGTCGCCGAGGTGATCGCCACCGCGGCGCTGAAGGCCTCCGACGGCTTCCGCCACACCCTGCCCTCGATCATCACGGCGGTGGGCTATTCCATCGCCTTCTGGTGCATGTCCCAGGCGATCCGCACGGTGCCCGTGGGCCTGGCCTACGCCATCTGGTCGGGGGTCGGCATCGTCCTGATCACCGCCATCGCCTGGGTCGTCTTCCGCCAGAGGATCGACGCCGCCGGCCTGATCGGCATCGCCCTGATCATCGCCGGCGTGCTGGTGATCCAGCTGTTTTCGAAGTCGACGGCTTAGACGGCTACACACACCACCCTTCCGTGTAGACTCATCCTGCGACACGGAATGGAGAAGTCGGCGTGCTGTATCGAAATCTCTTGGCGGTCTTGCTCTCGGCCTTTTCGACCATAGCTGCGGCGTCCGAGTTCCAGTGCGTGGCCGAGGCTGAGACAGACCGCGCCGCCAAGGTGGGAGCTATCGTCGGGATCGCCGAAGATGGCGCACGAACCGCCAACGTATTCTGGGCGCCTCGACCTGATCCGAAGCAGTCCTTCGGCTTCGCCGGCGTCCAGCTCGTCCGGACCGTCGAGGATATCGAGGCGCGGCGGCTCGGCCCCGTCACCACCCTTGTCGCCGTCTCGATGGTCGAGGTGGAGGACGTGATCGGCAAGCAGGCCGTCGTGGTCGCATCGACCGACCGCACGGAGCCTGTCGCCCAGGAGTGGGAGCTCTTCGCCCAGTTGATGGCGCCCGACGAGGTGCGGGGGACGCCTGTCGCAATCGTGGGCGCCGTCCCATTCGGACGCGCCGAGCCGAAGAGCCGCGCCCTGGTGGACTCCGTGGCTCAGTCCCGCACCCTGATCGTCTCCGTGCACGATCTGGAGACGCTCCAACCATACGCCAAGAGCCTCTTCTGGCTCACTGACGGCGAGGCCGCGGAGGTCGCCATGCGCGAGGCCCTGGCGCTCGCCTTGAAGAAGGCTGAGGCGCCGCAGGCGAACTGCGAACCGCCGGACGCGCCGCCCGCCAACCCGGCCCCTTGAGCCGGCCGCCGTCTCCGGCCCATGCTGGCGGGCCTAAGGAGGCGATCATGGCGGAGACGACGACGGTGCGGATCGAGCGGGATTTCCGGTCCTCCCAGGCGCAGGTGTTCGACGCCTGGCTCGATCTGAAGAGCGCCGCGCAATGGCTGTTCGCCACGCCCGGCGGGCGGCTGACGAGCGCGGCGATCGATCCCAAGGAGGGCGGCCGCTTCCTGTTCGTGGAGCGGCGGGAAAGCGGCGACGCCGAACACTATGGCCGCTATCTCAGGATCGAGCGGCCGGTGACCCTGATCTTCGACTTCTCCACCCGCGAGGACATGGCCGACGCCACGCCGGTGACGGTGGAGGTGGCCGACCGGGGCGAAGGCGCGCGCCTGACCCTGAGCCATGGCGAGGTGCCGGCCGAGTTCGCCGACCGGACGCAGGCGGGCTGGACCAGTATTCTCGGTCGGCTGGCGGAAACCCTGGGAGAGGGCTGAGGCGCGGAGAGGCCGTAAGACCCCCTCCGGCCCAACGGGCCCCCACCCCCACGCCGAGGGGGAGGCTGAGCTCGGCAGAAATT
>CAYQPL010000024.1:0-8703 GCA_964419395.1 uncultured Phenylobacterium sp. | reverse complement strand
GTGGGTCGGGGTGCGGGGGGGGGCTCCGGGCGCCCTCCCCCCCCCCCTCGGCCCCGCCGCCGCTCACTGCGGCTTCAAAAACGCCGCCGTCGCCTCGATGGCCTCCACCAGGCCCATGCGCTGCAGCTCCACGCCGGGCGGCAGGCTGGAGAAGAGGCGGGTCGGCGCCGCCGCATCCAGCATGACGAAGACGCCCTTGTCGTCGGCCCGGCGGATCAGGCGGCCGAAGGCTTGGGCGATGCGGCCGCGGGCGACGGCGTCGTCATAGCCCTTGCCGCCGAAGCGGGCGCGGCGGGCCTTGTGCAGGATGTCGGGCCTCGGCCACGGCACACGGTCGAAGACCAGCAGGCGCAGGGAGCGACCCGGCACGTCCACCCCGTCGCGGACGGCGTCGGTGCCCAGCAGGCAGGAATCCTCCTCCGCCCGGAAGATGTCGACGAGCGCGCCGACCTCCAGGGGATCGACATGCTGGGCGTAGAGGGCCAGGCCCTTGTCGGCCAGGGGGGCGGCGATCCGCTCGTGCACCGCGCGCAGGCGGCGGATGGCGGTGAAAAGACCAAGCCCGCCGCCTCCGGCCGCCAGGAACAGCTCACGCATGGCCGCGGCCACCTGGCGCGGATCCTCGCGGCCCACATCGGTGACCACGAAGGCGCGCGCATTGGCGGCGTAGTCGAAGGGCGAGGCGAGCTTCAGCGTCTTGGGCCGGTCGGGCAGGCGCGCCCCGCCGGTGCGCATTTCGGCCAGCGCGAAGGGATCGTCCAGGGCCGGATCGGCCAGGGTGGCGCTGGTCACCAGCACCCCGTGGGCGGGTGCGATGACGGCGTTGGTCAGGGGCTCGGTCGGATCGACCCAGTGACGGCGGCAGGCGGCGTCGACCACGCGGCCATAGAGGAAGGTGGCGTCGAACCAGTCGACGAAGTCGGGATCGTCCTCGGCGTCCTCGTCGATGGCCCGCAGCATGGAGCGCCAGGCCGGAAGCGTCATGCGCGCCCGGCGGTCCAGCCCGCGCAGGGCGCCTTCGATGCGGGCCCGCTCGCTGGGGCCGAGGGCGGCGGCCTCGTCGTCCAGCAGGTCCTCCAGGTGACGGGCGAGCGCCAGCAAGGGCGCCTCGATACGGGCGAGCGCGGCGGCGGCCTCCCGCGCCGTGTCGCGGACGAGATCGAGCGCCGGCCGGGCCGCGCATTCCATGCCGACGTCCGACGGCGCGGCGCGGGCACGCAACTGCTCCATCACCGCCACCAGGAAGGCCTCGATGGCGCCGATGGGGTTCACCTCGCCATTGGGCGGCGCGATGCGGCCGGACCAGCCCTCTCCCGGCAGGGCTGCGGCGGCATGAAGGGCGTCCGACAGGGCGCGCCTGGCCTCCTCCGCATCGCCGAGCACGTCGGAGCGCCGGGCCTCCAGGCCCCGCCCGCGGCGGCCACGGCCCTCCGGCCCGCGCATCCAGCGGCGCAGCTCGGCGGCCTCGGCGCCCGAGAGCGCGGCGGAGAAGGCGCTGTCGGCGGCCTCGAATAGATGGTGGCCCTCGTCGAAGACCAGCCGCTTCAGGTGCGCGGTCTCGGTGTCGGCCTTGGAGCCTCGCGCCGCCCGCGCGCCGTCGAAGGCGGCTTGCGTCAAAACCAGCGCATGGTTGGCGATGACCAAGTCGGCCTTGCGGGACCCCCGGATCGCCTTCTCTACGAAGCAGGTGCGGTAGTGCTGGCAGCCCGCATGGACACACTCGCCGCGCCGGTCGACCAGGTTGGCGGCGGACGCCTGCATCGGGGTGGGCAGGCCGAACAGGGTCGGCAGCCAGGCGGGGAAGTCGCCGCCGGTCATGTCGCCGTCCCGCGTCGCCCGCGCCCAGCGGGCGGCGAGCGTCAGACCCACCAGATCGCCATTGCCTAGCTGGGCGGCGTTGGCGGCGTCCTGGAAGTTCAGAAGACAGAGGTAGTTCTCGCGGCCCTTGCGGACCACCGCCTTGCGGGCGCGCACCTTCGGATCGGGAAAAAGCGCGTGGCTCTCCCGCTCGATCTGGCGCTGCAGGGCGCGGGTGTAGGTGGAGACCCAGACCGCCGGGCCGTTGGCCTCGGCCCACAGGGAGGCCGGGGCGAGATAGCCCATGGTCTTGCCGACGCCCGTGCCGGCCTCGGCCAGCATCATGCGCGGCTCGCCTTCCTTGTCCCGCGGCTGGAAGGCGTAGGCGGCCTCGGTGGCGAATTCCGCCTGGGCGGGGCGCGCCTCGTCGAGCCCTGCGCGGTGCAGCAGCTCGGCCAGGCGGCTGGCGGCCTGGGCGCCCTCGATGGGCTTGGAGCCCGCCTCGCCCGCCGGCGCCTGATCCTCCCACTCCGGGATGCGCGTCCAGACGTCCAGGCCGGAGCCCCGGAAGGCGTTGCCTACGGGCGCCGAGCGCAGGGCGCCGATCACCGCCGGCCCCCAGGCCCCGCCGGCGCGGGCCAGGGTCTCGGCCTGGGCGCGCGCCTCCTCCCGGCTGGGCTCCGGATGGCGGGCCAGTTCGTCGAGCAGCAGCAGGCAGGCCTGGCGCAGGGCGCGGGCCTGGGCGATCGCCCCCTTGGGTTCAGGCAGGCCCAGCGTCTGGGCGAGCCCCGCCGCCGAGGGCGCGCAGAACCGCGCCGGGCGGACGAAGGCGAAGAGCTCGAGTGCGTCAAAGGTGCGCGGATTGCGCGGCGGCGGATGCAGGCCGAGCCGTCGCGCCGTCATGGACGCATGAGCCAACAGGACCGGCCCGCGTTCGAAGAGATCGCGCGCGTCCGGCGCCCGCAGCGCCTCGGCCCGCTCGCCATCGGCCGCCGCCGCGCGCGGTCCGGGCAGGACCACCAGGGCAGGCGCGAGATCCAGGGCGGGCGCGGGCGCGTTCACGGGGGCGACTCCTACCCGGATTTGCCGTGAAACGGAACGGGAACATGCTATAGGCGATGACGATGGCCGAGGACGCCACCCTTCCCGCCGACCTGCTGCCCGCGCAGTTTTCCGACTGGTTCGCCGGCCGGGGCTGGAACGCGCGCCCGCATCAGCTGGCCATGGTGGAGCGGGCCCGCGCAGAGCGCGACGCCCTGCTGATCGCCCCCACCGGCGGGGGCAAGACGCTGGCGGGCTTTCTGCCGAGCCTGATCGACCTGGCCACGCGCCCGCCGGCCAACAGCCCGCGGGGCATTCACACCCTCTATATCTCGCCGCTGAAGGCGCTCGCCGTCGACGTGGAGCGCAACCTGTCGACTCCGATCCGCGACATGGCCCTGCCCATCGTGGCGGAGTCGCGCACCGGCGACACCGGCGTCTCGCGCCGTCAGCGCCAGCGGGTGAAGCCGCCGGACATCCTGCTGACCACGCCCGAGCAGCTCGCCCTCTTCTGCGCCTGGGAGGGCGCGCGGGCCTATTTCGAGAACCTGTCCTGCATCATCCTGGACGAGATCCACACCCTGCATTCGACCAAGCGCGGCGACCTGCTGGCCCTCGACATCGCCCGGCTGCAGACCTTCGCCCCCAACCTGCGGCGGGTGGGCCTGTCGGCGACGGTGGATGATCCCGACGTAATCCGCCGCTGGATGGGACGGGACGGCGAGGCGTCCGTCGACCTCGTCACCGGGCCGGGCGGCGCGGCGCCGATCGTCGATGTCCTCTTGTCGGAGGGCCGCGTGCCCTGGGCCGGCCACACCGCCCAGCACGCCATGGGCGACGTCTATGAGGCCATCAAGGAAGCCCGGACGGCGCTCGTCTTCGTCAACACCCGCTTCCAGGCGGAGTTCGCCTTCCAGGAGCTCTGGAAGCTGAACGAGGACGACCTGCCCATCGCCCTGCACCACGGCTCGCTGGCCGCCGAGCAGCGGCGCAAGGTGGAGGCGGCCATGGCCCGGGGCGAGCTGCGGGCGGTGGTCTGCACCTCGACCCTCGATCTCGGCATCGACTGGGGGGATGTGGACCTGGTCATCCAGCTCGCCTCGCCCAAGGGCGCCTCGCGCATGGTCCAGCGGATCGGCCGGGCCAACCACCGGATGGACGAGCCCAGCCGCGCCCTCTTCGTGCCGGCCAACCGCTTCGAGATGCTGGAGTGCCAGGCCGCGCGCGAGGCCATCGCGGAGAACCGCTTCGACGGCGACCCGCCGCGCGTCGGCGCGCTGGACGTGCTGGCCCAGCACGTCATGGGCTGCGCCTGTTCCGAGCCGTTCGACGCGCTGGAGCTCTACGAGGAGATCCGCACCGCCGGCCCCTATCGCGACCTGCCCTGGGAGGATTTCGAGCAGGTGGTCGATTTCGTCTCCACCGGCGGCTACGCCCTGCGGACCTACGACCGTTTCCGCCGGATCGTGAAGGGCCAGGACGGCCGCTGGACCGCGCGCAACGCCGACGCCAGGCTGCGCCACCGGCTGAACGTGGGCGCCATCCTCTCGCCCGCGGTGCTCAGCGTCCGCATCGCCGGGCGCGGCGGCCGGGCGGGCCGCAAGATCGGCGAGGTCGAGGAAGGTTATCTGGAGGCGCTCGATCCCGGCGACACCTTCGTCTTCGCCGGCCAGGTCTGGCGGCTGAGGGGGGTGACCGCGCTCGACGTGCTCGTCAGCCCGGCGCCGGCGACGGACCCCAAGATGCCCTCCTGGGGCGGTTCGAAGTTCGCCCTCTCCACCTTCCTCGCCAAGCGGGTGCGCGAGCTGATGTTCGACCAGAGCCACTGGTCGGTCCTGCCCGCCGACGTGCGCGAATGGCTGGAGATCCAGCGCGACCGGTCGATCATCCCGGCCGAGGACGAGATGCTGGTCGAGACCTTCCCGCGCGGGAAGCGGCACTTCATGGTCGCCTACGCCTTCGAGGGGCGTCTGGCCCACACCACGCTGGCCATGCTGCTGACACGGCGGCTGGAGCGTATGGGCGCCGCCCCCCTGGGCTTCGTCTGCAACGATTATGCGCTGGCCGTCTGGTCGCTGAACCCGATGGACGGCCTCGACCTCGACGCCCTGTTCGCCCAGGACATGCTGGGCGACGACCTGGAGGACTGGCTGGCCGAGAGCTTCATGATGAAGCGCGCGTTCAAGGGCTGCGCCATCCTGGCCGGGCTGATCGAGCGGCGCTTTCCGGGCGCGGAGAAGAGCGGGCGCCAGATCACCTTCTCCGCCGACCTCGTCTATGACGTGCTGCGCCGGCACGAGCCCGACCACCTGCTGCTGCGGTGCGCGCGGGAGGATGCGGCCACGGGACTCATCGACGTGGCGCGCGTGGGCCATATGCTGGCGCGCATCCGTGGCCGGATTCGCCACGCCGCCCTCGACCATCTCTCGCCCTTTTCGGTCCCCATGCTGCTGGAGATCGGCAAGGAGCGCGTGCCGGGCGCGGCCGGCGAGATGATCCTGGCCGAAGCCGCCGAAGACCTGATCGCCGAAGCCATCTCGTGACCGCCCTCGCCGCCCGCCCCGCCCCTGACCGCTACGCCTTCGCCCAGAGCCCCTGCGGCGGCATCGCCATGGCGCTCGCCGGCGCCGAGGTGCTGATGCGCCGCTCCGGCGCCCTGCTGGCGGTGGCCCATTCGGCCCTGATCGTCGCCGACCTGCACTTCGAGAAGGGCTCGGCCTACGCCGCCCGCGGCCAGTTCCTGCCGCCCTACGACACCCGCGACACGCTGGACCGGCTGGAGGCCGAGGTGGCGGCGCTCGCCCCGCGGACGGTGATCTTCCTGGGCGACAGCTTCCACGACCGCCGCGCCGAGGACCGGCTGGCGGCCGACGACGCCGAACGCCTGGCCGCCCTGGCGCATGGTCGCACCCTGGTCTGGCTGGTGGGCAACCATGACGCCGACGGTCCGCAGCGGCTGCCGGGCGAGGTGGCCGACACCTTGTCGCTTGGCCCGCTCACCCTGCGCCACGAGCCGGAGCCGGGGTCGCAGTTCGGCGAGCTGTCGGGCCACCTGCATCCCTGCGCCCGGGTCAGTTCCGGCCGCGGCACCGTGCGGCGGCGCTGCTTCGCCACCGATGGCGCGCGGATGATCCTGCCCGCCTTCGGAGCCTATGCGGGCGGGCTGAACCTGCGCGATGCGGCGTTTGCAGGGCTGTTTTCGCGGACGCCGTTGGCCGGGGCGCTGGGCCGGGACAAGGTGCACGCGGTCGGCTGGCGCTCGCTGCCGCCGGACTGAAGGCCAGGCCTCGCCCCCACTGACACCGTCATTCTCGGCCTTGTGCCGAGAATCCCTGTCGCCGCCCGCGCCTGCCTTCGACAGGGATGCTCGCCACGAGGGCGAGCATGACGACGGAAGGGGCTACCGCCGTCGGAAGACCACCGAGGCCAGCCAGCCGGCCCCCAGCGCGATCAGCACCGAGACGATACCGTAGAGCCAGGGCCGGTGATTGGCGAAGAGGAAGAGCCAGCGCTCCAGCCCCGCCTTCTCCACCGTGATGGTGCGCGCCCTGCGCGAGACCGGCTCGCCGTCCTGGAAGAGGATGATCTCGGTCTGGTACTGGCCGATCGGCGCGGAGGTCGGCAGGTCGATCTCGGCGCGGAAGAGGCCCTGGTCGACGAAGCGGACGCCCTCGTGGTCGGTGGCGTAGAGGCCGGCGTCCTCCTTCAGCCGGATCACCGCGCGGCGCCAGTCGAGATAGTCGGCGCCCAGGCGGCTCACGACCACGTCCCGCACGCCGTAGCGGGTCTCGATCCGCTCCTCGTCCGGCGCGTTCATCGGCAGGTGGTCGATGCCGGCCCCCAGCCTCCGCAGGGTCGAGAAACTGGCGATCTCCGTCAGCTGCCGCGAGGAGGCGGCCATGTAGAAGCCGGGCGCGCCCTCGAAGACCACGGGCCGGGAGTTGATCCACAGGCCGGCGACCCGGTTCTTGCGCGCGATTCGGATCGGCTGGTCTGGGCCGCGGACGATGACCACCACGTCGGAGGGGCGGGTCTGCGGGTCGAAGACCGCGCCATAGAGCACGATCTTGGCGCCGGCGAACTCGGAGGTGACGCGGATGTTGGCGTCGGTCAGGGCGGCGGCGACGCGCGGCCCCGGCTCCGGCTGTTCGATCTGCGGCGGCGGCAGGGCGGGCACGGCCATCACTCGCTCCCCCCGACCAGCACGAAGGGATCCTCCGGCGTGATGAAGAGCTCGAGCCCCATCTGCAGGCCCATGATCAGCACGATCAGGCCGAGGACGGCGCGCAGCTCCTCGGCGCGGAAGCGCGAGGAGGCCCGGGCGCCGAGCTGGGCGCCCAGCACGCCGCCGATCAGCAGCAGGGTGGCCAGCACGATGTCCACCGACTGGTTGCGGCCCGCCTGAAGGACGCTGGCCAGCGAGGTGGTGATGATGATCTGGAAGAGGCTGGTGCCGACCACCACGCTGGCGGGCATGCGCAGGATGTAGACCATGGCCGGCACGAGGATGAAGCCGCCACCGACCCCCATGATGGCCGACAGCACGCCGACGAAGAGGCCCAGAACCACCGGCGGGATTACCGAGATGTAGAGGCGCGAGCGCGGGAAACGCACCTTGAGCGGCAGACCGTAGAGCCAGACGGGCCGGCGGTCGCGCGTCTTGGACGGCGCCTGGCCCCGCCTGTGGCGCAGGACCGCGCCCAGAGACTCCACCAGCATCAGGCCGCCGATGGCTCCCAGGAAGATGAGGTAGGAGAGCGAGACGACGAGGTCGGCCTGGCCCAGCAGGCGCAGCCAGCGGAAGATCTCGACGCCGACCAGCGCCCCCACCGCCCCGCCGGCGGCCAGCACGCCGCCCATGCGGAAGTCGACCGCGCGCCGGCGGCTGTAGGAGATGACGCTGGAGGCCGAGGAGGCGGCGACGTGGTTGGCCTCGCTGGCCACCGCCACCACCGGCGGAATGCCCATCCACAGCAGGATCGGCGTCATCAGGAAGCCGCCGCCGATGCCGAACAGGCCCGAGATGAAGCCCACCACCGCGCCCAGGAGCACGAGAAGCCCGGCGTTCACCGAGACCTCGGCTATGGGCAGATAGATGTCCACGCCTTGCGCGCCTCACTCGTCAGTTCAGGCGCCCTGCGCCCGGAGGACCCGCCGCTCGGCGCTCAGCGCGTGAAGACGGTCAGCTTGGAGACCGTCGTCGGGTCGAGCGTGCCGGTGGCGGCCATGCCTTGATCGCGCTGGTAGGCGGCGACTGCAAGCCGCAGGGCCGGCGAAGCGGCGCCGTCGGTGGGACCCTGATAATAGCCGAGGCGGGAAAGGGCCCGCTGCGCCGTCCGCACGGCGTCGGGCGCGGCGCCCACCTGGGCCGTCGCGGCGGGGGCGGCGGCGGTCGCCTTGAAGGCCGCCGCCGCGCGGTCGGCCACCGCCTGGGCGGCCGGCGAGAGCTCGTCCTTCACCCGTTCCGCACTGGCCGCGGCGTCCTTGTCGCCCGCCTTGCCGGCGATCAGAAACCACTTGTAGGCCTCCGCGGCGTTCTGGCTGACGCCGAAGCCTTCTTCATAGAGGCGGCCGAGATTGTACTGGCTGTCCACCAGGCCGAGATCGGCCGCGCGGCGGAACCACTGGGCCGCCGTGGTGGAGTTCTTCGCCCCGCCGACGCCCTCGAAATAGTAGAGGGCGAGGTTGTGCATCGCCTTGCGGTCGCCGCCCTGGGCGGCCCGTTCGGTCCAGCGGCGGGCTTCGGCGAGATCCTTTTCGACGCCCTCGCCGCCCTGCTCGTAGAGCTTGGCGAGATAGAACTGGGCCGGCGCGTAGCCGAGATTGGCCACCTTCTTCAGCTCGTCCAGCGCGCCGTCGGTCCCG
>CAYQPL010000023.1:26627-29542 GCA_964419395.1 uncultured Phenylobacterium sp. | reverse complement strand
CCTCCGGACGACCCTCACAGGCTATGTGGACAACGAGCTGCGCTCGCTGGTGGTCGACGACGGCGAGGACGCCAAGCCCACCGCCGGCTTCCAACGCGTGATCCAGCGCGCGGTCATCCACATCCAGTCCTCCGGCCGCGAGGACGTCACCGGCGCCAATGTGCTGGTGGCCATCTTCTCCGAGCGGGAGAGCCACGCGGCCTACTTCCTGCAGGAGCAGGACATGACCCGCTACGACGCGGTCAACTACATCGCCCACGGCATCGCCAAGAAGGCGGGCGCCGGCGTCGAAGGCAAGCCGGTGAAGGGCGCGGAGGACGAGGAGAAGGCGGCGGTGAAGACCGGCGGCGAGGCCCTCGAAGCCTACTGCGTCAACCTCAACGAGAAGGCCAAGGAAGGTAAGGTCGATCCCCTGATCGGCCGGGCGCTCGAAGTCGAGCGCGCCATCCAGATCCTCTGCCGCCGGACCAAGAACAACCCGCTCCTGGTGGGCGATCCGGGCGTCGGCAAGACGGCCATCGCCGAGGGCCTGGCGCGCAAGATCGTCAACAAGCAGGTTCCCGACGTGCTCGCCGGGGCGACCATCTTCTCGCTCGACATGGGCGCGCTGCTGGCCGGCACCCGCTATCGCGGCGACTTCGAGGAACGCGTCAAGCAGGTGGTCAAGGAGCTGGAGAACCACCCCGACGCCATCCTGTTCATCGACGAGATCCACACGGTGATCGGCGCCGGCGCGACCAGCGGCGGGGCGATGGACGCCTCCAACCTGCTGAAGCCGGCCCTGGCCTCGGGCGCCCTGCGCTGCATGGGCTCGACGACCTACAAGGAGTTCCGTCAGCACTTCGAGAAGGACCGGGCGCTTGTCCGTCGCTTCCAGAAGATCGATGTGAACGAGCCGACGATCGAGGACACGATCAAGATCCTCAAGGGCCTGAAGACCTATTACGAGGAGTTCCACAAGCTCCGCTACACGAACGAGGCCCTGAAGGTCGCCGTCGAGCTGTCGGCCAAGTACATCACCGACCGCAAGCTGCCCGACAAGGCCATCGACATCATCGACGAGGCCGGGGCCAGCCAGATGCTGCTGGCCGAGAGCAAGCGGAAGAAGACCATCGGCGTGAAGGAGATCGAGGCGGTCGTCGCCAAGATCGCCCGCATCCCGCCCAAGTCGGTCTCCAAGTCCGACACCGAGGCGCTGAAGCAGCTGGAAGTCGACCTCAAGCGGGCGGTGTACGGCCAGGACGAGGCGATCGAACAGCTGTCGGCGGCCATGAAGATGGCGCGTGCGGGTCTGCGCGATCCGAACAAGCCGATCGGCTGCTACCTCTTCTCCGGCCCCACCGGCACCGGCAAGACCGAGACCGCGCGTCAGCTCGCCTCGACGCTCGGCATCGAGCTCCTGCGCTTCGACATGTCGGAGTATATGGAGCGGCACACGGTCAGCCGCCTGATCGGCGCGCCCCCCGGCTATGTCGGCTTCGACCAGGGCGGCCTGCTGACCGACGCCGTCGATCAGCATCCGCACGCCGTCGTCCTGCTCGACGAGATCGAGAAGGCACACCCGGACGTCTACAACATCCTGCTGCAGGTCATGGACCACGGCGTCCTCACCGACGCCAACGGCAAGAAGATCGACTTCCGCAACGTGGTCCTGATCATGACCACCAACGCCGGGGCCTCCGACGCCCAGCGGAACTCGATCGGCTTCGGCCGCGGCAAGGCGGACGACGAGGTGGACGAGGCGCTGAAGCGGCTGTTCACGCCGGAATTCCGCAACCGCCTGGACGCCACCGTCCAGTTCCGTCCGCTGACCGCCGACATCATCCGGCAGGTGGTGCAGAAGTTCGTCATGCAGCTGGAAGCCCAGCTGGCGGACCGTCACGTCACCATCGAGACCTCGGACGAGGCGGCCGGCTGGCTCGCCGACAACGGCTTCGACGAACTCTATGGCGCCCGGCCCCTGGCCCGGGTCATCCAGGAGAACATCAAGAAGCCGCTGGCCGACGAGATCCTGTTCGGTCGGCTCACCAAGGGCGGCCACGTCCGCGTGGTCCTCAAGGACGGCAAGCTGGACTTCGAGATCGAGGGCGAAGGGCGCGAGCCCGGCGCGCCGCGCATCGAAGACCCGTCCAAGGACGCGGCGCCCGAGCTGGCCGACTAGACCGGCGATAGCGCCAGAAGACAAAGCCCCGGGCCGACGGTCCGGGGCTTTTTTCTTGGGCCTTCAATCAGGCGATCTTGGCGGCGATCTTCTCGGCCAGCGCTTTCAGTTCGTTCAGGTCGGCCATGCCGCCCGAGGCGTGCCGGCCCACCGCCACGCCGTCCCAGCGGGGCAGGATGTGGAAGTGAGGGTGGAAGACCGTCTGGCCGGCGACGGAGCCGTTGAACTGGCTGATCACGACGCCGTCCGGCTCCAGCGCCGCGCGCACCGCCCGGGCCACCCGCTGCACGCCCAGGATCAGGGGCGAGAGGATCTGCGGATCCTCCTCCAGCAGGTTGCGGGCCGTGGAATGCTTGGGAATCACCAGGGTGTGCCCCTTCACCTGCGGAAAGACGTCCATGAAGGACAGGACGTGGTCGTCCTCGAACACCCGGGCGCAGGGCGCCTCGCCCCGCAGGATCTTGGCGAAGATGTTGTCGGGGTCGTAGGTCCCGTCCAGGCTCATGGCGCGCTCCCTCTTGGCTTCACGCCTGCTTAGCAAGGGCGGGCGGCGAGGCGAAGGCCCCTACCCTTCGCCGCCCTGGCGGAAGGGCGAGTATTCCTCGGCCAGCCACTCCATCTCGCCGTCGACGGCCTGGCGCTCGCGCTCGAAGCGATCGCAGCCGACCCGGGCCGCGGCGACGGCACAAAATGGCGACGCGGGAAGAACGGCGGGCGAGAGCTGGAGACCTGGTGGAGCCAGGCCGCTTCCCGC
>CAYQPL010000023.1:18541-26617 GCA_964419395.1 uncultured Phenylobacterium sp. | reverse complement strand
GCAGCCCCAGTTGCGGCCATAGAGGCAGTCGTCCCCGATGAGGTTCAGCGCCCCGGCGATCCAGCGGCCGTCGCGCCGGGCCATGACCAGCAGGACGCGCTCGGCCATCCGCTCGCCCAGCAGGGAGAAGAAGAGCCGGTTGAGGTACGGCCGGCCCCACTTCCGCGAGCCCGTGTCCATATAGAAGGCGAAGAAGGCGTCCCAGGCGTCCTCGGTCAGGTCGGCGCCGGTGAGGCAGAGGATCTCCAGTCCCGCCTGGGCGTCGCGTCGCTCCCGCCGGATCGTCTTGCGCCGGCCCGACGACAGGTCGGCCAGGAAGTCGTCGAAGGTCGCATAGCCCTTGTTGAACCAGTGATATTGCTGGCCCTGGCGCTGGGCGAGGCCCTGCTCGCCCATCCAGTCCCACTCCGCGCGGCTGGGAAAGTTCACGTGCAGGGAGGAGACGCCCATGCGTTCGCAAAGCGTCAGCCCGCCCCCGAGCAGCAGGCGCCGCCCCTCGTCGCCCTCGACGTCCGGCCGCACCAGAAGGCGGGGCCCCGTGGCCGGGGTGAAGGGCGCGGCCGACAGAAGCTTCGGATAGTACCGGCCGCCGGCCCGCTCATAGGCGTCGGCCCAGGCGTGGTCGAAGATGTACTCGCCCTGGCTGTGGGACTTCAGATAGAGCGGCATGACCGCCCCGACGCCGCCGGCCTCGTCCTCGACGCTCAGATGCTGCGGCCCCCAGCCGGTGCGCTCGGCGACGCAGCCGGATTCTTCCAGCACGTCCAGGAAGTCGTAGCTGACGAAGGGGTTGCCGCGGTGCTCGGGCGCGCTCGCGCAGGCCTCCCAGGCCTCGCGGCCGATCTCGGCGATGCGGCGGCTGATCCGGACCGCCGGCTTCAGGTTCACGCCGCGAACCCCTCGAAGATCAGGTTGTCGCAGTGGTCCCTGACCGCCTCCCACTGGGCGGGCTCGCGCACGGTCCAGGCGACGACGGGCAGGCCCTGGGCGCGATAGGCGTCGGCCTCGGGGCTGGGCAGCATGTCGAGGCCCAGGGCCAGGAAGTGCGGCCGGGCGATGGAGACGTGCTCCAGCCGCGCGAAGGCCTGGCGCTGCTCTTCGCCCAGGTGCGGCGCCTTCCTGTAGCTGTAGGAGTCCAGCCCGCGCAGCACGCCCGGATAGTGGTCGGCGTACCAGGCGTGGCTGTAGGGATTGAAGCCGATGACGCAGAGCGGCCCGGCATGGTCTGCAATGATCTCGTGAACCCGCCGCTCCAGCGGCCCGACCTCGCCCCAGGGGGTCTTCAGCTCCACATGCACCATGGCCTTGTGGCCGATCAGGGCCAGGGTCTCGGTCAGCGTCGGGATGGTCTCGTCCGTCCCTTTGAGCCGGAGCTGCTGCAGGTCGTCGCAGGTGCGGTCGCGCAGGCGGCCGGCCTCCCCCGTCATCCGTTCCAGGCTGTCGTCGTGGAAGACCATGGCCTCGCCGTCGGCCGAGATCTGGACGTCCAGCTCGATGCCGTAGCCGGCGGCGCAGGCGGCGTGGAAGGCGCCCAACGAATTCTCCGGCGCGCTGTCCGGCCGCCACAGGCCGCGATGGGCCACCGGCGGGTGGAAGAGAAGATCCCAGGCCTCGCCGAAGCGGTCCCTCACGAGACCTCCACCACCGCGTCGACTTCGACGGCGAAGTTCATCGGCAGGCGGTAGACGCCCACCGCCGAACGGGCGTGCCGGCCGATGTCGCCGAAGGCGTCGACCATCAGGTCCGAGGCGCCGTTCACCACCTGGGGGATGTCGAAGAAGTCGGGTCCGGCCTGGACGAAGCCGCCCAGCTTGACCACCCGAACCACCCGGCCGAGGTCGCCGTTGCAGGCCGCCTTCATCTGGGCGATCAGGTTGATGGCGCAGAGCCGCGCGGCGTAGCGCCCGGTCTCCAGGTCCACCTCCTGGCCGAGGGTCCCCTTCACCCCGCCCGAGGCGTCGACGGAGACCTGACCGGAGATGTGGAGCAGCGCGCCGGCCCTCACGAAGGGGACATAGTTGGCGACGGGGGCGACGGGTTCGGGCAGCCGGACGCCGACGGCGCCCAGGCGTTCTTCGACGGTGGACATGGCCTCAGTCTGTACCGCCGGCTCTCGCAACAGAAAAGGCCCGGTCCGCATGGGACCGGGCCTTCGACAGTCTGAACCTCCGGCGCTGACGCGCCGGGCGCCTTAGCGGGCGGCCTGGAAGCGCTCGACCGTGGCGGTCACGCGCTCGTTGAGCGGCTTCATCGAGTCCTTCATCGCGGCGGTCACGATCTCGGACATCCGGCTCATCTCGGCCATGTAGGTCTCGAGGGCGCTCTTGGTGTAGGCGGTCTGCAGCTCCATCGCTTCCTGCAGGCTCTTGGCCGAGGACAGCGACTTGGCGGCGGCCATCTGGTCTTCGATGTTCTTCTTCGAATAGGCCATGGCCTGGGCGCCCAGCGCCTCGGCGCCCTTGGCGGCGGCGGTGGTCGAGGCGACCATCGCTTCCAGGTTCTTCTTCGAATAGGTGTTGGTCTCGGCCAGGGCGGCGAGCGACTTCTCGATCGCGTCCTTGAAGGCCAGGTTGCCGGCCAGGGTGAACTGTTCGGTGGCGGTCTTGGCGGTTTCAGCGGCGGCGGCCATGGCTGAACTCCTTCGAAGCGGGGCGCGGGGCGGCGCAGGATGGGGGCGGTAAGCTTTACGCAGGCGCAACATCCCATGTTGCACCGCAGCAGTCAATGTCGAATTGTGCAGCGCACAATAAGCAGACCCTCGCCCCCCAGGCGTAGGCTGCGACAAATTCGATCCTCAACAGGTGTTTACCGTCACGCAAGGTGCGACATGCCATGCTAGGTTTTCGTCATCGGCGGCCTCGGGGGGTCGTCGGCAAACCCAAGACATGACGGACGAAGCGATGTTCCAACGCGCCCGCCGCCAGATTCTCGCCGGCTTCTTCGCTCTTGCAGCGACCCTCGGCCTCGCCGCGGCGCCCGCCGCCCAGGCCCAGATCCCCTACCTCCAGCTGCCCGCGCAGCAGCCCAAATACGCCTCCATCGTGGTGGACGCCGAGTCGGGCGAGGTGCTCTACGCCAAGCGCGCCGACAGCCCGCGCTATCCGGCCTCCATCACCAAGGTGATGACCCTCTACCTGCTGTTCGAGGAGCTGGCCGCCGGGCGGATGGACCTCGACGACAAGATCCCCTTCTCGGCCCGGGCCGCCGCCGCCTCGCCCACCAAGCTCTATGTGAAGGCCGGCGATTCCATCACGGTGGAAGAGGCGATGAACGCGCTGGCCATCAAGTCGGCCAACGACGTGGCCATCGCCGTGGCCGAGCGCCTGGGCGGCAGCGAGGCGCGCTTCGCCGCGCTCATGACGCTGCGGGCCCGTGAACTCGGCATGGATTCGACGACCTTCGTGAACGCCTCGGGCCTGCCCGACAGCCGCCAGGTCTCCTCGGCGCGCGACCTGGCCGTCCTGTCGCGGGCGATCATGCGGGACTTCCCGCAGTACTACAGCCTGTTCGCCCGCACCCAGTTCAGCTTCCGCGGCACGACGATCCGGGGGCACAACAACCTGCTGGGGCGCGTGGCCGGCGTCGACGGGCTGAAGACCGGCTACACCAACGCCTCGGGCTACAACATCGCCATCTCCGGCGTGCGCGACAATCGCCGCCTGATCGTGGTCGTGCTGGGGGGCGCCTCGACGGCGGCCCGCGACAACCATGCCGAGGACCTGCTGCTGACCGGCTTCAACGTCGCCAGCCGCCGCGCCCGCGGCGAACGCATCACCGTCGCCCAGAACCTGTTCGAGCCCGCGCCCGACGGCGAGATCCTGCGCCCCTCCCGCGAGCAGGGCGACGCCGATCAGGACGGCCTGAAGATCGTGCTGGCCTCGGCTCCGCCGCCCCCGGCCCCCTCCGCCCCGGCCCACAAGGCCGAGCCGGCGGGCCAGTGGCAGGTGCAGGTCGGCGCCTTCAAGTCCAAGGCCCTGGCCCAGGACCAGCTGAAGCTGACCCGCCGCCGCTTCGGCGAGGCCTTCGCCGGCGCCGAGACGATGGTCACCGATCCGAGCAGCGGCTTCTACCGCGCCCGCTTCACCGGCATGAGCGAGGACAAGGCCCGCGCCGCCTGCGAGGTGCTGAAGGCCAAGCGCCAGGCCTGCATGGTGATCGACCCGGCGTGAGGCCGGCTCAGCCCTTCAGCAGCCGGTCCCGCGCGGCGTTGAGCTGGGCGGCCAGGCCGGCCGAGCCGCCCGCGTCCGGATGGGTGCGGCGCATCAGGCGCGTATAGGCCGCCTGGATCTCCTCCGGCCCTGCATCGGCCTCCACGCCCAGTATGGCGCGGGCGTCCTCGGCGCTCATGCCGCCACGGGGCGCTGCGGGCTTTCCGGCGGCGACGCCCTGCCCCCGCGTGCTCATGGCCAGCCACAGGCCGATGACGATCAGGACAGGCGCGAAGACCCAGCCGCCGCGCACGGCCAGGAAGGCCGCCGCGGCGAAGGCGGCGATGGCCCCGACGCCGGCGGCGATGCGCCATTCGCGGCGTCCGAAGAGCGGCTTGCCGCGCCCCAGCCAGACGAAGAAGGCCAGGGCCGCGGCGCCCAGGGCCAGATAGAGCATGAGCCTATTCGGCCGCCATCAGGGTCTGGCCGGTCACCTCGGAGAGGCCGAGCGCGCCGATCAGGGCGCGCAGCTCCTGGCGGGCGGCGACGTGCTGCAGCGAGATGGCCACCGGCCGGATGGCCGGCGACAGGTCGGCGATGGTCAGGCCGAAGGGGAAGAGCTCGCGATAGATGACCCGGTCGCGCAGGCCAGGGCCGACGCGGAAGCCCACCCGGCGCGACAGCGCCTTCACCCGCTCGTCCCGGCGCCGGCGGTTGCGCGCCTCGGTGGGCGCCAGACGGTTGCGCAGCACGACCCAGTCGATGGACCGGCCGTCGGCCGCGGCCCGCGCCTTGCGGCTGTCCCAGACCGTCACGGAATAAAGACCCGGCCGCTTGAGATCGAGGCTGACGGGATCGACCACGCCCAGCATGTCGAAGTCGACGAAGCTGTCGTTCATGGGCGTCACGATCAGATCGGCGAGGCCGTGGGCGGCCCGCGAGATCGCCGTATCGCCGCCGGGCGTGTCGATCAGGACGAAGTCGGCGGCCTCGCGCGCGGCCTCGAAGGCGGCGTTGAAGGCGGCCAGCGCCTCGCCGTCGGTCGCCGTCGCCAGCTCGACCCCCAGCGGGAACTCGAGCGGCATCGGCGCCTCGGCCTCGTTGGCGGCCAGCCAGGCGCGGCGGTTGGCGAAGAAATGGCCCATCGACTGCTGCCGCAGGTCGAGATCGAGCACCGCCACCTTGGCGCCGCCATACATCAGGGCCACCGCCAGGTGCAGCGCGATGGTGGATTTGCCGGCGCCGCCCTTTTCGTTTCCGACGACGATCACGCGGGGTTGGGACATGTGTCCGTGCTCCATCGATTCGGCCCGGGCCGATTCCTTTAGGTTAACGAGACGCTTACGAAGCCGCCGCGTCAACGGAGGACCCCTGGCCGGTTGTGGACGGATGGACGCACCCCGCCCGCTCGGCCATAAGCGCGCCCTGTTCTTCTGGATGGGAGTCCGCCGCCATGACCGCCCCGCCCCTGCCGATCGTGCGCACCGTGGCCGACCTCCGCGCCCAGGTCCGCGCCTGGAAGGCCCAGGGCCTGCGGGTGGCGATGGCGCCCACCATGGGCGCCCTGCACGAGGGCCACCTGTCGCTGGTGCGCCTGAGCAAGGCGAAGGCCGACAGAGTTCTGGCCAGCGTCTTCGTCAATCCGACGCAGTTCGGCCCCAACGAGGACTTCGACCGCTATCCCCGCAATGAGGCGGGCGACGCCGCCCTGCTCGCCTCGGCCGGCTGCGACCTTCTCTACGCGCCGACCGTGCCGGAGATGTATCCGCAGGGCTTCGCCACCCGGGTGAGCGTCTCGGGCGTCTCCGAGCCGCTGGACGGCGCCGCGCGCCCCGGCCATTTCGAGGGCGTCGCCACGGTCGTCTCCAAGCTGCTCACCCAGGCGCAGCCCGACGTCGCGGTGTTCGGCGAGAAGGACTATCAGCAGCTGCAGGTCATCCGCCGGCTCGTCTGCGATCTCGACCTGCCGGTGGAGATCGTCGGCGCGCCCACGGCGCGGGACGCCGACGGCCTCGCGCTGTCCTCCCGCAACGCCTATTTGACGCCCGAGCAGCGGCAGATCGCCGGCCGGCTCAACCTCGCCCTGAAGGATGCGGGCGAGCGCCTGCGCGGCGGCGCCAGCGTCGAGCAGGTGGAGGCCACGGGCCGGGCGGCCCTGGAACGCTACGGCTTCGAGAAGATCGACTATTTCGAGGTGCGCCACGCCGAGGACCTGAGCCATCCCGGCCCGGGCCCGTTCGCCGGCCCCGCGCGCATCCTCGCCGCCGCCTTCCTGGGGAAGACCCGGCTCATCGACAACATGGCGGCGTAAAGGCCGTTACCAGACGCCGGCTTCGCGCAGTTGTCGCGCCAGCTCCGGCGGCACCGAGTCGGCCACCTCGCCCTCCAGGTCGGGCGGCGCGTCCTTGGCCTCCAGATAGCGCCAGCCCTGGAAGGCGCGCCGGGGCGTCGGCGCGACGCGCACCACCGTCTCGTCCAGCACCATTTCGCAGCGGGCGTCTGGCCCCTCGCCCACCGTCGTGACGTCCAGGATGAGCTGCCGGGACAGGACGACGCCCTTGTAGACGCGGTAGAGGGAGCCGCCCTCGATCACCTCGGCCGCCCGCTTGGGCGTCTGGCGGGTGCGCAGGATCCAGGGCTGGCCGGCCGCCGCCTGGGATTTGCGCCAGTCGAGCAGTTCCTCGACCGTATCGCAGCCGACGCAGAGCTTGATGATGTGCAGAGGCATGGCGCCTATCTAGGCCGCCGGCGCCAGCCGCACCATCACCAGCCCCTCGGAAACCTGGTCGCCGGCCGCCACGGACAGGGTCTCCACCACGCCGTCGAAGGGCGCGGCGAGCGCATGCTCCATCTTCATGGCCTCCAGCGTCACCAGGGTCTGACCGCGGCTGACGCTTTGGCCGGCTTCGACGCTGACCGCCACCACCTTGCCCGGCATGGGCGAGGTGATGGCGCCGTCGCCGGTCGCGCCCTCGCCGCCCGTGGCCTGCGGCGCGACCGCCTCGAAGGCGTGGGCCTCGCCCGCCTCGAAGACGACGATCCGGCCGTCCCGGGCCAGCAGCACGTCCGCGCCGAGGCCCTCGCGGGGGATCGGCGCCTCGACGGGCTCGCCGTCGCGATAGAGCCGCACGGTCTGCGCCGGGGCCGCGTTCAGACGAAAGCCGGTAAGCGCCCGCCAGGGCGAGTGGGGGTCGGAGGGGCTCGGCTCCTCACCGGCCAGGCGCCCGAGCGCGGCGGCGGCCAGCGCCGTTTCGCTGGGCGCAGGCGGCGTCGCCAGCGCCTCCAGGCGCGCGCCGATGAAGCCGGTGTCCACCTCCCCGGCGAGGAAGTCGGGCTCGACCAGGCAGCGGGCCAGGAAGCCGGCGTTGGTGCGCACCGGCCAGACCTCCACCTCGGCGCAGGCCTCGGCCAGGGCGGCGGCGGCGGCCTCGCGGGTCTCGCCGCGGGCGATCAGCTTGGCGATCATCGGATCGTAATGCGGGCTGACCACGCCCCCCGCGTCGACGCCGGAATCGATGCGCACGCCGCCCGGCAGCACGAAATGCTCCAGCTCGCCGGTGGACGGCAGGAAGCCCGTGGCCGGGTTCTCGGCATAGAGGCGCGCCTCCATGGCCCAGCCCGACAGGCCGATCTCGTCCTGGGAGAGCGGCAGGGGCTCGCCGGCGGCGACCCGCAGCTGCCACTCCACCAGATCCTGGCCCGTGACGGCCTCGGTCACCGGATGCTCCACCTGCAGCCGGGTGTTCATCTCCATGAACCAGATGCGGTCGGCGCGCAGGCCCTCGCTGGCGTCGGCGATGAACTCCACCGTGCCGGCGCCGACATAGTCGACGGCCTGGGCGGCGCGCACCGCGGCGGCGCAGACGGCCTGGCGGACGTCTTCGGTCATGCCGGGCGCGGGCGCTTCCTCGATGACCTTCTGGTGACG
>CAYQPL010000023.1:2798-18531 GCA_964419395.1 uncultured Phenylobacterium sp. | reverse complement strand
GGGCCGCGCCCAAAGCTTCGGCGAAGCCGGCGGCGTCCTCGACCTTGCGCATGCCCTTGCCGCCGCCGCCGGCCACCGCCTTGATCAGCACCGGGAAGCCGATGCGCTCGGCCTCGGCGGCCAGCCGCGCGGCGCTCTGGTCCTCGCCCAGATAGCCCGGCGTAACGGGCACCCCCGCCTCCGCCATCAGCGCCTTGGCCGCGTCCTTCAGACCCATGGCGCGGATGGCGGCCGGCGGCGGGCCGACCCAGACGAGCCCCGCCGCCATGACCGCCTCGGCGAAGGCGGCGTTCTCCGACAGGAAGCCGTAGCCGGGATGGATCGCCTCGGCGCCGGCCTCGCGCGCGGCGGCCAGCACGGCCTCGACGTTCAGATAGCTCTGCGCTGCGGCCGCCGGCCCCACACGCACGGCGCGGTCGGCCTCGCGCACGTGCGGCGCCCAGGCGTCGGCGTCGGAATAGATGGCGATGGTCGAGACGCCCATCCGCCGCGCGGTGCGGAAGATGCGCCGCGCGATCTCGCCCCGGTTGGCGACCAGCAGGCTGCGGATCATTCGGCCCAACGCGGCTTGCGCTTCTCGAGGAAGGCGCGAACGCCTTCCTGGCCTTCCTCGCTCACCCGCACGCGGGCGATGGTGCGGGCGGTGTCCTCCATGACGCCGCGGTCGATCCGTTCGTGGGTGACGCGGTCGACGATGCGCTTGGACTCGGCGACGGCCACGGGGCCGCAGGCGAGCATGCCGTCGATCAGCTGCTCCATGGCCGCCTCCAGGGCCGCCTCGTCGGCGACCACCTCGGTGACCAGACCGATCTTCTCGGCGTGGGCGGCGTCGAACGCGCGGCCGGTGCCAAAAAGTCCGCGGGCGGTGCGCGGGCCGATGGCGGCGACCACATAGGGGCTGATGGTGGCGGCCACGATGCCGAGCTTGACCTCGGAGAAGGCGAACTTGGCGTCGGCCTTGGCGATGGCCATGTCGCAGGCGGCGACCAGCCCCGCCCCGCCGCCGAAGGCGCCGCCCTCCACCAGGGCGACGGTCAGGGCCGGAACGTCCCAGAGGTTCTTCAGCATCTGGGCCATGGCCATGGCGGCGTCGCGATTGTCGCTCTCGCTGTAGTCGATGGCGTCGCGCATCCAGGCGAGATCCGCCCCGGCGCTGAAGGTTCCGCCCGCCCCGCGGACGAAGACCACCCGCACGTGCTCGGCGCCCTGCAGCGTCTCGAAGGCCTCGGAGAGCGCGCGGATGAGGGGCGCGTCGAAGGCGTTCTTCTTCTCGGGCCGGTTGATGGTCACCACGGCCACGCCCTCGCCCGAGGCCTCCAGCCGGACCAGCTTCGAGGCGGCGTCGGTGTCGACGCCCTCGACCAGCGGATCGACGATCGGATTGGTCATCAGCCTTGCTCCATCACATGCGGAAGACGCCGAACCGCGTCTCCGGTACGGGCGCGTTCAGCGCCGCAGAAATCGACAGCCCAAGGACGTCGCGCGTCTGGGCCGGGTCGATGATACCGTCATCCCACAGGCGCGCGGTGGCGAAATAGGGGTCGCCCTCCTCTTCGTAGCGCGCCCGCACCGGGGCCTTGAAGGCCGCCTCGTCCTCGGCCGACCACTCTTCGCCCCGCGCCTCCAGCCCGTCGCGGCGGATGGTGGCCAGCACGCTGGCCGCCTGTTCGCCGCCCATGACGCTGTTGCGGCTGTTGGGCCAGGTCCACAGGAAGCGGGGGGAATAGGCCCGTCCGCACATGCCGTAGTTGCCGGCCCCGAAGGAGCCGCCGATCAGGACGGTGAACTTCGGGACCTCGGCGCAGGCGACCGCCGTGACCAGCTTGGCGCCGTCCTTGGCGATGCCGCCGGCCTCGTACTTCCCGCCGACCATGAAGCCTGAGATGTTCTGCAGGAAGACCAGCGGAATCCGCCGCTTGCAGGCCAGTTCTATGAAGTGCGCGCCCTTCAGGGCGCTCTCGGAGAAGAGCACGCCATTGTTGGCCAGGATGGCCACCGGATAGCCCCAGATGCGGGCGAAGCCGCAGACGAGCGTCGCGCCATAGAGCGCCTTGAACTCGTCGAACTCCGAGCCGTCGACGATGCGGGCGATCACCTCGCGCACGTCATAGGGCGCGCGCACATCCGACGGGATCAGGCCGTACAGCTCTTCGGGATCGAAGGCGGGCGGCCTGGGCTCGGCGAGCGCGATGTCCACGGCCTTGGTGGTGTTCAGATTGGCGACGATGGAGCGGACGATGGAAAGCGCGTGCTCGTCGTTCTCGGCCACGTGATCGACGACGCCGGACCGGCGGCCATGGGTGTCCGCGCCGCCCAGCTCCTCGGCGCTGATCACCTCGCCGGTGGCGGCCTTCACCAGCGGCGGGCCGCCCAGGAAGATGGTGCCCTGGTTGCGGACGATCACCGTCTCGTCGGACATGGCCGGCACATAGGCGCCGCCGGCGGTGCAGGAGCCCATGACGCAGGCGATCTGGGCGATGCCCGCCGCGCTCATCTGGGCCTGGTTGAAGAAGATGCGGCCGAAGTGGTCGCGGTCGGGGAAGACCTCGGCCTGGTGCGGCAGGTTGGCCCCGCCGGAATCCACCAGATAGATGCAGGGCAGACGGTTCTGCAGGGCGATCTCCTGGGCCCGCAGATGCTTCTTCACCGTCATCGGGAAGTAGGCGCCGCCCTTCACCGTGGCGTCGTTGGCCACGATCATCGCCTCGCGGCCGGAGACCCGCCCGACGCCGGCGATGACGCCCGCGCCCGGCGCCTCGTCGTCATAGAGGCCGAAGGCCGCCAGGGCGCCGACCTCCAGGAAGGGCGCGCCGGGATCGAGCAGACGCATCACCCTGTCCCGCGGCAGCAGCTTGCCCCGCGACTCATGGCGCTGGCGCGAGGCCTCCGGCCCGCCGAGCGCAGCTTGCGCCGTTCGCGTTCGAAGCTGGTCGACCAAGTCGCGATTTTGCGCCGCCTGGGTCTGAAATGCCTCGGATTGCCGGTCGATGGAGGAAGAAAGCCTCGTCATGGTCCTGGCATAGCCGTCCCCGCGGCCCCGCGCTAGGCTCCGTCGCCGTGGCCAGCCTGCCTGACATCCCCAGCGACTCCGCGCTCGCCCAGCTGTTCACCGAGGAACAGTTGGAGGGCGATGCGGTCTGGTTTTCCCTACCGGGGGGCAGCGTGCTGTTCGAACCGGGCGATCCGGCCGACCAGCTCTTCTTCCTCCGTGCAGGACGGCTGGGCGTCTTCCGCCACGAGGAGGGCCACGAGCCGGAGTTTCTGGGCGTCATCCGGCCCGGCGAGCCGGCCGGGGAGATGTCGCTGCTGTCCGGCGGCCCCCACACGGCGCGCGTGGTGGCCCTGCGCGATTCCGAGATCTTCGCCCTGCCCCGCGACCTGTTTCTCGACGCCGCCGAGGACGACCCGCACGTCATGCTGGAGATCGCCCAGCTGATCATCCAGCGCACGCGGCGCACGCCGCTGCGCACCTCCGGCGCCGAGCCCTCGGTCTACGGCTTCGTCACCGTGGGCGAACCTGTGGCGGTGCGGCCCGCGGTCGAGCGGATCGCCCGCCACATCATGCGCCAGGGCTATACGGTCACGGTCGTCGGCGCCGAAGCGGCCATGGCCCCCACCGAGTGGTATTCCGAGGTCGAGCGCGCCCACGACTTCGTCCTCTACGCCGCCGAGGGCGAGGACCACGGCTGGCGGGCGGTGGTGGCGCGGCAGGTGGACCGCCTCTTCCGCATCGGGCGGGTCTCGGCGCGGCCGCCCGACAACATCGTGCTGCACCCCGCGCAGCCGCTGCAGGCTCACCAGCTGGTCGACCTGATCCTGATGCATCCACGCCAGAGCGCGGCGCCACGCAATTCCGAGGCCTGGGTCGCGGCCGCCCAGCCGGCGCGCCTCTTCCACATGCGCCGCGACGACGAGGAGGACGCCGCCCGGCTGGCGCGTGTCCTTACGGGACGCTCGGTCGGCCTGGTGCTGTCGGGCGGCGGGGCGCGGGCCTACGCCCATGTGGGCGCGATCCGCGCCCTGCGCGAGCGCGGCGTGCCCATCGACTTCGTCGGCGGCTCGTCCATGGGGGCCATCGTGGCGGCGGGCCTGGGCATGGGCTGGTCCGACGCCGAGGCCGCCCGGCGGATCCGCGAGGCCTTCGTGGCCTCCAGCCCGCTGGACGACATCGCCTTCCCGCTGCTGGCGATGACGCGGGGGGAGAAGGTGCGCGAACGCCTCTACGAGCACTTCGGCGACACCCGGATCTCGGACCTCTGGCTGCCCTTCTTCGCGGTCTCGTCCAATCTGACCACCGGCGCCTATCAGGTCCATCGCAGCGGACGGCTCGTCGACGCCCTTCGCGCCACCATCGCCCTGCCCGGCGTCATGCCGCCTGCGACCCAGGGCGAGGAGGTGCTGGTGGACGGCGCCGTGCTGAACAACTTCCCGGCCGACGTGATGAGCGCGCTCCACCTGGGCCCCGTCATCGGCATCGACGTGACGCGGGGCCGCAGCATCACCGCGCGCGACGTCGCGCGGCCCGAGTCGGTCTGGCGCTGGATCTTCTCCGGGGCGTGGCGCCAGGGCCCGCCGATCGTCTCCCTGCTGATGCGTGCGGCCACCGTGCCGACGGGCCGCGACCTGCAGGCGGCGCGCGAATCGGTCGACCTGCTGGTGACCCCGGACGTGACGGGGGTCGAGATCCGCAACTGGGAAGCCTACGACCCAGCGGTGGCGGCCGGCTACGAAGCGATGGCCGCCGCCCTCGACCGCCTGAAAGAGCCGGTGACCGAACTGCGCCGTCGCCCCACCCAGGCCGAGAAGTCGACCCGCCGCCGGCGCTGATCGGGCGCCTCACGGATGGGCAGGACGCCGCAGGCGCCACGGCGGCGTTTGCACCCGGAGGATTCCCGACCCATATTGCTGGTGTCGTTCAACAACTGAAAGGAGGTGATCCAGTGTCTCATTGTCATTCGTCGCAGTCGGTGACCGTGGCCTGGGCCTCCCTCGAGGCTCGCGCTTAAGCGCTCGAAAGGTTGCGGGCCGCCGCGCTGCGGGCCGACAATGGAGGGGCCGCTCCCGCGAGGGAGCGGCCCCTTTTCGTTGCCCGGCGGATCGGCGGGCGCGGGCCCGCCCAGGTTCAGCGCGGGGTGGTCGCCGCGCCGGCGACGCCGCCGATGGCCGCGCCGGCCAGGGCGCCTTCGACATCGCCGCTGACGGCGCCGCCGATAGCCGCGCCGCCGAGGGCGCCGGTCGCCGCACGCTGGGTCGTGGTGGTGCCGCAGGCCGCCAGGGCCAGGGCCGAGAGGGCGAGCGGAACGGCGATCAGGGTCTTGCGCATGGGGAGGTCTCCTCTTCGGGTCACCGGACGAAAACCGGTCCGCCCGATGTCGGGTTCCCGACGATGCGGCCTCAGAACGCCATGCAGGCCGGCGTCGTGAGTTGCAGAACCGCGTCCTGGGAGAACCGCCGCCGGTACGCGTCGCGCACCTGGCGCAGGGCGTCCCGATCGAGCCCGTCCTCGACGGCGATCACCACGAGGAAGGACGGCTCGCGCCGCACCTGGCCGTCGCCGCCGCGCCAGCGCCCGGCCGCCGCGACCTGGGTGAGGCCGCCGGGAAACCGGGGCGTGACCTCGGCGTCCAGAAAGGCTTCGAAATCCGCTTCGCTGACGCCGGGCCGGTCGCCGATGTTGCGTCCGAAGAAGCGCTGGGCGACCTCCCCCGGCCGCCCGTCCGGCGCGCAGGCCTCGCGCGGCGCGGCCGCGCAGCCGCCCAGGACAAGAGCGAGCGCGGCCGCCGCGGCCCTCACGCGCCGATCAGCTCCCGGCCGATCAGGAAGCGCCGGATCTCGTTGGTGCCGGCGCCGATGTCGTAGAGCTTGGCGTCGCGCAGCAGCCGCTCCACGGGATAGTCACGGGTGTAGCCGGCGCCGCCGAGGGCCTGGATGGCTTCCAGGGCGCATTTCACCGCATTCTCCGAGGCCATCAGGATGGCGCCGGCCGCGTCGAAGCGGGTGGTCATCCCCGCATCGCACGCCTTGGCCACGGCATAGACATAGGCTCGCGCCGAGTTCAGGGCGACGTACATGTCGGCCACCTTGGCCTGCATCAGTTGGAACGAGCCGATCGGCGTCCCGAACTGTTTCCGCTCGCGCACATAGGGAAGCACCACGTCGAGGCAGGCCTGCATGATGCCGAGCGGACCGCCGGAGAGCACCGTGCGCTCATAATCGAGTCCGCTCATCAGGACGCCGCCCCCGCCGTTTGCGGGCCCCAGCACGTTTTCCTCCGGCACCTCGCAGTCCTCGAAGACGAGCTCGCCGGTGTCGGAGCCGCGCATACCCATCTTGTCGAGCTTCTGGGCGCAGCGGAAACCCTTGAAGTCCTTTTCGATGAGGAAGGCGCTGATGCCGCGGCTGGCGGCCTCCGGCTCGGTCTTGGCGTAGACCACCAGCACGTCGGCGTGCGGCCCGTTGGTGATCCAGAACTTGGTCCCGTTCAGCACGTAGCGGTCGCCGCGTCGCTCGGCCCGCAGGCGCATCGAGACGACGTCGGAGCCGGCGCCCGCCTCGCTCATGGCCAGGGCGCCCACATGCTCGCCGGTGATCAGGCGCGGCAGGTAGCGGCGCTTCTGCTCGTCAGAGCCCCAGCGGCGGAGCTGGTTCACGCAGAGATTGGAGTGGGCGCCGTAGGACAGGCCGATGGAGGCCGAGGCGCGGCTCACCTCCTCCATCGCCACGACGTGCTCGAGATAGCCGAGCCCCAGGCCGCCGAACTCCTCCTCGACGGTCAGCCCGTGCAGGCCAAGAGCGCCCATGGCGGGCCAAAGTTCGCGCGGGAAGCTGTTCGATTCGTCGATCTCGACGGCGCGCGGCGCGATTTCGGCGGCGGCGAAGCGGGCCGTGGTGTCGCGGATGGCGTCGGCGGTCTCGCCGAGCCCGAATTCGAGGGTGGGACCATGGTTCGGGATCATGGCCAAGCAAGTAGCATGCACGCAAACGCGCAGCGAGGGCCGAAATCACCCTCGCTGCGCCCGCCCCGGCGAAGTCCTGCCCCGTGAAAGCGCCGCGGAGCCGGCTCGCTGTGCGCATAACGCGGTCCGATAGGTGGGAACCGGTTATCGCTCTAGTTGTAGCCTTCGTCCTCGTCCCCCGGCTCGCCGCTCAGCCGCTGCAGGACGAGGTAGGCCGCCAGGCCGAACAGGGCGACGCCGACGATGCCGGCGATCCAGCCGACGGTCAGGGGACTGACCAGCCCCCCCTCGTTCGCCCGCGCATTGAAGGCCCAGAAAAGACCGCCGGCGAAGAGCGCCAGGCCGGACGCGGCCAGGGTGACGAGGCTGGCCAGGCCCGCCTTCCGGTCGGCCGGCGGCAGGGGTTCGAAGGTCATGATCGACGCGTGCCGGTCATCCTCCTGCACCAAACGCACGATGTCGGCCTCGCCGGCGCTGGGCGCCTGCGGCGTCTCGAGCGGGTCGTTGGCGGGTTGCGGACGATCGAACAGGCTCGGCCCGGCCGCGCTCTCGTCGGCGCGGTCGGCGTCCTCCCGGAGGGGCGCCGCCGGCGTCTCGGCCTCGGGCGCCTCCTCGGGCGGCGTCAGGACGAAGGCGCGCCCGCCCCCGCCCATGGCCATGGGAGCCGGCGGCGGCGGCGCGCTCAGATCCGGCTCGGGGGGCGCTTCCGTCGTCGGCGCAGGCTCGATCGCCGGCTCGCCGGGGACGGTCTCCCCCTCGGAGTCGGACGCGGCCGGCGCCTCGACCAGGGCTTCGACCGCGGCGATCTCCGGCGGGACGTCCACGGGCGGCGGCGGCGCGGCTTCCGCCTGGGCGGCAGGTTCCGGCTCGGCTTCCGTCGCGGGGGCGGGCTCGTCCGCGGCCTTCGGCTCCTCTCGGAAGATGGCCTGCAGGCGGTAGCTGACGGCCGCGGCCGCGGCCTGGGCGGGGCTCGCCTCCGCCTCGTCCTCGTCGGGCGGCGACGGCAGCGGCGGCGTGGCCTGGGGGTCGCGCACGGCGATGGCCTCGACGCCTTCCAGAGCCGCCCGCACCGCCACCGGCGTCTGGCGCGGCACGACGCCGGCGATGTCGGCGTCCACATTGGGACGCAGCACCGGCGAGGGCGCCGGCACCCAGCCGTCCATGGGCGTCAGGAAAAGCGTCTTCTCGGCCGCGCGGCGGCGGACCAGGGCGTCGATGACGATCCGCTCGCCCTCGAAATCGGCCTTGCGCCACAGCTCCATGCCGCAGGCGGCCTGCAGCAGCTGGCCCTCGTTGAGCCGGCGCAGGACGGCCGAGCGGCGGAAGTTCTCGAGGCCGATGTTGAAGGCGAAGCAGCAGAGGGCGTCGAACTGGTTCTGGTTCAGCGGCGTGTAGGTCAGCTCGTTGACCGTGTGGGCGACCGAGATCAGGTCGTAGAGCAGCAGGGCCTCGGCGTCCTTTTCCGAGACTTCGGCGCCCTCGCGGGCGGTCAGCGTGTGGCCATAGCCGATCGTCCAGCGGCCGTCCGGCAGCCGGGCCGCCTTGGCGCGGTAGCCCTCGAACCGCTTGATCAGCTCGATCGCGGCGCGGGAGATCTGGTGACGCGGTTTCATGACCGTCCTGATCCAAGTTGGGACACGAACGCAGGGTCCGCCCTCCCAACCGCAAGATAGGGGCCGGCTACAACAGGATGAGGGCCGCCAGGCCGAGGAAGGCGAAAAAGCCCGTGAAGTCGGTCACGAAGGTGACGAAGACGGCCGAGGAAACGGCAGGGTCGCGCCCCATGCGGTCGAGCGCCAGGGGCACCAGCGCGCCGGCCACCGAGGCCATGAACATGTTGATCACCAGCGCCGCGGCGAAGGCGATGCACAGCCCTAAGTCTCGGAAGAGCGCGTAGACGGCCGCGCCGGTGACGATCGCGAGAATGGACCCGTTGAGCAGCCCGACCAGCATTTCCCGTCCGACGGTGCGCACGGCGTTGAAGGCCGAGAGCTCCCGGCTGGCCAGGGCGCGCACCGCCACGGTCAGGGTCTGGGTGGCGCCGTTGCCGCCCAGCGAGGCGACGATGGGCATCAGCACGGCGAGCGTCACCACCTGGGCGATCTCGCCCTGGAAAGCCTGGATGACGGAGACGGCCAGGGCCGCGGTCAGGGTGTTCAGCAGAAGCCAAGGCAGGCGCGAACGGACGATGTCCATGACGTCGGCGTTGCGCCCGGCGTCGGACACGCCGGCCAGGGCCAGGATGTCCTCCTGGCTCTCCTCGTGGATGACGCCGACGATGTCGTCGACGGTGATCTGGCCCACGAGGCGGCCGCCCGGCTCGACGACCGGGGCCGAGATCAGGTGGTACTTGTCGAAGATGTAGGCGACCTCCTCCTGGTCCATGTCGACCGGGATTTCGGAGATCGACTCCATGATCTGGGCGAGCGGCGTGTCGCGCTTTGACCTCAGCAGCGTGCTGATCGGCACCGCGCCGACGGGGTGGTAGGACGGATCGACCACATAGACGTCGAAGAACAGCTCCGGCAGGTCGTCGGCCTCGCGCCGGAAGTGGTCGATGGCCTGGCCGACGCTCCAGAACTGCGGGGCGGCGACGACCTCGCGCTGCATCAGGCGGCCGGCCGTCTCCTCGCCATAGGAGAGCGCGCTCTCGATGGCGGCGCGCTCGGTCTCGGGCATGGCGGCCAGCACCTGGGCCCGCTTGTCGGCCTCCAGGTCGTCCACCACATCGGCCGCATCGTCGGAATCGAGCTCGCCCAGGGCCCGCGCCAGCGTCTCGGGCGCCACCGCCTCGAGGACCTCCTCGCGGATCTCGTGGTCCATCTCGGAGAGGATTTCGGCCAGCGCCTCGGGATCGAGGTGCGGCAGCACCTCCTCGCGATAGTCGGCCGACAGGAAGCCCATCAGGTCGGCCACGTCGGCCGGATGCAGGGCGCTCAGGAGATCGCGCAGGCGCTCCGAATCGCCGCGGTCGGCCGCGTCGACCACCATGGAGACGAATTGCGGATTGAGCGCATAGTCCTCGCCGAGGGCGAGGTCTTCCAGGTCTTCCTCAGTCTCGGCGTCGATGTCGAGTTCGTCTTCGGGGTCGGCCAAGTCGCGGCTCATGCTGACCTCCTATCGGACTTCGACGATCTACCGTTGCTGATGATCCTGATTCACTGGTGCGGTCGAGAAGACTCGAACTTCCACGGGTTGCCCCACAGCGACCTCAACGCTGCGCGTCTACCAATTCCGCCACGACCGCTCGTGGTGAGGCGCGGGGGGTAGCAAACCGCCGCGCGTTTGTGAAGCGCGGAGTTTGTCCGCCTACGCCCCGCCCGCCATATAGTCGAAGACGTTGGCCTCGCGCGTCACGGCGATGGCGATCTTCTCGTCGCTGATCTGGATTTCGCCCCGGGCGACCGGGTGGTTGTTGGCCAGGATCCAGACCTCTTCGTTGACGCCCGCATCGAGGGGAATCACCGCCCCCCGCCCCATGCGCAGGAGTTGCTGCATCGGCAGGGATGCGCGGCCGAGCACGCCCGAGATCTCGACATTGACCGACTGGACCTGACTGGACAAACCCACACCCCTGGACACATCACCGGGCCGGCCTTTGCGGCGGACGGCCAGGCCCCCACATTGAGGCATCATGCTTGACCGCTCGTTAAACCCCGGATGCGAGCCCCTCCTCTTCGGGCGGGAGGATGGCGCCGCCGCGGGCTGGGCGACATCCGATGCGCCCGTGGACTACGCCGCAGCCGTGGCGGCCATGGAGGCGCGCGCCGCGGCCATCGCCGAGGGGCGCGCGGGCGAACTGGTCTGGCTGCTGGAACATCCGCCGCTCTATACCGCCGGCGTCTCGGCGCGGCCCGAGGACCTGCTGGAGCCCGGACGCTTTCCCGTCTTCCAGACCGGGCGCGGCGGGCAGTTCACCTATCACGGCCCCGGCCAGCGGGTGGCCTATGTGATGCTGGACCTGACGCGCCGCCGCCGCGACGTGCGGGCCTTCGTCGCGGCCCTGGAGGCCTGGGTGATCGGGGCGCTGGCCCGGTTCAACGTCGAGGGGCAGATCCGCGACGGACGGGTGGGAGTCTGGGTGGAGCGCCGCACGGCGGGCGAACCGCCGCAGGAGGACAAGATCGCCGCCATCGGGGTGAAGCTGCGCCGCTGGGTGTCCTTCCATGGCGTCTCGCTGAACGTCGAGCCGGACCTCTCCCACTTCGGCGGCATCGTGCCCTGCGGCGTCACCGAACACGGGGTAACCAGCCTGGTCGACCTCGGCCTGCCGGTGACGATGGACGAGGCCGACGCCGCCCTGCGGGCCAGCTTCGAGCAGGTGTTCGGCCCGATCGCCCGGGCCGAACCGCCGACGCTTCAGATCGAGGCGCCGTAGTAGCCGCTGACTTCCTCGCGCCAGCCATAGTCGGGAGCGTTCAGCCGGGCTTCGTCATAGCCCGGCGCGTTCTCCAGCGTCTCCTTGTCCAGGGCGACGACGAAGCCGTCCTGGTCGGTGTCGTAGGTCAGGACCGACCAGGGCAGCGGATAGTGCTTTTCGCCCATGCCGAGAACGCCGCCGAAGGCGAGCGTGGCGAACTCGGCCTGGCCGGAGATCTTGTCGATGAAGATGTTCTCGACCGAGCCGAGCTTCTCGCCGTCGGGGTTGTAGACGCTGACGCCCTCCACCTTGTCGGCGGCGATGAGGCGCATGTCGGTGCGGTCGGCGGGATCCGTGGTCATGGGAGGGTCTCCTAAGGGTTTGTCGCCCCCCGAAAACCCGCCCCCAAGGCCCGCTGTTCCCGCCTTAGAGCGTGACGCGATCTGATGGGATCAGATCGCCGCGCCAGGTTTCCGACCGCCGCGCGTTTCGTCCGATGACCGGCGCGCACTTATCGGAACGCGCTTCAGGCGAACTCCACCAGCACTTCGTCGGCGGCGACGGAGTCGCCCTCCTTGGCGCCCACCGCCTTCCCCACGCCGTCCTGCTCGGCCCGGATGATGTTCTGCATCTTCATGGCCTCGATCACAGCGACGGTCTCGCCGCTCTTGACCTCCTGCCCCGCCTTCACCGCCAGGCTCACCACCAGGCCCGGCATGGGCGACAGCACGAGCTTGGCCGTGTCGGCCGCCTTCTTCGGCGGCAGGCGCTTGTGCAGGGCGGCCGAGACGGGCGTCAGCACCAGCACGCGCGCCTGGGCCGCGCGGTGGCGGATGACGAAGCCCTCGGCCGCCGGACGAACCGCGGCGCTGAACGGCCGCCCGTCGAGGACCGCGGAGAAGACGGGCAGGCCTGGCCGCCAGTCGATCTCCGACAGGGTCAGGGTTCGCCCCGCCTCTGTCAGTTCGACGCTTGTCGTCCGCCCATCGCCGCTCAGCCGCACCGGGTGGTCGGCGCCCCGAAGGGTGACGATCCAGTCCGCGCGTCCCCGTCCGGGCCAGGCCCGGTCGCTGAGCGTCTGGTGCATGGCGCAGGCCGCGGCGATGAAGAGATCGGTCTGGAAATCGACCGGCTCGGCGCCGTGGAAGCCCTCCGGGTACTGGTCCTTGATGTAGTTGGTCGACAGCTTGCCCGAGCGGAACGTCGGCTCGTCCATCACGGCGGCCAGGAACGGCACGTTGTGGCCCAGCCCCTCGATATGGAAGCGCTCCAGCGCCTCGCCCATGGCGTCGATGGCGGCCTCCCGCGTCGCGCCCCAGGTCGACAGCTTGGAGATCATCGGATCGTAGAACATCGAGATTTCGTCGCCTTCGCGCACGCCCGCATCGTTGCGGACCACCGCGCCGTCGACCTTGCCTTCTTGCGGCGGGCTGTAGCGCACCAGCCGGCCTATGGAGGGCAGGAAGCCGCGATAGGGGTCCTCGGCATAGATGCGGCTCTCGATCGCCCAGCCGTCGATCTTCAGGTCGCCTTGCGCGAACGGCAGCGGCTCGCCGGCGGCGACGCGGATCATCTGCTCGACAAGGTCGACGCCGGTGATCAGTTCGGTCACCGGGTGCTCCACCTGCAGCCGGGTGTTCATCTCCAGGAAGAAGAAGCTGCGGTCCTGGCCTGCGACGAACTCCACCGTGCCCGCCGAGTCATAGCCCACGGCCTGCGCGAGGGCGACGGCCTGGTCGCCCATGGCCTTGCGGGTCGCCTCGTCCAGCAGCGGGCTGGGGGCCTCTTCGATGACCTTCTGATTGCGCCGCTGGATCGAGCACTCGCGCTCGAACAGGTGGACCACATGGCCGTGCTTGTCGCCCAGCACCTGGATCTCGATGTGGCGCGGGCTCTCGATGAACTTCTCGATGAAGATACGGTCGTCGCCAAAGCTCGCCTTGGCCTCGGCACGGACGGCGGGGAAGCCCTCCTCCACGTCCTTGCGGTTCCAGGCGACGCGGATGCCCTTGCCGCCCCCGCCGGCCGAGGCCTTGATCATCACCGGATAGCCGATCTCCTCGGCGATCTTCACGGCGTGGGCGGTGTCGTCGATCTCGCCCACATGGCCCGGCACGGTGGAGACGCCCGCCCTGGCCGCGAACTTCTTGCTCTCGATCTTGTCGCCCATGGCCGCGATGGCCTCGGGGTTCGGGCCGATGAAGACGATCCCTTCGTCGGCCAGGCGACGGGCGAAGCCGGCGTTCTCCGACAGGAAGCCGAAGCCCGGATGGACCGCCTGGGCGCCGGTCTCGCGGCAGGCGGCGACGATCTTGTCGGCCACCAGATAGCTCTCGGCCGCCGGGGCCGGGCCGATGAAGACCGCCTCGTCGGCCATCTCCACCGCCATGGAGTCGGCGTCGGCCTCCGAATAGACGACCACCGTGGCGATCCCCATCCGGCGGCAGGTCTTGATGACGCGGACGGCGATCTCGCCGCGGTTGGCGATCAGAATCTTGGAAAACATGGACACCTGGCTCAACGCAGCTTCACCGCCGTCCCCGAGGCGCTGACCATCAGCATGCCGTTCTCCACGCCCAGGGTCTCGTAGTCGAGGTCGACGCCGACCACCGCGTCGGCGCCGAGGCTGCGCGCCTCCTCGCTCATCTCGCGCAGGGCGATGTCGCGGGCCTCGCGCAGGGCCTTCTCATAGCCCCCGGCCCGGCCGCCGATGATGTTGGTGATGCCGGCGAAGAAGTCGCGAAAGATGTGGGCCCCGATGATGGCCTCGCCCGTGACGACGCCCAGGGTGCGCTCGATCTCGCGCTCGGCGAGGGTCGGCGTGGTGGCGGTGATCATTTCCTGAAGCTCTCCCGACTTGCCCCGTCTGCCTGGTCCGTTCGCCCGGGGGTCCTTCCGAACGGTCGGGGCGAACCTTAGATTGGAGGACATGAGCAAGCCAGCCGACTCCCCGACCCCCATCGATCAGACCCCGCCCGCCCCAGCGGAACGCAAGGCCCAGGAAGCCGATCTAACGCAGGAGGAGGCCGAGGTCCAGCTGCGCCCCGGCACCGAGGCCCCGTTCTGCGGCGGCCTGCTCGATAACAAGGAGGACGGCGTCTATTGCTGCCGGCTCTGCGGCCTGCCCCTCTTCCAGGCCCACACCAAGTTCGAGAGCGGCACGGGCTGGCCCTCCTTCTTCGCGCCGTACAATGAGGCCCACGTGGTGGGCGTGCGGGACGAAAGCTACGGCATGATCCGCATCGAGACCCGCTGCGCCCGCTGCGACAGCCACCAGGGCCACGTCTTCCCCGACGGCCCGCGGCCCACCGGCCTGCGCTACTGCATCAATTCGGTGTCGCTGGAGTTCGTCGCCCACGGCGAGCCCCTGCGCGATCCCCTCCACCGCGGGGACAACACCCATCTGGCCGAGACCGCCTAGCGCACCACGTCAGAGCATCGGCTCGACGATGCGCAGCACCGCCCACGAGCGCTCCGCCTCTTGGCCCTCGGCGTCGTCCCAGGCGGCGGACAGGCCTGCATGGGCGTAGATCCACGCCAGCAGCCGATCGGGCGGCAGTTGCGCCGTCCGGCAGACCTGCTCGAGGCGGGCGCTCAGCCTCTCGGGCGTGAGGCTCGACAGGTCCGGGTTGCGGAAGAGGTTGGCGTAGTCGTAGGCGCGCTCGCCCACATAGCCCCAAGGGTCGATGGCCCGCCAGCCGAGCGCGCCGAAGTCCAGCACGTTGTCGTGGTGCAGGTCGCCGTGCAGCACCACCACGTCGCGCGGATTCGCGAGCAGAAGATCGGCCATCCGCCGGGGGCCGGCCAGCCGCGGGTCGCTCGCCTCCTGCAGGGCGTGGAACAGACGTCTCAACGGCGGAAGGTCGGGACGGCCCGTCGGCCGGGGCCTGTGGAGCCGCGCGATGGTCGCGCAGAGGATCGCCAGGGCCTGCGCGTCGTCGCCAGCCCTGACCATCCCGACCAGTGAGTCCGCGCCCTCGGCGCGGGCCATCAACAGGGCCTCGCCAGCGTGGGCGAACACGGGCGCGGCGCCCTCCCCATCCCACCAGGCCATCACCTCAGCGCCGCGCCGCTCATCGGCCGAGGCGGCGAGCTTCAGCATCGCGGGACGCCCATCGGCGCGAACCGGCAGCAGGCGCGAGCCGGTCAGGGGCATGAACAGGACTTCGCCCTCCGGGACGAGGTCCCAGAGGGCGAGCCAGTATGCGAAGGGCGCCAGGTCCGGCCTCATCGGCCGAGCCTAGACCCGAAGGGTGGCGCCGTCACCGACGCCGCGGCGGACGGCTATTCCTTGCCGTCGGTGGTCTTGGCGAGGGTGGAGTTGGTGGCCATGCGGCCCGGCTGGCCGGTCACCGCCGACGGCTGGTCCACGCGTTCCTGGACGCGGAGATTGTTCTGCACGTGCTTCACGCCCAGG
>CAYQPL010000023.1:0-2788 GCA_964419395.1 uncultured Phenylobacterium sp. | reverse complement strand
GCGGCAAAGGCGAGCGCCGAGGACGAGGCGGCGGGCCCGGCGGTGCTCGCGGGCAGGTCGACGAGTGACTCGAGCTGCGCCATGCTGGCAGGGGTGCACGCGCTCGGCCCCGTCGGCGCAGTGCTCGGCGCGGTGCTTGGCGCGGCGGTCGTCGACGCGGCCCGACAGGGTGACCTCCCCGTCCTTCACCGTGACGTCGATGTCGCTGGCGTCCAGCCAGGCGTCCTCGGTCAGGCGGTGATGCACCTCGTCGCTGATCCGCTCGTCCGAGCGGGTGTAGCCCTTGGGCCCGCGACCGCGATGGCTGCGCATCTCGTCATAGCGGCGGCGTCGCTCGGCGTCGCGGTCGCCGAACCAGGAGGCGACCGCGTCGCTGGCGCGGTCCCAGAAGCCGCGGTCGTCGTCATAGCGGCCGCGCCGCTCGCCGCTGCGTTCGCCGCCATAGGCCCGGCGATAGCCATCGTCCGGCGAGGGGCCGCGCCAGGTGGGGCTGTCATAGCCCTCGTAGCCGCGACCGCCGAAGCCGCCGCGCTGCATGGCGTAGCCTTCCTGACCGAAATAGCCCTCGCCATAGAGGCGGTCGCGATCACGGCCGCCGCCGGCGGAATAGCCGCTGGAGGCGTTGCCGAAGTCGCCATAGTCCCGGTAGTCGCGATAGTCGCCGCGCTGGCGGCCGTCGTCGCCGTAGTCGCCCGAATAGCCGCCGCCGTAGCTGCCGGCGCCGTAGGCTTCGCCGCCATAGGCGGGGCGGCCGTAGTCGCGCGAACTCGACTGACGTTCGGCCGACTGGGTGGTCGCCTGCGGGTGACGGTAGCTCGAACCGGTCTCGGTCTCGCCGAAGACCGGGCCGGGCTCATAGCGGGCGCCGCTGTCCTGATTGTAGCGGGCTCCGGCCTCGGTGTAGTCGCCGTAGCGCTCCGACCGGTAGCCGCCGCTCGGCGAGAAGCTCCGGTCCTCCCAGGTCTGGAAGCCGCGGCCGCCACCGCCGCGCCGTCCCTGGCGTTCGGAGCGGCTCCAGTCACGGTCCCGCATCCGGCGATCCTGTTCGTCAGTCCACCTGTCGGCCATAGCTCGTTCTCCCGTTCGGTTTCGTGTCGCGGGCTTGCCTGCCCTTGACTTGGGTAACCGAAGAGCCGGTCGGCGGTTCCGAGGCCATGGCGGCCTTAAGGGGGCGTTTTCAAAGCGGAATGTTGTCGTGCTTCTTCCAGGGGTTCTGCAGCGTCTTGCCCTTCAGGCTGCGCAGGCCCCGCACCAGGCGGCGGCGCGTGCCGTGGGGCATGATCACATCGTCGATATAGCCGCGGCTGGCGGCGACGAAGGGATTGGCGAAGCGCGCCTTGTACTCGGCTTCGCGGGCGACCAGCTCGTCGGCCGTCTGGTTGCGGAAGATGATCTCCACCGCCCCCTTCGAGCCCATCACCGCGATCTCCGCCGTGGGCCAGGCGTAGTTCAGGTCGCCGCGGATGTGCTTGGAGCTCATCACGTCATAGGCGCCGCCATAGGCCTTGCGGGTGATCACCGTCAGCTTGGGCACCGTGGCCTCGGCATAGGCGAAGAGCAGCTTGGCGCCGTGGCGGATCAGCCCGCCCTGCTCCTGGCGCGTGCCCGGCATGAAGCCCGGCACGTCGACGAAGGTGATCAGCGGGATGGAGAAGGCGTCGCAGAAGCGCACGAAGCGGGCGGCCTTGCGGCTGGCGTCGATGTCGAGCACCCCGGCCAGCACCTGCGGCTGGTTGGCCACCACGCCGACGGTGCGGCCTTCCATGCGGGCGAAGCCGCAGACGATGTTCTTGGCGAAGTCCGGCGAAATCTCGAAGAAATCGGCCTCGTCGACGACCTTCGAGATCAGCTCCTTCATGTCGTAGGGCTTGTTCGGGTTGGCCGGCACCAGGGTGTCGAGGCTCGGCTCCTCGCGCTCGGGCGCGTCGAAGCTCTCCCGTTCGGGCGGCTTTTCGCGGTTCGACAGCGGCAGGAAGTCGATCAGGCGGCGGACCTGGGTCAGCGCCTCAAGGTCGTTCTCGAAGGCGCCGTCGGCGACGCCGGACTTCAGCGCATGGACGCGGTAGCCGCCCAGGTCCTCGTGGCTGACATCCTCGTGCGTGACCGTCTTCACCACGTCGGGCCCGGTCACGTACATGTAGCTCGTGTCCTTCACCATGAAGATGAAGTCCATGATGGCCGGGGAATAGACGTCGCCGCCCGCGCAGGGGCCCATGATCACCGCGATCTGCGGAATGACGCCCGAGGCCAGGGTGTTCTCGAGGAAGATGTCGGCGTAGCCGGCCAGGGAATCCACGCCCTCCTGGATGCGGGCGCCGCCGGCGTCGAACAGGCCGATGACCGGCGCGCCCATCTTCAGGGCCTGGCGCTGGACCTTCAGGATCTTCTGCGCATGCGCGCTCGAAAGAGATCCGCCGAAGACCGTGAAATCCTTGGAGAAGACGAAGACGGTGCGGCCGTTGATCGTGCCCCAGCCGGTGACCACGCCGTCGCCGGGCACCTTCTGGTCGGCCATGCCGAAATCGGTGGCGCGGTGCTCGACGAACATGTCGAACTCCTCGAAGGAGCCCTCGTCGAGCAGCAGGTCGATCCGCTCGCGGGCGGTCAGCTTGCCCTTGGCGTGCTGCGCCTCGATGCGCTTCTGGCCCCCGCCGGCGCGGGCGGGCTGGCGCTTGGCCTCCAGCTGCTCCAGGATCTCTTTCAAAGGCGCGCCTCCCTCTGTCTGTTCTTCGCCGCGGGTCGTCCAGCCGTAATGGCGCGCGCGGAGGGTGGCAAGTTCACGCCGGGG
>CAYQPL010000022.1:8862-29877 GCA_964419395.1 uncultured Phenylobacterium sp. | reverse complement strand
GTGCCCGACATCACCGACGTGCGGAAGATCCTCGACTTCTTCCGCGCCCTGGGCCGCCAGTAGGAGAAGGACATCGGCACGGGCACGCTGCGCCTGCACCACGGCGAGAACCTGGATCCCGCCCGCGCGCACCTGCCGCTCGGCATGCGCTCGTCCGTCATGCTGATCCCGGCCCTGCTGCACCGTTTCGGCAAGGCGAGCCTGGAGGACGAGGCCAAGGGCTGCACGCTCGGCGCCCGCGAGATCGACCCGCACCTGGAGGTCTTCGAGGCCTTCGGCGCCCGGGTGGAGATGCGCGACGCCGCCATCCTGATCGACGCCAGCGCCGGCTTCCACGCCACGCGGCACTGGCTGGACTACGCCTCGGTGACGACCACCGAGAACTTCGCCATCTGCGCGGCCGTGGCCAAGGGAACCTCGCAGCTGGTCAACGCCGCCTGCGAGCCGCACGTCCAGGAGTTCTGTCGCTTCCTCGTCCAGATGGGCGCCAGGGTGGAGGGCGTCGGCGCCTCGACCCTGACGATCCAAGGCGTCGAGAAGCTGGGCGCGACCACCTTCACCTTCCAGGACGACTTCCACGAGGTGGCGACCTTCCTGGCCATGGGCGCCATCACCGGCGGCGACGTGGCGGTGCGCAACGGCTCGGCCGACGTCTTCCCGCTGATCGCCCGCACCTTCGCCAAGTTCGGCGTGGAGGTGACGCACAAGGACGGCTGGTCCCGCGCCCGGCTCGACGGCCCCCTGCACGTGCGCCAGCCCTTCACCAGCCACATCCTGCAGAAGGTGGAGGCCGCGCCCTGGCCCTATGTGCCCGCCGACCTGCTGCCCATCTTCATCGCGCTCGGCGTCCGCGCCGAGGGCTCGGTGATGTTCTGGAACAAGGTCTATGAGGGCGCGCTCGGCTGGACCTCGGAGCTGGCCAAGTTCGGCGGCCATGCGGTGCTGTGCGACCCGCACCGGGTGATCACCTATGGCGGCAAGCCGCTCTTCCCCGCCCAGGTGGAGAGCCCCTACATCATCCGCGTGGCCATCGCCCTCTTCATGCTGGCCGCCAGCATCGAGGGCGTCTCGACCATCACCAACGCCGCCCCGATCAAGCGCGCCCACCCCAACTTCGTCGAAAACCTCAACGCCCTGGGCGCCGACGTGGAATGGGTGCTGGGGGATTGAGGTGGGGCGGCGCCCGGCGGTCTACATGACGAGCGATCGCCGGCATGGAACATTGTACGCCGGTGTGACATCCGTTGCTGCGGCGCGCCTGAGCGAGACCATAGGGCTTTCGGTCCGTCGCCCTCGGGCGTGACCCGAGGGCCCATGAACACCGCGACGGGACCTGTGTTCATCGACGGTCGGGTCAAGCCCGACCATGACGAAGAAAAGCCTGCTGCAGCTAGATATCTCGGAGCTCCATGATCCGCCTCGCCACATCTTCCGACCATGGCGCCATCCGCGACCTGAACCTCGCCGCCTTCGATGGCGCGGCGGAGGCAGATCTCGTCGAGGCCCTGCGCGCCGACGGCGACGTGGTGATGGAAATCGTGGCCGAAGAGGCCGGCGCGATCGTCGGCCACATCCTCTTCAGCCGCCTGTGGGCCGATAGCGAAGGCCTCTATGTCGCCCTGGCGCCGATGGCGGTCGCGCCGGCGCGGCAGCGCCAGGGCGTCGGCGGGCGGCTGATCACCGCCGGCCTGGAGCTGTGCCAGGAGTTCGGCGCCCACGCCGTGGTCGTGCTGGGACACCCCGACTACTATCCGCGGTTCGGCTTCTCGGCCGAGGCGGCCGCGCGGCTGAAGGGCCCCTACGCCGGATCGCCCGCCTTCATGGCCCGGGCGCTGGAGCCCGGCGCCCTGGATGAGCCGCGCACGATCGCCTATCCGGACGCCTTCGCCCGCATCTAGTCCTCCGGCGGGGGCCGGACCGGCTGGCCCGCGTCGAGGCGCTCCTCGATCTTCGCCAGGCTTTCGTTGATCTGCCGCACCTCTTCGGGGGTCGGGGCGCGGCGCGTCGGCGTCAGCACGCCGGCCACGCGGGTCGAGGGGGCGCCGGGCGCCTGGTCGGCCACCTCATAGGTGCGCACCTCGCCGGCGACGGCCAGGGTGACGGAGCGGCCGGCGGGGACGCCCTGGGCCTGAGGATCGAGCAGGCCCTGGGTCCGGGCGTCGGTCCCGGCGAGGATGAGCGGCGTCAGGTTCCGCTCGCCGCCGGCATAGCGGCGGGTGAAGGCCGGCGGCTCGCCCATCGGCCCGGTCCAGCGGTAGAAGATGTGCGCCCCCACCTTGGTGAGCTTGACCAGGGTCGGCGCCCAGTAGGGCGCGACATAGTCGGCATGATAGTGGGTGGCCGGGCCGACGCCTTCCTCGACGAAGCCCGCCAGCGCCTCGCGCGCGACCGCCTCGGCCCGGCGCCAGAGCGCCGGCTCCGGCGCCCACATCAGCGACCCGTCGCAGGTGAAGCTGAACTGGCAGCCGGTGCGCCGGGCCGAGCCCTGGAACACCACGCCGCAGACCGAGTCCGGATAGGCCGGATGGCGGACGCGGTTCAGCACCACCTGGGCCACGGCGCGCTGGCCTTCCTGCGGCTCGCGCGCGGCCTCGTAGTAGATGGCCTGGCTCAGACAGCGCAGGGCCTGCGCCCGGTCGCCGGCCGAGGCGCGCAGCACGAAGGGCGACATGGCGTGGATGGGCGCGCCGGCGAAGGGCCGCAGGGCGTTGATCTCGCGCGCCGTGCGGTCGAACGTGGTGCCGAAGCCCAGGGTCGGGATCTCCGCCAGGTCGAAGGTCTCCCAACCCGCGGGACGGCCCCAGTAGTCGGTGCGCGGGGCCGGATCGTGGCGGCGCGCCAGGGCCAGCATGGCGGGATCCATGTCGGCGGTCAGGCGGCGCAGCCCCTCCTCCGAAAGGCTGCGGGCGACCGTCGCCAGCCCCTCCGCCCGGCCGGCGTTGAGGGGCCGGTCATAGGTGGTCAGGCAGCCGCTCAGCAGCAGGGCCGCAGCAAGCGCGAAGAGGGGGCGGAGCAAAGTGGTCAAGCTGGCGTTGTAGGCTCGATTACGGTGGCGGGCGCGGGCCCGCGGAGTCCCTCTATATGCAACCAGAAGCCGGCGAAAAAGCGGACGGAACCCAGGGGCTGCGGCGATGAGGCCGACGGAGGACCGGTTGCTCTCCCTCATCCGCGGCCAACCGCCAGGCTTCGCCTCGGCCCTGACCTTCTCGGCGGGCAGCCTCGCCCTGGGCGTGCTGGTCCGCCTCGCCTTCGTCGGGCTGGAGTCCGGCCTCGGCATGTCGATCACCTATGTGCCGGCCTTCATCGCCGCCACCCTCTATGCCGGCCGCCGCTGGGGCTGGGCGACCCTGGCCGCGGCCATGCTGCTGGGCGTCTTCTGGCCGAGCGCCTTCGCCCGCGCCGGCCCCGCCCTGGCCCTGGAGATCATGTACCTGATCTCCGGCGTGATCACGGTCTGGTTCTCCGGCGAGCTGAGGGCGGCGCTGGTGCGTCTGGAGGAGACGCGGCGGCACGAGGCGGAGATCCGCCGGGCGCTCGACGAGGCCGAGGCGCGGCTGAAGCTGGCCCAGGAGGCCGGCGGCGTCGGCGTGTGGGACTGGAACCTGGAGACCGGAGAGACCCACTGGTCCAGCGCCGTCCACCGCAATCTCGGCCTCGATCCGGCCGAGCCGCCCGACATCCAGGCGATGATGCGGGTGACACATCCCGAGGATCGCGAGCGCCTGCGTCAGATGGGCCAGCAGGCCCGCCAAGGCCGGTTCGAGCCGGTGGAGTACCGGGTCGTCCGCTCCGACGGTTCGGTGCGGTGGCTGCTGTCGCGGGGCGAGGTCCTGACCGAGGCCAACGGCGCCCGGCGCGCCATCGGCGTGAACATCGACGTGACGGAACGTCGCCGCGCCGAGGCGGAGCTGCGCGAGAGCGAGGCGCGCTTCCGGACCCTGGCCGACAGCGTCCCCATCCTCATGTGGGTCTCCCATCCCGACGGCCGCCGGGAATTCGTCAACCAGACCTATGCCGACTTCCTCGGCGCCGGCTATGAGGCCGCCCTCTCCTTCGATTGGCGCCAGCGGCTGCACCCCGACGACTACGACCGCATCCTGGAGGATCAGGTGACCGGCGAGGCCTCGCGCCAGCCCTTCGTCCTGGAGGCGCGCTATCGCCGCGCCGACGGCGAGTGGCGATGGGTCCGCTCCATCTCGCGTCCGCGTCTCGGGCCGGAGGGCCAGTTCCGCGGCTTCGTCGGCGCCGGCTACGATGTCACCGACGCCAAGCAGGTCCAGGCCGATCTGGAGCACATCAACGAGCTGATGGCCGAGCGGGTGGACGCGGCGCTGGCCGATCGTGACCGGGCCGAGATCGCCCTGCGCCGCTCGCAGCGCCTGGAGGCCGTCGGCCAGCTGACCGGCGGGGTGGCGCACGACTTCAACAACCTCCTGACCGTCGTCATCGGCGCCCTCGACCTGGTGCGGCGGCGGCCGGAGGATGCGGCGCGGCGCGAACGCATGATCGAGGCCGCCCTGGCCGCCGCCCGCCGCGGCGAGCGTCTCACCCAGCAGCTTCTCGCCTTCGCCCGCCGCCAGCCCCTCAAGCCGCAGGTCGCGCGGATCGACAGGCTCGTGCGCGAGGCCGAGCCCCTGCTCCAGCACGCGGTCGGCGAGGCGGTCAGCCTCGTCGTCGCCCCGGGCGCGGGGGAGGCGGTGCGCCGGCTGGATTCCAGCCAGTTCGACGCGGCCCTGATGAACCTGGTGGTCAACGCCCGCGACGCCGTCACCCAGGGCGGCGTCATCCGCATCGAGACCGCCGCCGTCGAACTGCGGGAGGGCGAGGTCGAGGGCGCGCCGGCCGGGGCCTATGTCTGCGTCGCCGTCCACGACACCGGCATGGGCATGGACGAGGCGGTCTCGGCCCGCATCTTCGAGCCCTTCTTCACCACCAAGGAGGTCGGCAAGGGGACGGGGCTGGGCCTGTCGCAGGTCTATGGCTTCGCCCGCCAGAGCGGCGGATCGGCGGCCGTCGACAGCGCGCCGGGCCAGGGCACGACGGTGCGTCTCTACCTGCCCCTGACGCAGGACCGTCCGGACGACGAGGAGGATCCCGCGCCGGCCGCCCGGGCGCAGGCGGGGGACCGGGCGCTGAAGGTCCTGCTGGTGGAGGATGATCCCGACGTCGCCGAGCTGGCCCGCGCCATGCTGATGGATCTGGGCCATGCGGTGCGCCACGTGACGGCCTACGATCCGGCGGCCGAGCTCCTGACGTCCGACGCCGAGATCGACCTGCTGATCACCGACCTCGTCATGCCGGGGGAACGCACGGGCGCCGATGTAGCCCGCGCCGCCGCCGAGTTGCGGCCGGACCTGCCGGTGATCCTCTGCTCGGGCTATGCCGGGGCGGCCCTGGACGCCGCCGAGACCCTGCCCTGGCCGCTGCTGCGGAAACCCTACTCGGCCAGCGAGCTGGCGGAGATGATCGACGGGCTCCTCACGTCGTCGTCATCGCCGCGGGTCACCTAGGCCTTGGCGCTTGCATCCGGCGAGCAAGGGTCTATATCTGTGACGAACGAGTTATGCTCTTTATGAGCATATCAGGGACGCCCCGCCAAAGACCGACTGCCCGGGGGCGTCTTTTTTGGGCCGGTGAAATGCTCAGTTTGAGCATAAGGAGGACGCCATGGCCGACGGTTTCGCCCCGCTGGACTTCACCCCCGAGGTGGAGGCCCTGACCCTTCCCCTTTGGGAGAAGGTGAAGAAGCACGTTACGCCGATGGAATGGCGCCTCCAGGCCCCGCTGATCGCCGAGATCAACCGGCTGAAGCGGGAGAAGAACGCCGTCATCCTGGCCCACAACTACATGACGCCGGAGATCTTCCACGGGGTCGGCGACTATGTAGGCGACAGCCTGGGCCTGGCCAAGGAAGCGGCCAAGTCGGACGCGGCGATCATCGTCCAGGCCGGCGTCCACTTCATGGCCGAGACCTCCAAGATCCTGTCGCCCGAAAAGCGCGTGCTGATCCCCGACCTTCGCGCCGGCTGCAGCCTGGCCTCCTCGATCACCGGCGAGGACGTGCGCCTGATCAAGGCCCGCTATCCCGGTCTGCCGGTCGTCACCTATGTGAACACCACCGCCGACGTGAAGGCCGAGACCGACGTCTGCTGCACCAGCGCCAACGCCGTGCAGGTGGTCGAGCACGTTGCCCGCGAATGGGGCGTCGACAGCGTCATCCTGATCCCCGACGAGTTCCTGGCCCGCAACGTCGCCCGCCAGACCGAGGTGAAGATCATCGCCTGGAAGGGCCGCTGCGAGGTGCACGAGCGCTTCGACGCCCAGGACATCCTGGACCTGAAGGCCGCCTATCCCGGCGCCCAGGTGCTGGCCCACCCCGAATGCCCGGCAGAGGTGCTGGAAGTGTCCGACTTCGCCGGCTCGACGGCGGCGATGAACGACTACGTCCTGACGAAGAAGCCCAAGCAGGTGGTGCTCATCACCGAGTGCTCCATGGCCGACAACGTCGCCGTGGACGCGGTGGACACCGAGTTCGTGCGCCCCTGCAACCTCTGCCCGCACATGAAGCGGATCAGCCTGCAGAACATCTACGAGGCGCTGGTCAACGAGCAGTACGAGGTCACCGTCGATCCGCAGATCGCCGAACGCGCGCGCCTGGCGGTGCAGCGGATGATCGACCTGCCGCCGCCGGCGATCCCGGCCCGCTACGACCTGGTCAAGGCGCGCCACCACGTGGACGTGGAGCTGATCTGATGGCCCATCGCACCCAGCACGACGGCGTCCTGGTCGTCGGCGCGGGTCTGGCGGGGCTGTCGGCGGCGCTCATGGCCGCGCCGCGCAGGGCGCTGGTCCTGACCGGCGCGCCGCTCAACCACGGCTGCTCCTCGGCCTGGGCCCAGGGCGGCATGGCCGCGGCGCTGTCGGGCGAGGACGATCCCGCCCTGCACGCCGCCGACACCGTCGCCGCCGGCGCCGGCCTGGTCGATGCCGCGCGCGCGGCCCTGCTTGCGCGCGAAGGCGCGGCCGCCGTTCGCCGCCTGGCCGAGCTGGGCGCGCCCTTCGACCGCGACGCGGCCGGCGACTTCGCCCTGCGCCTGGAGGCCGCCCATAGCCGCGCGCGCGTCGCCCGGGTCAAGGGCGACCAGGCCGGCCGCGCCATCATGGCCGCCGTCACCGCCGCGACGCTGGCCCAGCCGCATATCGAGGTGCGCGACGGCATGCGCCTGCGCGGCCTGCTGCAGGACGAGCCCGGCCGCGTGCGCGGCGTCGTCGTCGCGCACGGCGGCCAGATCCACGAGATCACCGCGCCGGCCGTGGTGCTGGCCACCGGCGGGATCGGCGGCCTCTACGCCGTGACCACCACCCCGCCGGAACTGCGGGGCGAGGGGCTCGGACTGGCCGCCATGGCGGGCGCCCTGATCGGCGACCCCGAGTTCGTGCAATTCCACCCCACGGCCATCGACATCGGCCGCGACCCCGCGCCGCTGGCCACCGAGGCCCTGCGCGGCGAGGGCGCGCGCCTGGTGAACGGCGATGGCGAGGCCTTCATGGCCGGCTACCACCCCGACGCCGAACTGGCGCCGCGCGACGTGGTGGCCCGCGCCATCCACGCCGAACGGGCCGCCGGGCGCGGCGCCTTCCTCGACGCCCGGGCCGCCGTGGGCGAGCACTTTCCCGAGGCCTTCCCCGCGGTCTTCGCCGCCTGCCTGTCGGGCGGCGTCGATCCCCGCGTGCAGCCGATCCCGGTCGCGCCCGCCTGCCACTACCACATGGGCGGGATCGTCACCGACGCGACGGGCGCCACGAGCCTGGCGGGTCTGTTCGCCGCCGGGGAGTGCGCCTCCACGGGCGTGCACGGCGCCAATCGCCTGGCCTCCAACTCCCTGCTGGAGGCCGCCGTCTTCGGCGGCCGCGCCGGGGCCGCCGCGCGCGACGCCGAGGCGGCGAGCCACCGCATCACCCGCGCGACGCCCGCGCCCGTCCTGCCGGAGAGCGCAGTGGCCGACCTGCGCCAGGCGATGAGCGCCGAGGCCGGGGTCGTGCGCGACGCGGCGGGGCTGTCGCGTCTGCTGTCGCGGCTGGACGAGCTGCAGGCCGAGCATGGCCGCACCCCCGAACTGATCGCCGCCCGGCTGACGGCCGCCTGCGCCCTGGCCCGCCGCGAGCGCCTGGGCGCCCACTTCCGCGCCGACGCGCCGCAGGTCCCGGCCGAGCCGCGCCGGACCCTGCTGACCCTGGACGCCCTGCCCGCCTCGCCCGCCAGCATCGCCGCCGAATGATCGAGCCCCTTCCCGACCTCCTCATCGAGCCGGTCGTCCGCGCCGCCCTGGCCGAGGACCTCGGCCGCGCCGGCGACGTCACCGCCATGGCCTGCATCGACGCCGGGGCCCGCCTGTCGGTGGCCTTCGCCGCGCGCAAGGCCGGCGTGGTCTCCGGCCTGGCCTGCGCGCGGCTCGCCCTGCAGGCGCTCGATCCGCAAGCCCGCTTCGAAGCCGTGGTCGCCGACGGCGCAGGGATCGAGGCCGGAGCCGTGCTCGCCCGCGCCGAGGCGAACGCCCGGGCGGTCCTCTCGGCCGAGCGTACCGGCCTCAACCTGCTCGGCCGGATGAGCGGCATCGCCACGCTCACCCGGGCCTATGTGGAGGCCGTCGAGGGCACGGCGGCGCGTATCGTCGACACCCGCAAGACGACGCCGGGCCTGCGCCACCTGGAGAAGTACGCCGTGCGCTGCGGCGGCGGGGTCAACCACCGCTTCGGCCTCGACGACGCCATTCTCATCAAGGACAATCACATCGCCGCCTGCGGCGGCGTGGCGGAGGCCGTGCGCCGCGCCCGCGCCTTCGCCGGCCACCTGATGAAGGTGGAGGTGGAGGTCGACGGCCTGGACCAGCTGGAGGACGCCCTGCGCCACGGCCCCGACGTGGTCATGCTGGACAACTTCTCGCTGGCGGACCTGCGGACGGCCGTGAGCCTGGCCAAGGGACGCGCCGTGCTGGAAGCCTCCGGCGGGGTGAACCTGGAGACCGTGCGGGCCATCGCCGAGACCGGCGTGGACGTGATCAGCGTCGGCGCGCTGACCCATTCCGTCATGTCGCTGGACATCGGCCTCGACGCGATCTGATATCCGCCCGCGCCGGTACGGCGTCGGAGGGCACATGCGCGGCGAGCTGGCGATCCACCACCTGGGCGCGGGGATGGCGCTCGGCCAGAATCCGTTCGGCCGCGATGTGGCCAATCTGGCCCTCTTCCGCGCCTTCGCCCGCCACGGTGGGTTCGAGCGCCTGCACCTGCTCACCCCCTTCCGGATCGACGAGGCCGCGGCGCTCGAGGCGCTGGCGGGCGGCGCGCCCCTGGCCACCCAGGTGGAGTACGGCTCCCTTCTCGATCAGGGCCGCATGGCGCGCGCCGGCGTGCTGTTCCGCGGCAAGGCCGACCTGCCCGATCTCGCCTGGGCCCGGCGCGGGGCGCAGCGGGACGCCCATTACAGCCTGGTCGGTCTGATCCACACCCTCGCCCCGCCGCTGACGCGGCAGGAGATCGCGCTTTCCAGCGTCGCGCCGGTGGAGCCGTGGGACGCCATCGTCTGCACCTCGCCCGCCGTCCAGGGCGCGATGCAGACCCTGTTCGCCGAGTGGACGGACTATCTGGGCGAGAAGTTCGGCGGCCCCCATCGTCCGGCGCCCATGCTGCCGATGATTCCGCTGGGCGTGGACCTCGCCGAGATGACCGCCCTCGCCGACCGGCCGCAGGTTCGCGCCCAGGCCCGGGCGCGGCTGGGCCTGACCGACGAGGACGTGCTGGTCCTCTGGGTGGGCCGGCTCTCCTTCTTCGAGAAGGCCGCGCCCCAGCCGATGTTCCGCGCGGTGGAAGAGGCCGGCCGCAAGGTCGGACGGCCCCTGCATTTCGCCCTGGCCGGCTGGTTTCCCAATCCGGAGCATCGTCCCCATTTCGAGGAGGCCGCCCAGGGCTATGCGCCGACCACCCCGGTCCACTGGATCGACGGCAACGACCGGACCTCTCTGGGGGAGATGTGGGCGGCGGCCGACATCTTCATCTCCCTGGTCGACAACATCCAGGAGACCTTCGGCCTGGCGCCGGTTGAGGCCATGGCCGCAGGGTTGCCGGTGGTGGCCAGCGACTGGGACGGCTACCGCTTCACCATCCAGCACGGCCGGCAGGGCTTCCTGGCCTCCTCGCTGATCCCCGCCCCCGGCCCGCCCAGCGTCAACCTCTTGCGCCGCCACCAGCTGCGGGTGGACAGCTATCAGGCCTATGCCGGCCAGGTGGCGCACTACACGGCGATCAATGTGCGCGAGGCGGCCGAGGGCCTCGCCGCGCTGGCCGCCGCGCCGGACCTGCGGCGGCGCCTTGGCCAGGGCGGCCGCCAGAGGGTGCGCGAGGTCTTCGACTGGCCGCAGGTGATGGCCCGCTATCGCGAGCTGTTCGACGAGCTGGCGGTTCTTCGCGGGCGGGCCGGCCCGCCGGCGCCGGGGCCCCGGCTGAACCCGGTCAGCGGCGACCCCTTCCGCGACTTCGCCGGCTTCGCCACCAGGGTCCTGGCCCCGGAGACCCGCTTCGCCCTTCGCGAGGGGATCGCCCCCGGCGACGAGGTGGCCCTGGCGCGCACCGTCCGGCTCGACGGCTTCGCCGAGGCCTGGCGCGCGCCGCCGGCGACCTTGCGGCGGCTGGCGGAGGGACTGGCGGCGACGCCCTGGCGCAGCCTGGGGGAGATCCTCGTCGAGGTCCCGCCGGCGGAGCGGCCGGGCGTCACCTACGGCCTCGTCTGGCTGTGCAAGATGGGGGTGCTGGACTGGCTGTGAGCGGCGGAACCGGGCCGGACGGGACGGGTTGTCCCAGGCAAGGAGGATATTCCATGTCGAAACCGCCCCCGATCCCCAAGGACCAGCGCGCCGGCCCGAACGACCGGCCCGACATCGCCGGCGAGGGCCGCGACCGCCGCGACGACGCCGGCAATCTGCAGTCCGACCAGCCGGGCAACGACGACGTCAACCTGCGCCAGCAGGGCCGCCACGGCGACATCGACCAGAACACCCACCACCAGGGCTATCAGCAGAACCGCTGAGGCCGTGCGTGAGGGCGCGCCGGTCCAGGGATCGGCGCGCCCTTCGCGTTCAGACCGTCGCCAGACCGGCTCTCAGACGCCGGGCCGCCTCTTCCGCGCCCGCCCGCCGGTCGGCCACGGCGGCCCCCATCATCCGGCCCACCAGGTCGAGGACCTCCGGCGGCGCCTCTTCGGGACGGCCGCCGACGAAGGGCGGCGACGGGGCGTATTCCAGGCCGAGCTGCACCGAGCGGGCGGCCTGCTCCCCGAAGATCTCCGCGCCCACCACCAGGGCGAAGTCGAGGCCGGCGGTGACCCCGCCGCCGGTGAAGACGTTGCCGTCGCGCGAGACCCGGGCCTCGTCCACCTCCACCCCGAAGAGGGTCAGCAGGTCGCGCCAGGCCCAGTGGCAGGCGGCCTTGCGGCCCTCCAGCAGGCCGGCGGCCGCCAGGATCAGCGAGCCGGTGCAGACCGAAGTGACATAGCGCGCCGACGCGCCGAGCCTGCGGATCTCGGTCATGAACGCCTCGTCCAGCATGGCCGCGGTCGTGCCGAAGCCGCCGGGAACGCAGAGCACGTCGCAGGCCTCGACGGCCGCCAGGTCGGCGAGCCGGGCGAACACCAGGCCGTCGGCCTCGATGTCGCGCGCGCCCATCGACGCCACGATGGTCCGGGCGCCGGGCATGCGGTTGAAGAACTGGTGCGGCGCGGTGAAGTCGAGCTGGGTGACGCCCTCATAGAGGGGGAAGACGATACGGCAGGTGTCGGACATGGCGGCCTCCTCGATCGGTTGACAGCGGCAGGATGGACGCGTCTAGGCTTGGCTGAAATGCCAAAGGTCCCACCAATCCCGCCATGCCGCTCCGCCAGATCGCCGTCCTGATCTTCCCCGACTTCCAGCTCCTCGCCGCCGCGGGGCCCATCTCGGCCTTCGAGATCGCCGGCCGCCACAGCCCCGGGGCCTATGAGGTGACGGTCGTCGCCGCCGAGGCCGGGCCGGTGCGCAGCTCCTCCGGCGCCGCCCTTCAGGCCGCCCCCCTGCCGGACCGCGCGCCCGACACGCTGGTGGTCGCCGGCGGCGACGGCACGCGCCCGGCCCTTCTGAAGCCGGCCCTGCTCGACTGGACACGACAGACCGCCGCGCGCGCGCGGCGCACGGCCAGCGTCTGCTCCGGCGCCTACGTCCTGGCCGCCGCCGGCCTGCTGGACGGCCGCCGCGCGACCACCCACTGGAGCCGCACGGCCGACTTCCAGCGGCGTTTCCCGCGGGTGCGGCTGGAGCCCGACCGCATCTTCGTGCGGGACGATCCCGTCTGGACCTCGGCCGGCATCACGGCCGGCATCGACCTCAGCCTCGCCCTGATCGCCGACGACCTGGGCGAGGCGATCGCCCGCGCCACCGCCCAGCAGCTGGTGGTGCCGCGCCGCCGGCCCGGCGGCCAGTCGCAGTTCTCCGCCCTGGTGGAGATGGGCGGCCAGTCGGGCCGCTTCGGCGCGCTGACCGACTGGATCCGCGACCACCTGACCGAACCGCTGAGCGTCGAGCAGCTGGCCGGGCAGGCGGCGATGAGCCCGCGCAACTTCGCCCGCGCCTTCGTCCGCGAGGTGGGCATGACGCCGGCCAAGGCGGTGGAGCATCTGAGGGTCGAGGCCGCCCGTCAGCAGGTGGAGGCGGGCGAGCCGGTCGACCGGGTGGCGGCGCGCGTCGGCTTCGGTGAGGCCGAGCGGATGCGGCGGGCCTTCGTCCGCGCCTTCGGCCAGCCGCCCCAGGCCCTGCGGCGGGCCGCGCGCTCTAGCTGAGCCGGGCGCGCAGCAGTTCCAGGGTTTCGTTCTGCGCCTTCAGGAGATCGACCACCTCGTGGTCGCGCAGGGCGTCCAGCTTGTCGTGCAGCAGCATGATCTCCAGCTCGGCCCGCAGGTTGACCTCGTAGTCGTGCTCGGCCGCCTGCCGGTCGCGCTCGCTCTGGCGGTTCTGGCTCATCATGATCACCGGCGCCTGCAGGGCGGCGAGCATCGAGAGCAGCAGGTTGAGGAAGATGAACGGATAGGGATCGAAGGCGAGCTCCGAGCCCCGGAAGGCCAGGTTCCAGCCGGCCCAGATCGCCAGGCAGAAACTGAAGCCGCCGATGAAGGCCCAGGAGCCGCCGAGCGCGGCGACGCGGTCGGCGAGGCGCTGGCCGAAGCTGGCCTCGTCGTCGCGCAGGCGGGGCCCCCGGTCGCTGGGCGCTTCGCGGGCGACGAGATCGACGACGCTCCGTTGGACGGGCGTCAGGTCGCCATAGGCGCTGTTCAGGAGATTGCGGGCGAGCTGCTCGCGGCGGGCCTGCTCGGACATGACGGGCTCCTGGGCGATCTTCCGGGGCCAGAGCCGCACGCGCGACTCATCCCCGGAACATCTCCGCAGGCTCGGCTCCGATGGGCAAGCGCGGCGTCAGGCCGCCTTGGCCTCCGCCGGCTTTTCGTCCCGGACCGCCGGCTTCGGCGCGGCGGTCTTGGGCGCGGCCGCCTTGGGCGCGGCCACCGGCGCCGCGACGGCCGTCTTCAGCCCGGCCTGAGGCTTGGCGGCGGTCTCCGGGGGCTTGGCCCCCGGGGTCTTGGCCGCGGAGGTCTTGATTCCCGAAGTCTGGGCCATGGCCGGCGCCGAGGCGGGCTCGGTCGGGGGCTCCAGCGGGCCGCCCATCGCCTCCAGCGAGACCTTGGCGCCCGGCTCGACCACCGCCGAGGTCAGGCGGACCTCTCCGCCGAGCGACGGCGCGGCTTCCGCCTGCCTCACGTCCTCGGCGCTGGCATAGACCGGCGCCTCGGTCTGTTCGGGCGAGACCTCTTCGGCGCGCGCCAGCATCCGCATGGGCGCCGGGTTGCGGTTGAAGCGGTAGAAGACGTGCTGGCCGACCTGGGCGACGCGGGTCATCCGCGGGCCCCAATAGGGCGCGACCGCCGTGGTGTGGAAGTGGGTGGCCCGGCCGACATCGGCCATGACCTCGCCGCCCAGGGCGCGCGAGGCGACGCGCTCGGCTCGGTGCCAGGCGGCGGGCTCCACGCGCCGGCGCATGGCGCCGTTGCAGGCGAAGCTGAACTGGCAGCCGCTCTTGCGGGCCGCGCCCTGGAAGACCACGCCGCAGACCGTCTTCGGGAAGGCGGGATGGCGGACGCGGTTCAGCACCACCTGGGCGACCGCCGCCTGGCCCGACGGCGTCTCGCCCCGGGCCTCGTAATAGACGGCCTGGGTCAGGCACTCGAGCTCCCGCGAGCTTTCCAGCGCGCCGCCCAGGCGGAACGGAGCCGCCGGCGCGGGCGTTGCCGTCAGGCTGGCGCGCAGAAGCGGCTGCTCCGCCGCCCCGCCGCCCTGACGTTCCAGCCGGGCCACGAGGATGGCGTTCTGGCGGTCCCGCTCGGCGGCGCCGGCCATGGTGAAGGGATCGTGCCGGCGCGCGACGCGCAGGACTCCGGGGTCCATGCTGGCGGCGGCGTCCTGAAGGGCCTGTTCGGAATAGCCGTCGGCGGCGGCCGCGGCGAGGCGCGCGGCGCGGCTGTGATCGGTGGCGGCGCGGGCCATGCCCCCCGCCATATAGGCGCCGCCAAGCGCCAGTCCGCCCGCCGAGCCGAGTACGGCGGCTCCGGTCAGCGCACGCCAGTCGGCGCCCGCTCTTTTCTCATTTTGCAAAACGTCCTGTCCCGTGCGGCGAGGGCGCGACGCCCCCCGACATCATCGCTCTGAAGGCGCCCGCCTCATGCGGAGATCACCCTCGAAACGAAGCCCGTCCAGGCACTCAAAAGGACGGGGCTACGACAAAGTGGCGAGGCTTATGACGGCTTCGTGATGGATTCGCAAGCCGACTCTGCGTCGCACCGGCGCGCCGGACGATCCGGGCGCGCCGCCACCCCGGGAACCTTGGCCGTTGGCCGCCGTTCAGCCCGGGGAAAATCAGGAGACAGCAACATGCGTAAGGTCCTTAGCGTCTGCGTCGTCTCGGCGGGCCTCCTACTGGCCGCTTGTGGCCACAATGTGGAGCAACGCGCCGCGACGGGCGCGGCGGCCGGCGCGGTCGTCGGCGGCCCGGTGGGCGCGGCGGTCGGCGGCGTGGCCGGCACGGCCGTCAGCAAGACCGTCGACAAGTAGGGCGCGAGCCTTAGTCCATCCGCGTCATGCGGCGGGGCGGCGCCCCGGATATCCCCTGGCCGGCAACGGTTTGGGGACATCTGCGGTGCGCCACCTCATCCTGGCGCTCGGCGTCCTGGCGGCGGCCTGTGCGGTCGCCGTCAGCGGCGGCGGGCTGTTCTGAGCTCGGCCCAGGGTCGGCTCCCGCCTTGACATACAATTCCCGCTTGCGCCCTTTAGCCGCAGGTTGAGGGGGAGTTGTACAAGTGCGGCGTCTGCGTTCCGCGCTCCTGGCGAGCGCGTTCGGCCTTTCGGGCCTGGTCTCCGGCCCGGCGTGGGCTGTGGTTCCCAATGACAATCTGCTCGGGATTCATCCCGACGGCTCGGTGGACGAGAGCGGCGTGCTGGACGCCGGCGTCACCGGGGTGGGCGTCATCTATTTCCAGAGCGAGGCGGGGGGCAGCATCTGCACTACCAGCCTGATCAATCCGCGCACGGCCATCCTGGCGGCCCATTGCGTCAACCGGGTGCCCGACGAGGACTGGGGCGTGAACACGCGCGCAGCGGTCAGCTTCCTCGAGGACGGCCTGCCCGGCGTGCAGGGATGGGCCGCGGCCGGCGGCAGCCGTCCCGACCTGTCGACCTACCAGGTGCTGGACGTCGTCTTCGACGCCCGCTCGCTCGCCCTGCCCGAGGACGACGGCGGCTACAAGCAGGCGGACGTGGCCCTGGTGGCGCTGGACACGCCGGCGATCGACGTGCCGACCTGGAAGCTGCTCTTCTCGCCGCTCGAAGGCCCGACCGAGGTGGTCTTCACCGGCTACGGCAACACCGGCTCCGGGACCGACGGCGCCGGCCGCGAGGAGGACGGGCTCCTTCGCCGGACGGTGACCAACTCCATCGACGTCCTGGCCTCGCCGCTCGACATCGCCCAGGCGGTCTACCTGCTGAGCGGCCAGCAGATCCCGGACACCTACGACAGCTTCACCGCCGACGTTTACATCTACGACTTCGACAATCCGAGCGGCGAGCGGATCGGCTACGACGGCGCGCCCTACGCCAATCTGGGCGGGGAGGCGACGGCGCGGGAGGGCAGCGTGGCGCCGGGCGATTCCGGCGGGCCGCTGATCGTGCCGGGCCTGGGCGACGGGCGGGTCCTGGCCGGCGTCGTGTCGGGCGGCCTGTTCTATCCCAATGAGAGCGTGGACGTGACCTATGGCCAGTTCGCCTTCTACCAGCCGCTCTCAAACTACTGGGACTGGATCGTCGACAACAATTTCTACCGCTATGTCGGCGCCAAGGCCGGCGACGGGGACTGGTTCGATCCGGCGCACTGGGCCGAGCGGCTCGATCCCGCCTATCAGGTGCTGGTCGGCGGCCGCCTGGTGAACGGACTGCCCGACGTCCCGGCCCAGGGAGCCAGCGGCGCCGGCGCCAACTTCGGCCAGGTCTGCATCGAGGGCGGCGGCTGCCTCGACATGGCCGACGCCAATAACCCGGTGACCGACACGCCGCGCTTCCCCGACAGCGGACCCGGCGCGAGCGGCTTCGTCCCCAACAACGGCTTCCAGGGCCCGAACGGCGCGGTCCGCTTCTACGACGTCACCCTGTCGGAGGCCGGGACGACGCGGCTGTCCGGCCAGGCCCAGATCGACGCCCTCACCGTCACCGGCGGCGCGCGCCTCGACATCGCCGGCGGGGCGACCCTCGCCCTGGCCATCGGGACCGAAACCTATGGCGGCTGGATCGACGTGGACGGCCTGCTGCAGACCCCGACCTTCAGCGGCGCGGCCGGCCTGCTGACCGGCTCGGGCCGCGTGCGGGCCTACAGCTTCGAGTCGGCCATGGGCGTGGGGCCCGGCGGGTTCGGCGAGGTGGGAACCCTGACCCTTCAGACCGACGCCCGGCTGGCCGCGGAGAACGTCCTCCAGATCGACGTCGGCCGGGGCGGCGCCGACCGCCTGGCGGTGATCGCCGACCCGGAGGCGGCGCAGAACTCGACCGGCGGCCTGATCCTGGGCGGGCTGCTGGTGTTGAACCCGCTGGCGGCCGACCGGCCGCGCGCCGGCGACCGCTTCACCATCGTCAGCGCCGAGGGCGGCTTCCTGGGCGACTTCGGCGGCGTGGCGGACCTTCCCGGCGTGCTGCGGGGCGAGCTGATCTATTCGCCGACCGCCCTCGAGCTGCTGATCGAGGCCGGCCTCTACGCCGACATCGCCGACCTCTCGGACGCCAGCCAGGCGCCCTACGCCCGGCTGCTGGACGCCGCGCGTGGCCCAGCCGACGGCCCCCTCGCCGGCCTCTATGACGGCTTCGACTTCCTGGAGGGCGACGCGCTCAGCGCCGGCCTGCGCAGCCTGGCGCCGCTCGGCCTGCAGAACGCCGAAGTCCTCGGCCGCCTGCAGACGGAGTCCGTCGCCCGCGCGCTCGCCGACCGCGCCCCGCTCGGCGTGAAGAACGCCGGCGCCTTCGTCGCCTACGGCCAGGGCCGTGGCGACGGGCTGTCTCAGGCCTTCGACGCCAAGACGCAGATCGAGTCCGAATGGCTGGTCGGCGGCGGCGAGGCCCGCCTGGGCCAGGCCACCCTCGGCGGAGCGCTGGCCTATGCCCGCGGCGACCTCGCCCTGCCCACGCCCGAGGCCGAATCCGAGAGCAAGCTGTGGCAGGCCCTGGCCTTCGGCCGGCTGGAAGGCGCCGCGCGGCCCTGGACCCTGGAGGCCTCCGTCGGGATCGGCCGGCAGGACCTGGAATTCCGCCGCGCCTTCACCGCCGGCGGCCTGGCCTACGCCGCGGCCGGCGACACCGAGGCCGACCTCTACACCGCCACCGTCGCCGGCGCCTGGGACCTGCCGCTGGACGCCAATCTGAAGCTGGTTCCGCAGGCCTCTCTGCGCGCGGCCCGCTTCGAGGTGGACGGCTTCACCGAGGCCGGCGGCCCCGCCGCCCTCCGCGTCGACGGCTTCACGGCCGACAGCGTCCAGGGCCGCGTCGGCGTGGGCCTGGAAGGCCGCCTGCCGGTGGCCTCAGGCAAGCTCAGCGTCCGCGGCCGCCTGGCCCTGGCCCATGAGTTCGCCGAGGCGCCGGACGCTGCGATCGCCTTCGCCGCCAATGGCGCCGCCCGCATCGCCGCCGGCTTCCCCGCGCGGGACGAGGACTGGCGCGAGGCGGGCCTGGCGGTGGCCTACGAGGACGGTCCGCTCGCCCTGACCCTGGCCGCCGAAGCCGACCTGGGCCGTGACGAGGCCGAGGCGGTGGATGTGAGCCTGCGCGCCGCCTGGCGCTTCTAAACCGCGCAAACGGCGGGCTGCTGGCGCCACGGTGTCAGCAGCCCCGCTGGCGCCGGAGCCTGCGCGCGCCTACCTTGGCGTTCATGCCGCGTTCCAAGACCGCCCCTTCCCCGTCCTCTGACGGCGTCGCCGATATGTCGGCCAGCTTCGATTACAACGACACCGCCATGCCGATGCTGTGGAAGCCCCACCGCCCGGCGCGGCCGTCCAAGTCGGAGGGCGGCAAGAAGTTCAAGCTGGTCAGCGACTACAAGCCGGCCGGCGACCAGCCGCAGGCCATCAAGGAGCTGGTGGAAGGCGTCAACGCCCACGAACACGACCAGGTCCTGCTGGGCGTCACCGGCTCGGGCAAGACCTTCACCATGGCGCAGGTGATCGCCGAGACCCAGCGCCCGGCCCTGATCCTGGCCCCGAACAAGACGCTCGCGGCCCAGCTCTATTCCGAGTTCAAGGCCTTCTTCCCCGAGAACGCGGTCGAGTTCTTCGTCTCGTATTATGACTACTACCAGCCGGAGGCCTACGTGCCCCGGACGGACACCTATATCGAGAAGGACTCCTCGATTAACGAGCAGATCGACCGGATGCGCCACTCGGCGACGCGGGCGATCCTGGAGCGTGACGACGTCATCGTGGTCGCCTCGGTCTCCTGCATCTACGGCATCGGCTCGGTCGAAACCTATACGGCCATGACCTTCACGCTCGCGCCCGGCGAGCGGATCGACGAGAAGCAGCTGATGGCCGACCTGGTGGCGCTGCAGTACAAGCGCAACGATCAGGCCTTCGAGCGCGGGACCTTCCGCCGCCGCGGCGACACCATCGAGATTTTCCCGGCCCACTACGAGGACCGCGCCTGGCGCGTCAGTCTGTTCGGCGACGAGGTGGAGTCGATCAGCGAGTTCGATCCCCTGACCGGCAAGAAGACCGCCGATCTGGAAGGGATCAAGATCTACGCCAACAGCCACCACGTGACGCCGCGCCCGACGCTCAACCAGGCGGTCATCGAGATCAAGAAGGAGCTCAAGGAGCGCCTCGACTGGCTGACGGCCAACGGCAAGCTGCTGGAGGCCCAGCGGCTGGAGCAGCGCACCACCTTCGACCTGGAGATGATCCAGGCCACCGGCTCCTGCGCCGGAATCGAGAACTACAGCCGCTATCTCTCCGGGCGCCGTCCGGGCGAGCCGCCGCCCACCTTCTTCGAATACATCCCCGAGAACGCCCTGCTGTTCGTGGACGAGAGCCACCAGGCGGTGCCGCAGATCGGCGGCATGTACCGCGGCGACTACCGGCGCAAGTTCACCCTGGCCGAATACGGCTTCCGCCTGCCCTCCTGCATGGACAACCGCCCGCTCAAGTTCGAGGAGTGGGACGCCATGCGGCCGGACACCATCCACGTCTCGGCCACGCCGGGCGAATGGGAGATGAAGCGGTCGGGCGGCGTCTTCGTCGAGCAGGTGATCCGCCCCACCGGCCTGATCGACCCGCCGGTGGAGGTGCGCCCGGTCTCCAAGGACGGCTTCTCCCAGGTGGACGACGTCATCGACGAGGTGCGCCAGACCATCGCCAAGGGCTACCGGTCGCTGATCACCGTGCTGACCAAGAAGATGGCCGAGGACCTGACGGAGTACATGCACGAGCAGGGCCTGAAGGTCCGCTACATGCACTCCGACATCGACACCATCGAGCGCATCGAGATCATCCGCGACCTGCGCCTGGGCGCCTTCGACGTGCTGGTGGGCATCAACCTGCTGCGCGAGGGCCTGGACATTCCCGAGGTGGGGCTGGTCGGTATCCTCGACGCAGACAAGGAGGGCTTCCTGCGCTCGGAGACCTCGCTGATCCAGACCATCGGCCGGGCGGCGCGGAACGTCGACGGCCGGGTCATCCTCTATGCCGACCAGGTCACCGGCTCCATGGAACGCGCCATGGCCGAGACCCAGCGCCGCCGCGAGAAGCAGGAGGCCTACAACCTCGAACACGGCATCACGCCCGAGAGCGTGAAGAGCCAGATCAAGGAAATCCTCGCCTCCCCCTACGAGAAGGACCGCCCGCTGATCCGCGCGGAGCTGGCCGAGGACGCCAAGCCCTTCATGGGCGACAACTTCAAGGCCACCCTGCGCGACCTGGAGGCGAAGATGCGCCAGGCCGCCGCCGACCTGGAGTTCGAGACCGCCGCCCGCCTCCGCGACGAGATCAAGCGCCTGAAGCTCATGGACCTGGAATTCGCCAACGAGGCCCTGACCGCGGAGGGCGAAGAGGTCGACCGCTCGGCCGTGAAGCGCGTCAAGGCCGAGGCCCGCGCCGAAGCGCAGGAGCGGTTCCGCAAGGGGCGGTAAGGCGGCCTTCAGCCGGTGTTAGCGGGGCTGGCGCCGCCTGCAGCAAAGCTGCGCCTTCGCCCCCTCACCACCGTGCCCCAAAATCCCCACCTCTGTGTCCGATGAGCCCGGGAACGGGCGATGGCGGGAACCTCCGCCGTCGCTATCCGTAGTTCTCGGGTGACTGGGGCTGAGGTTGTTCAGCTGGCCCAATGGGGGCCGGGCCTTGGCTCCTGCGACAGAACAGAAGAGGTG
>CAYQPL010000022.1:7264-8852 GCA_964419395.1 uncultured Phenylobacterium sp. | reverse complement strand
AGCAACGACGCCGTGGCCGAGCGCGTCCGCCGGCTGCAGGCCGAGGCCCGCGGCCTGGTGCTCGAACATGTGCGCGACCTCGAAGCGGCGCTTCACGACGTGGAGCGGCTGAGCAAGGAGATCGCCGGCGGCGGCGAACTCTATCCGCCGGGCGTCCGCGAGATCGCGCGGCGCCTGACCGAAGACGCCGAGGTCAAGGCCCAGGCCCTCGAAGCCATCATGGCCAAGGCCTGAGGCTGGTCCCCGCGCCGCGGCCCCTCCCCCTCGCGGGAGGGGCGCCGCAGGCGCCGGTGATGATGAACCACAAAGGACACGAAGTTCACGAAGGTCTGCGACGCGGCGTCTTGGTGAGCTTCGTGTCCTTTGTGGTTTGTATTTCGGGGGCGCGCCGCGCCCGGAGTTGGCCCGTCGGCTCGCGCCCCGTTTCACCCCCACCCCAACCCCTCCCCGCAAGGGGGAGGGGTTTCAGTCTTCCTTCTTGCGGACGGGCGAGATGGCCGCGCCGCCTTGCGGGCCGACGGGGCTGAAGGCCGGGTCGGTCTCGATGTCGCGGTCGGGGCGGTTCTCGTCCTCGCCCGGCTCGCGGGGCGGGGCGGCGGGCTGGGTCTCTCTCCCGCTCATGCCACCAGGTCCCGGTAGTCGGGGCTGCGGCGCAGCCAGGCGGCGGCGTAGCCGCAGATCGGCGTGATCTTCAGGTCGCGCTCGCGGGCGTCCTGCGCCAGGGCCTTCATCAGGCGTCCGGCCGCGCCGGTGCCGCGCAGGGCCGGCGGGCTTTCCACGTGGTCGATATAGAGGCGGCCGTCGGTCTCCCGGTAGTCGGCCCAGGAGGTCTGGCCCTGCTCGTCCATCTCGTAGCGGCCGGCCGCCGCGTTGTTTCGAAGCTCGCTCATCATCGGGTCTCCTTGCGCATCGGCAACGGACTTAACGGGGGTTTCGATCCCGGCTAAGCCTGACCTCCGCTTCCGACATCGAGATGGGCGCCGGCCCGGAGAAGGAAAAGATGCGCAAGGCTTTCGTGACCGCCGCCGCAGGCCTGGCCGTGCTGACGCTGGCCGCCTGCAACCGCAACGAGGAGGCCGCCGAGGCCCCGGCCGAGGCGCCCGCCCCGACCGCCGAGGCGCCGAGCGCCAGCGAGGCCGCGCCCGCGGCGCCGACCCGCAGGCCCGGCCTGTGGGAACAGCGCGTCTCGACCGAAGGCATGGTCCAGGTCAGCCGCATCTGCATCGACGCGGCGCTGGAGAAGCGCATCGGCTGGTGGGGCCAGCAGGCCACCGCCGACGCCTGCGAGAAGAACCAGGTCACCCGCCGCGCCGACGGCGGCTGGCAGTTCTCCAGCGTCTGCGACATGGGCACGGGCGGAAAGACGACGACGTCCGGCGTCGCCACCGGCGACTTCGACAGCCGCTACCTGGTGGAGGCCGAAAGCTCCACCGTCGGCGCCGAGGCCCCGCAGATGAACGGCACGCGCACGATGACCATCGAGAGCGCCTGGCAGGGCCCCTGCCCCGAAGGCTTCAAGCCCGGTGACATGGAGCTGCCGGGCGGCGTGCGGATCGATTCCGGCGTCGAGGCGGGCGGCGTCGTCAGC
>CAYQPL010000022.1:4772-7254 GCA_964419395.1 uncultured Phenylobacterium sp. | reverse complement strand
GACCCTGCCGAATCTGAGCGTGACGATTCCCCGGGCACGATGACGCAGGATGTATCTTCATCGTCGATGAGCCGATCACCGACCACTCCGACCACTACATGGTAGCAATATGTTCTCGAAGACGCTGACCGAGCGCAGGGACATGAAGAGGCGGAAGGAGCGGGGCGGCCGGGGTGCGGCGGGGCGGCGGGCGTATCAACCTGCTGTTTTTGGGCGGGGGGTCATAGGGGGCGATGGTCCGCCGCCGGCGAGAGGAGGCGAAGGCCCTTCGCAGGCGCATGTCGCTCCCGGAAGTCTTGCTGTGGATGCAGCTGAAGGGCCGACTGCTCGATGCGCAGTTCCGGCGACAGCATCCGGTCGGCCCGTACGTCCTCGACTTCTACTGCGCGAGCGCTCGGCTTGCGGTCGAAGTCGACGGCTATGCACACGCAACGGAGGACCGGCCCGAGCGCGATGAGCGTCGCGACGCCTGGTTGGCCGGGCACGGGATCGTCACTCTGCGCCTGCCGGCCGACCTTGTGCTGAACGACATGGACGCCGCCGTTCGGACCATAGCCGCCGCGCTTGACCAGCGGCCGTAGACCCCCTCAGCCGCCTTCGGCGCTAGACCAGCTCCACCGCCGTGGCGGTGGCCTCCCCGCCGCCGATGCAGAGGCTGGCCAGGCCGCGGGTGCCGCCGCGGGCCTGCAGGGCGGCGATGAGGGTGGCGAGGATGCGGGCGCCCGAGGCCCCGATGGGGTGGCCCAGCGCGCAGGCGCCGCCGTTGACGTTCAGACGGTCGGCGTCGATCCCCAGTTCCCGCTCGGCGATCATGGCGACGACGGCGAAGGCCTCGTTGACCTCGAAGAGATCGACGTCGGCGGCGCGCCCGCCCGCCTTGTCCAGCGCCATGCGCATGGCCGGCACAGGCGCGGTGGTGGACTGGCCCGGTTCGTGGGCGTGGGCGGCGTGGGCGACGATGCGCGCCGCCACGTTAAGGCCGAGACGGTCGGCGACCGAGGCGCGGGTCAGCACGAGCGCGGCGGCGCCGTCGCTGATCGAACTGGCGTTGGCCGCGGTGATGGCGCCGTCCCGGGCGAAGGCGGGCTTCAGGGTCGGGATCTTGGCGGGATCGGCCTTCAGCGGCTGCTCGTCGTGAGCGATCGTCTCGACGCCCTTGCGGGTGGCGACCTCCACCGGGACGATCTCGCCGGAGAAGGCGCCCGACTCCGTCGCCGCCCGCGCGCGGCTCAGGCTGCGGATGGCGAAGTCGTCCATGGCCTCGCGGGTGAACTGGTAGGCCCGCGCCGTCTCCTCGGCGAAGGAGCCCATCAGGCGGCCGGGCTCGTAGGCGTCCTCCAGCCCGTCCAGGTACATGTGGTCGTAGACCGTGTCGTGGCCGCTGCGCGCGCCCGAGCGGTGCTTGGCCAGCAGGTAGGGCGCGCCGGACATGCTCTCCATGCCGCCGGCCACGATCACCTCCGCCGAACCGGCGGCCAGCCCGTCATGGGCCATGATGGCGGCCTGCATGCCCGAGCCGCACATCTTGTTGACGGTGGTCGCCTGCACCGACGTGGGCAGGCCGGCGCCGAGCGCGGCCTGGCGGGCGGGCGCCTGGCCGAGACCGGCCGGCAGGACACAGCCCATGACGATCTGGTCGACCTTCTCCGGCGGCAGCCCAGCGCGCTCGACGGCGGCCCTGACGGCGGCGGCGCCCAGTTCGGTGGCCTTGACGGCGGACAGCGCGCCCTGGAAGCCGCCCATGGGCGTGCGGGCGAAGCCGGCGATGACGCCGGGGTCGGAAGCTTGGGTCATGCGGCCGATATAGACCCGCAGGCCCCCCGCCTCCAGATCAGGCGTAGGCGGCGACCGTGCGCACGATGAAGCCGCCGCCCAGCACCCGCTCCGGGTCTTCCGGCGCGTAGAGAACGCAGGCCTGGCCCGGCGCCACCCCCTCCTCCGCCGCCTCGAACAGCACGGCGGGCTCGCCCGCGACGAAGCCCAGGCGGCCGGCGACCGGCTCCCGGGTGGAGCGGACGCGCGCCAGCACGGGGCGGCCCTCTTCGCAGGCGGCCTCGAAGCTGGCGCTCTCGCCCAGCCAGTTGGTTTCCTTCAGCGTCAGGGCGGCGGTCAGCAGCGCCTCGCGCGGGCCGACGACGACCTGGCGCGCATCGGCGTCGATGCGCACCACGAACAGAGGCTCGCCCACGGCGATGTTCAGGCCGCGGCGCTGGCCGATGGTGTAGCGGGTGACGCCCTCGTGGCGGCCCAGCACGCGACCGTCCATATGCACGATGTCGCCCGGCTCCGCGCCGTGCGGGCGCAGGCGGTCGATCACCGTGGTGTAGCGGCCCTCGGGCACGAAGCAGATGTCCTGGCTGTCGGGCTTGTCGGCGATGGCGAGGCCCAGCTCGGCCGCCACACGGCGCACCTCGCTCTTGGGCAGGCCGCCCAGGGGAAACCGCAGGAAGTCGAGCTGCTCGGCCGTGGTGGCGAACAGGAA
>CAYQPL010000022.1:0-4708 GCA_964419395.1 uncultured Phenylobacterium sp. | reverse complement strand
TGCAGCGCACGCAGGGGATCGGCGGCTCGCCGCGCAGATAGGCGTCGGCGAAGTCCTCGATCACCGCCTGGCGGAAGCGGCTCTCGTAGTCGAGGACGTAGTGCGGGATGCCGATGGCCTCGGCGGCCGTGCGCGCGTCGTGGATATCCTGGCCGGCGCAGCAGGCGCCCTTCTTCTCGATGGCCGCGCCGTGATCGTAGAGCTGCAGCGTCACGCCGACCACGTCGTAGCCCGCGCGCGCCAGCAGGGCGGCGGTGACGGTAGAATCCACCCCGCCCGACATGGCGGCCACCACCCGCGCGCCCGCGGGCAGGCCGACCGCGGCGCGGGCGGCCTCCACGGCGGCGTCGGCCGTGAACGTCGGATTTTCGAGCGCCGTCAGGGTCATGGCGGCCTATTTAGCGAGTGCGGTGTCGGTTTGCGAGGGCGCAGTCGCTCGCAGGTAGCGTCGGGAAGTCGACACCTGTTACCAGAGAGTTGATTGGAACTCGCCCCCCTTCCAGCCTAGGTTGAAGTCATCGTCGGCGAGTAATTGACGGGCGCCGACGGCTGAGAGACCAAGTGCTCCCGCCTATCCCAGTGCGAGTGAGCGATATGAAGTCCTATAGACTGTATGTCGTGACGCCGCAGGAAGACATTTCCGCTGCGTTCGAGAAGGAATATCAGAGTGATCAGGAGGCGATGGCGCGGGCCGCCTGCCTCCAGCAGGAGCGCCACGCCGTCGAGGTGTGGTCGGGCGAACGACTGGTCGGCCGCCTCGGCGGAGCCTTCGACTTCGGCCGTCCCGCCGACGCGGGGCGACAGGTCTAGCGCAGGACGTTGAGGAGCGAACTCTCCTTCAGCGCCACGAAGACCTGAGCGGCCGCCTGCACCGAGATCTGCGCCTGCTCCAGGTTGCTGATCGCCTGCGTCATGTCCGCATCGACGATGCCGCCGATCATGCCCTTCATGCTGTTGGTGCGGACCACCAGGTCCTCCTTCACCGCCTCCACCCGGCTCTGCACCATGCCGTTGCGGCCAGCGGTGTTGATCAGGTCGTTATAGACGGTGTCCCACACCTGAAGCTGGCTCTCGAGGAAGGTGCGCTGGTTGTCCGTCAGCGCGCCGGAGAACGGCCCGTCGGGGCCTTCCTGGAAGGCCTGCATGTCCTTGAAGGCCTGCATCATGTCGGTCCCGAACGCGTTGGCCAGGAAGCCGGTGTTCACCAGGGTGGAGTCGTCGACCCGGGCCTGGGTGATGAAGGTGTCGTTGTGGAAGAAGTCGGCGATGGTGGTCGCCGGCGTCGTCAGTTCGCTGAGTGTGGTGGCTGAAAAGGGCGGCGTGTCCACCTGGCCCCCGGCGAACAGGTACTTGCCGCCATAGCGGGCGTTCAGGCCCTCCACCCCATTGCGGAAGGCGCCCTGCATGTCCTGCATCAGGGTGTCGACCCGGCCGCTGGCGAGCGCCTCGGCGATGGCCGTGCGCGCCGTCTGGGCGGCGTCGGCGGCCTGGGTGATCGCGAAGTCCTGGGTGGTCAGCTTGTCGGTGATCAGCTTGTTCTGGTCGGCATAGGCCTCCAGGCGGGTCTCGATGGCCCGCATGGCCGTCAGCATCTCGGCCTTGCGCGCATAGTCCTTCAGGTCCGAGCCGTTCTTCTGGCTGGAGACCTTTTCCCCGGCGTCGGTCTGCCGCTGCTGGGCGGCGATGAGATTGGCGAGGACGGCGCTGTAGTTTCCGCCCGTCGAGATGCGGCTCACCATGATGGCGTTCCTCAGACGATGTTGGTCAGCACGTCGAACAGCTCCTTGGCCGCCTGGATCATGCGGGCGGAAGCGTTGAAGGCCTGTTGATAGGTGGTGAGACGGACGAGTTCTTCGTCGAGATTGACGCCCTCGACCGCCTGCCGGCGGTTGACCGCCTCGGTCTGCACGGCCTGGGCGCTGGCCTTGCGGGTGTCGGCGGCGGCGGCCTCCCGGCCGATGGAGCCGCCGAACTCCGCGGCGTAGCGGGACTCGGTCATGTTCACCGCCCCCAGCGTGCCGGCCGCCCCGAACCGGGTGACCACATCGCCCGCCGTGGCCAGGCCGAGGGCCCCGCGCCCGTCGCCGGGCGTCAGCACCGGCTGGCCCGCGGCCACGCTGAGGTCGAGCTTGGCGAGGCCGAGCTTCATGGGATCGGCCGTGAAGGCCCCGCCGACCTTCAGGTCGTTGGCCCGGCTGGACCGCTCGAGCGCCCCGATGCCGAAGAGTTCGCTGATCGAAGGGCCGCCGGCCCCCCGGGCGGTGTTGTCCTGCACGACCGAGGCGGTGGCGTAGAGCGGGGCGCCGCCGCTGAAGGTCAGGGCGCCGTTGGCATCCAGGCTGTAGCTGCCATAGAGACCGACGCCCGTCGTGCTGTTGTTCAGGGCGTTGACCAGGTCGGCCATTGTGGCGCCGGCGGGGACGGTCACCGTGACGTCGCGGATCGGCTTGCCGTCCTGCTGCGCCAGGCGAAGGGTCAGCTGCTGGCCGGCGGTGAAGCCGTGGGCGTCGGTGAGGCGAAGGCCGGTGTCGTAGTTGGTGAAGCCGCCCGAACGGACGATGTCGTTGAGTCCGAAGAAGTGGGAGAAGGCGCGGCCCGCCTTCTTGGACGTGCCCTCGTCGATGGCCACCCCGCCGGCGGTCGCCGAGATGCTCAGGACCCCGTTGGTGAAGGTCGCCGAGCCGTTGGCGCCCAGGGCGGGGTTGAGGTCGGTCAGGAAGCTGCCCGGCGTGAAGGCGCTGGCCGGGCCGCCGTTGACGCTCATCGTGCCGGCGTCGAAGTCGATGTCGACCCGGTGCGACAGCACCCCCGCGGCGTCGACGATGGCCACGGTGGTCGCGCCGGTGAATCCGCCGATCGCCGTCGGCAGGTCGAGACCCGTGTTGCGGCCGGTGAGCGTGGCCTGGGCCGGCACGGTGGAGGCGGCGTTGTGGGCGGCGTTGATGGCGGCGGCGGCCCGCGACATGAACTCGCCCAGCTGGTCGGAGAGCCCCGGCAGCTTGTCGTCGCGCAGGTCCATCAGGCCGCGCAGGGCGCCGCCGGTGATGGTGATCGGCTTGCCGGCGCCGGAGCCCGCGGCGGTGGTGGCGGTGATATAGCCCTTGGTGCTGTCGGTGCGGGAATAGGTCAGCCGCGCGGCGCCCTCGCCTGCGAGCATGACGCCTTCCGTCGAGCGGATGATCAGGCCGCCGTCGGCGCGCGCGGAAGTCTGGACGTTCATCAGGGTCGACAGCTCGTCGACCAGCTGGCTCTGGATGTTCTCCGAACCCGAGGCGTCGGCGTCCACCAGCTTGGCGCGGCTGATGTCGGCGTTCAGCTTGTTGATCTGATCGAGGAGGTCGTTGATCCGGTCGACATTGGCCGTGATCTCGGTGTCCACCGTGCGGCCGAGTTCGGCGAGGGAGCTGTTGATCCGCGCGCCCTCGTTCAGGAAGTCCTCGACGCTGGACAGCGCCTGGCTGCGCAGGAGGCTGGAGGACGGGTCGTTGGCCGTGGCGGCGAAGGAGCTCCAGATCTCGTCGAGCCGGGCGAAGAAGAAGCTCTCGCCGGACGGGTCGCCGAACAGGCTCTGGGCGTTGTCCATGTACTGGGCGACCACGTCCCAGCGGCTGGCCTCCGAGGCGGCGCTCAGCGTCGCCAGCTGCAGGTACTGGTCGGTGACGCGCTTGACGCCCGAAACCTCGACGCCCATGCCGCGGCCGCCGACGACCAGCTGCTGCTGGTCGACCGTCTTGCGCACATAGCCGGCCGTGTTGACGTTGGCGATGTTGTCGGAGACCGCCCGCAGACCCACCTGCGAGGCGACGAGGCCGGAATTCGCCGTCTTGAGGACCGCCGTCAGCGACATGGGTCTTCACCTTCCACCCGGCAATCCTGGCTGCGCGGCCCGGCGGTTTCTGCCGGGCGATTAGTGAACGCGCACGCGAGGGGCCGAAAAAAGCCAACCTTTTCAAAGCGGACCCATTCAGGGTCCAGACTGTTCGCAAATGACGCCGCAAGACCGGCGCCAGGCTTCGGGGCGGGTCGCGGTAACCATTCGGAAAGGCGGCAGACTCGACCCGCCGCTCGGCAAGTTCGGCCCCCGCCAGGCAGGGGCGCCGCGACGGGCATGACCATCGTTTTCCCATTTTTTCAACAGCTTATCCAGGTTTGACCGACTGGCGCGAAGGTTGCTGATCAGGGGACGAACAGGTTCGGGCGCAGCAGGCGCCGCTTTCCTCAAACCCCTCGGCCCGTCCGGATCATGTCGCTTTCCGTCTTCCCCATCGCGCCCCAGGCGCCCGGCCTCGGCGTCGGCGCCGCCGCTCCCGACGGCGGGGCGGCGGCGGGCTTCGACGCCCTGCTCGCCGCCCTCTTCGGCGAGACCGGCCAGGCTCAGGCCGCGCCCGCGCCGGCCAAGACCGCCGCAAAGGCGCCATCGGCGCCGGTGGTCGAGGACGAGCCCGGCGAAAGCGCCGGCCTGGCGGAAGACGGCGACGCTGAGAGCTCGACCGCCGAGACGGCGCTGCTCGCCGCCGCCGCCGCACCCGCGCCGGCGGTCCCGCAGGCCCAGCCGACCCAAGCTGCGCCCGAGCCCGAGAACGAGCTCGCCGGAGCCGCCGGCGTCGCACACGACGCCGCGCCGCAGGCGCAGGCGCAGGCTCAAAACGCGATCGATCCGGTCCCGCCGCCGGCCGCGCCGCCGGCCGGAGCGAAGGCGGCGGCCGAG
>CAYQPL010000021.1:24984-30075 GCA_964419395.1 uncultured Phenylobacterium sp. | reverse complement strand
GGCCCGGTAGCTGCGCAAGCGCGGCGTGAAGAATCGCTTCGGCTTCTTCCTGCACATCCCGTGGCCGGCGCGGCACCTGATGACCACCCTGCCGCGTCACGACCGGCTCGTCGAAAGCCTGTTCGACTACGACCTCGTCGGCTTCCAGACGAACGACTCCCTGGAGGCCTTCGAGGACTATGTGGTCCACGAGGCCGGGGGCGAGGTGGGGCCCGACCACCGCCTGACGGCCTTCGGCCGCACCGCCGACTTCGGGGCCTTCCCCATCGGCATGGACGTGACCGAGTTCACCGCCGCCCTGGAGGGCGAGACGGCCAAGGCCGAGCTGGCGCGCATGCAGTCCAGCCTGCTGGGTCGCCAGATGATCATCGGCGTCGACCGGCTCGACTATTCCAAGGGCCTGGAGGAGCGCTTCCTGGCCTACGAGCAGTTCCTGGTCGACAACCCCGACATGCAGGAGAAGGTCTTCCTGCTGCAGATCGCCACCCCGAGCCGCGAGGACGTGGAGGCCTATCAGGAGATCCGCGGCCGCCTGGACGGGGAGTCGGGGCGGATCAACGGCGCCTTCGCCACCGTCGACTGGGTGCCGATCCGCTATGTGAACCGGGGCTATCGCCGCGACCAGCTCGCCGGCTTCTACCGCGCCGCCAAGCTCGGCCTGGTGACCCCGCTGCGCGACGGGATGAACCTGGTGGCCAAGGAATATGTCGCCGCCCAGGACCCGGAGGATCCGGGCGTGTTGATCCTCTCGCGCTTCGCCGGGGCGGCCGAGCAGATGGGCGAGGCGCTGATCGTCAATCCGTTCAGCCGGGAGGACGTGTCCGAGGCGATCCTCAAGGCCCTGACCATGCCGCTGTCCGAGCGCCGTCGCCGGTGGGAGAGCCTGATGGCCGACCTGCGCGCCACCGACGTCTCGGCGTGGCGCGACTCCTTCGTCTCGGCCCTGATGAAGGGCGGCCCGGCCCGGCTGGTGGCGCGCTGATCGCGCTCAGAAGGGGAAGAACTTCGGGATCGCCCAGACCGCGGCGATGGCCGAGAGGATGTTGAGCGGCAGGCCGACGCGCACGAAGTCCATATAGGTGTAGCGGCCGATCTGGTGGACGATGGCGTTGGTCTGGTAGCCGACCGGCGTGGCGAAGGAGGCGCTGGCGGCCATCATCACCGCCACCACGAAGGGGCGCGGCGCGACGCCCAGATTCTCCGCCAGGCCGATGGCGAGCGGCGTGATGAGCACCGCCACGGCGGCGTTGGACATGATCTCGGTCAGGATCGAGGTGGCGATGTAGATCACCGCCAGAGCGGCGATGGGGCCCAGCGGCTGGGTCCAGGCCGCGACGATGTTGGTGGCCTGGAAGGCGAGCCCCGTCTTGCCCAGCGCCTCGCCCACCACGAGCATGCCGCCGATCATCAGCAGCACCTGGGGCCGCAGGCCGGAATAGGCCTCTTCGGGCTTGAGCACCTGCAGGGCCAGGAGCGCCGTGGCGCCCACGAAGGCGACGACGGCGATGGAGAGGCCGCCGGCCGCGGCGCCCAGCACGAAGGCGAAGACGGTGACGCTGACGAGACCCGGGATCAGCTTCAGCGGCGGGGCCAGCTCCGACAGGGCCGGCGTCGGTTCGGTCCCGTCGGTGGAGGGCAGCAGCCGCGGGGCGACGAAGGCGAGATAGAGGGCGCCCACCGCGGCGATGGCCAGGCCGACGCCGGTGATCTCGAACAGGGTGAAGGGCGGCAGGTGCTGGCGCCGCGCCATGTCGTCGACCAGCAGGTTGGTGGAGGTGCCGATCAGGGTGCAGGCCCCGCCCATGATCGAGGCGTAGGAGAGCGGGATGAGCAGCCGCTTGGGCGAGACCCCCAGCCGCTTGGCCGAATCCTGCATCACCGGGGCGGCCAGGATGACCAGCGGGGTGTTGTTCAGAAAGCCCGAGAGGGCGCCGCAGAGGCTGATGATGAGCGGGGCCGAGGCGCGCCCCAGCCGGTCGGTCATGTTGGCGGCGGAGCGGATGATCACCCCCATCACGCCGGTGACGTCCAGGGCCCGCGCGATGATGAACAGCGAGGCCAGCGCCACCAGGGCCGGGCTGGCCAGGCCCCGGCCGAGGTCCTCCAGGGTCACGACGCCCAGGCCGGCGAGGACGGCGGCCGCGGCCATGGCCGCCACGTCGGCCCGCACGCGGTCGCTGAGCAGGGCGGCCACCACGGCCGCCAGGACCACGAGGGTGGCGATCTGAGCGTTGTTCAAGACGGCCCTTCCCCGAAGGCGGCGGCCGTTCGCCCGCCGGCCCGTTGGTCGTTTGCGGCCGGCATCCTAGTCAGGGCGGTCCCGGGGGAAAAGCGCGCAGGCCTCAGTCGCGCTTGACCGCCGCCTGAACCTCGATCTCCACCATCATGCCCGGCGCCACCAGAGCGGCGACTTGCGAGGTGATCCGCGCCGGCTTGTTCGGCTGGTCGGCGGTGGCGAAGAACTGGCGATAGCCCTCCATCATGCCGGCGAAGTCCATCTTGCCGTCCAGGGCGGGGTCGCCCACCAGCAGGACGCGCATCATCACCACGTCGCCCAGGGTCGCGCCCTGGCTCTCGAGAATGCCCTTGATGCGCGTGAGCACCCCGATGGTCTGGGTCTTGGTGTCGCCGAACGTGCGCGGGGTCCCCTCGGGCGCGCCCTCGTTGGTCGCCGGCGGGGTGATGCCGCTGACATAGATCATCTCGTAGCCGGCCGGCACGACGACGGCGCTGGCGATGGGCGAGGTCTCCGATCCGATCCGGGTGATCTCGGCCGCGGCCGGGGCGGCGAGGGCGGCGAGTGTGGCCGCGGTGGTGGCGGCGAGCGCGATGGGGCGCATGGGCGTCTCCTTCTATGGGGATACTGCGAGCGGCACGGGCCGCCCTTCAGGCGGCGGGGCGCGCCGGCTGGGCGAGGGCGGCCTGACGCACCTGGCCGGCCAGGGCGGCGATCGTCCGGTGGGCGGAGAAGACCGCCCCCTCCTGCCAGCCCGGCATCTGGCTCAGATGCGCGCCGGAGAAGTGCACGCGGCCGTGCGGCTGGTTCAGCAGGCGATAGGCGGGGCTGTCCATGTGGCCCTCCTGTCCGGCCTGGCCCTGCCAGTCGGGCCAGGGCCCGTAGTTGAACGGTATCTTGCTCCAGTTGACCACCACCGGCTTGCTGAGTTCGCCCTCGTGTCCGGGGTGCACGCGGCCCACGGCGGCGCGCGCCATGGCGATCTGTTCGGCCAGCGGCCGCGCGGCGAAATCCTTGGCCCGCGGCCCGGAGCCGTAGCAGGCCAGCAGCATGCCGCGCTCGCTGTGCAGGCCATTGCTGGGATACCAGATCAGCGAGGTGTCCCCGCCGACCCAGGAGATGCCGCCATAGATCTGGTCCTTCTCCCAGAACCGCGGCGCCTCGAAGCCGATCTTGTTGGAGAAGGCGTTGGGCACGCTGCCGACGGCGGCCTTCACCTCCTTGGAGAAGTTGTTGTCGATCCCGGCCAGCAGGGCGAGCGGGATGGTGATGATCGCATAGTCGGCCTCCGCCGAGCGGCGCGCGCCGCTCACGCGGTCGCGATAGGCGACCTTCACGCCGCCGTCGGACTGGCGGATCTGAACCACCTCGGCGTTGCGGATCACGGGACTGGCGATCGCCCGCTCGAAGCCGGCGACGATCTGGTCCATGCCGCCGACCGGCTGGAACATGGTCGCCTGCATGTTGATATTGTCCTCGAAGAGTGTCGCCCCGAGGGTCGGATTGGTCAGCAGCTCCTTCAGCGGCACGGGGGGGCGAGCCACGCCGTACTGGTCGGCGGCCCCCGGGACCTGGGCGAAGCCCGACCGTTCGGTGCCGTTGAACCTCATCGTCTCGTCGAGATCGCCATAGGCCTTGAGGAAGGGCATCAGGCGCTCGCGGTCCTCGAGGCTGAGTTCGGCGTCGAGCGCCCCCTTGTTCACCGCCTTGGCGAGCAGCTCGGACACGTAGCCGCGGGTGTCGTTGATCCCCTGGCGCAGCTGGATGGGCCGCGCGCCCTCCGGCGCCAGATAGGCGCTGCGGCTGACATTAATCTCCACCTCCAGCGGCACGCCCAGCTTGCGGCAGTAGGACAGCACGCCCTCGTGGTGGCTGGGCAGGCGGGCCGGGCCTGCATTCATGTAGACGCCTTCGGAGAAGCCGACGGTCTGGGTCGCCTCGCCGTCCATCTCCACCTTGTCGCCGCCGCGCAGGGTCCAGTTGCGACCACCCAGGCGGTCGCGGCCCTCCAGGACGGTGACGGAAAAGCCGGCGCGCTCCAGTTCGTAGGCCGCCACGAGCCCGGCGATCCCGGCGCCAAGGATCAGCACGCTCCGCCCCTCGCCGAAGGCGGCGGGCAGGGCCGGCGCGGCCCGGGGCGCAAAAGGGAAGAGGCCCCGCGCGCCCCAGGCCGCGCAAGCCGCGCCCCCGCCGCCCACCGCGCCCAGCCGCTGAAGGAAATGACGCCGGCTGACTCCCATGGCTCGCCCCCGAAGACCTGACGCCGCCATTGGTCGAAGACGTGGCCCGGTCGGCGAGCGGCAAGCGCGCGGCGCCGGTCAGAAATGCCGCGGGCGCCGAAGGGGCGGGCGCCCCTGCCCAACGCCTCGCCTGCGCTTGCGGCGCAGGCTCCGTCTTGCGACAGGTTGCGGCGGCCCAGACCGCCGACCGGGCGGCGCCATCGGGAGGAACTCGCCGTGTCCCTGAGCTTCGACCTCTTCTGGTCGTTCCGCAGCCCCTATTCGTATCTCGCCACGCCGCGGCTGATCGACATCGCCCGCCGCTACGAGGTGGAGGTCAGGCTGCGGCCGGTCTATCCGCTGGCCGTTCGCGTGGACGGCTTCTTCAAGCGCCAGAACCCCAAGTGGCCGCGCTATACGGGCCTCGACTGCCTGCGCACCGCCGACATGCTCGGCCTGCCCTTCGGGCGTCCCCAGCCCGACCCGATCGTCATGGACATGGCCACCGGCGAGGTGCCGGCCGAACAGCCCTACATCCGCCGCATCACGCACCTGGGCCAGGCGGCGGTGGAGGCCGGCGGGGGCCTCGCCTTCATCGGCGAGGTCGCGCCCCTCATCTGGGGCGGCCAGACGCCC
>CAYQPL010000021.1:18170-24974 GCA_964419395.1 uncultured Phenylobacterium sp. | reverse complement strand
CCAACTGGCACGAGGGCGACCATCTGGCCCGCGCCGCCGAACGCGCAGGCCTCGACTTCGCCGCCCTGGAGCGGACGGCCGCCGAGGAGGGCGAGCGCCTGGAAGCCGCCATCCAGGAAAACCACGCCGCCCTGGAAGCCAGCGGCCACTGGGGCGTGCCGACCATGGTCTTCCGCGGCGAGCCCTTCTTCGGCCAGGACCGCATTGAGACCCTGCTGTGGCGCCTGCGCCAGCACGGCCTGACGGAACGGGCCTAGAGGTTCAGAAGCGCCGGGTCTCCCCCCTGGGCGGCGATGTTGACGCTGAGCGCCCGTTCCACGGCGTAGCGCGACAGGGCGTTGGGTCCGCCCGCCTTCGGCCCCGTGCCCGAAAGCCCTTCGCCGCCGAAGGGCTGCACGCCGACCACCGCTCCGATCATGGTGCGGTTCACATAGGCGTTGCCGGCCGGGACCAGCGCGCGGACGCGCTCGGCGAAGGCCTCGATTCGCGAGTGGACCCCGAGCGTCAGCCCGTAGCGGAGACCGGCCAACTCCCGCGCCAGACCTTCCAGCTCGCCGGGGCCGTAGCGGACCACGTGCAGCACGGGACCGAACACCTCCTTCTCCAGGAAGGACGGCCGGTCGATCTCGGCGAGGATCGGGCCGAAGAAGGTCCCGCCCTCGGGGACCGGCAGGCGGTGCAGGATCTTCGCCTCGCGCCCCAGCCGTTCGGCGTGGGCCTCGAGCGCCGCGCGCGCCGCCTCGTCGATCACCGGCCCGACGTCGGTGGAAGGATCGGCCGGGTCGCCCAGCTTCAGGGCGTCCATGGCGCCGACTAGGCCGGCGATCAGCCCGTCGGCCGTCTCGCGCGGCAGGAAGAGCAGGCGCAGGGCCGAGCACCGCTGCCCCGCCGAGCCGAAGGCGGAGAGGATGACGTCGTCGATCACCTGTTCGCGCAGGGCCGTGGTGTCGACGAACATGCCGTTCAGCCCGCCGGTCTCGGCGATGAAGGGCGTGAGGGGCCCCTGCCGTTCGGCGAGCGTCCGGTTGATCCGCCAGGCGGTGTCCGTGCCGCCGGTGAAGGCGACGCCGTCGCAGTCGGGATGGGCCACCAGGGCCGCGCCCACCGTCTCGCCGCGCCCCGGCAGGAGGGCGAGGACATCCGGCGGCAGGCCGGCCTTGATGAAGAGCCGGACCGCCTCGGTGGCGATCAGCGGCGTCTGCTCGGCGGGCTTGGCGAGCACGGCGTTGCCTGCGGCCAGGGCGGCGCAGAGCTGGCCGGTGAAGATGGCCAGCGGGAAGTTCCAGGGGCTGATGCAGACGAAGACGCCGCGGCCGCGCAGCTCCAGCGAGTTCACCTCGCCCGACGGGCCGGTCAGCACCTCGGGCCCGGCGAAGCGGGTCTCGGCCAGATGGGCGTAGTAGCGGCAGAAATCGACGGCCTCGCGCACCTCGGCGATCCCGTCGGCGAGGGTCTTGCCCGCCTCTCGCGCGCACAGCGCGATAAGCCGGTCGCGCTCGGCCTCCAGCGCATCGCCCATGGCGCGCAGGACGCGCGCCCGGGCCGGCCCGCCGGCCGCATCCCAGGACGGCTGGGCCTTGCGCGCGGCGGCGAAGGCGGCGGCGATCTCAGCTTCGCCGGCCTCGCGGACATGGCCGACCCGTCGTGTGTTGTCGCTGGGGCTGAAGGCGGGCCGGCCCTCGCCGCCGCCGGCGAGCTTGCCGCTCACCACGGGCCCGCCCGCCGCCGGCGCCAGCGAGAGGGCGGCGCCCGAGAGGCGCTCGCGCGTCGCCGCAACGGTGAGGTCCGGCCCATGGGAGTTGCGGCGGCTCGGCCCGTAGAGGGCCGGCGGCGGCGGGATCTTCGGATGACGGCCGCCGCCGGCGGCCTCGACCTGGGCGATCGGATCGGAGACCACCTGCTCCACCGGCACGCGTTCGTCGAGCAGGGCGTGGACGAAGGAGGTGTTGGCGCCGTTCTCCAGAAGCCTTCGGACGAGATAGGGCAGCAGGTCCTCATGGCCGCCCACCGGCGCATAGGCGCGCAGCCGCAACGGTCCTTCGGCCGCGGCTGCGGCGTAGAGCGCCTCGCCCATGCCGTGCAGGCGCTGGAACTCGATCATCACCCCGCGCGCCTCGGCCATGCGGCGCACGGCGGCGAGGGAATAGGCGTTGTGGGTGGCGAACTGGGCGTAAAGGTGCGGCGCCGCCTCGATCAGGACCCGTGCGCAGACGAGGTAGGACAGGTCCGTGGCCGCCTTGGTCGTATAGACCGGATAGTCCCGCCGGCCGTTCACCTGGGCCCGCTTGATCTCAGTGTCCCAATAGGCGCCCTTGACCAGGCGCACCATCAGCCGCCGGCCGCTGGCGCGGGCGAGATCGGCCAGGGCCTCGATCACCTGAGGGGCGCGCTTCTGATAGGCCTGGACGGCGAGCCCCAGGCCCCGCCAGTCGCCGAGCTCGGCCTCGCGCGCCAGCCGGTCCAGCAGCTTCAGCGACAGGACCAGGCGGTCGGCCTCCTCAGCGTCGAGCGTGAAGTTGAGGTCATGGCCCGCCGCCAGGACGGCCAGCCGCTTCAGCCGCGGATAGAGCTCGGTCCAGACCCGCTCTTCCTGCGTCGCCTCGTAGCGGGGGCACAGCGCCGAGAGCTTGACCGACACGCCGTGACCGGTCTCCGGCCCAGCGCCCTTGGACGCCCTGCCGACGGCGTCGATGGCCGCGGCGTAGGCCGCCTCGTAGCGCGCCGCGTCGGCGGCGGTGCGCGCGCCCTCGCCCAGCATGTCGAAGGAGCAGAGATAGCCCTCGTCGGCCGCCCGCTTCAGTCCCGCCTGGATGCTGCGGCCGAGCACGAACTGCTCGCCCATGATGCGCACGGCCTGGGCGACGGCGGCGCGGATCACCGGCTCGCCCAGGCGCCCGGTCAGGCGGCGCAGGAAGCCGGCCAAGTCCCGGCGCGCCTCCTCGTCCGGCTCGACGAGCCGGCCGGTCAGCATCAGTCCCCAGGTGGAGGCGTTGACGAACAGGTTGTCGGACTTGCCGAGATGGGCGGCCCAGTCGGCGGCGCCGATCTTCTCGGCGATCAGGCGGTCGCGGGTCTCCTCGTCGGGCGTGCGCAGCAGGGCCTCGGCCAGGCACATGAGGGCCAGCCCCTCGCGCGTGCCCAGGCCGAACTCCTGCAGGAAGCTCTCGACCACGCCCTGCCGGTCGGCCTTGCGCCGCGCCCCGCGCACCAGCGCCTCGGCCGACCGCCGCACCTCGCCCTGGAGGGCCGGCGAAAGGGGCGCGGCGGCCAGGAGGTCGGCGACCGCATCGGCTTCGTCGCGATACTTGCCGGAATCGAGTTCGTCCCAGTTCATTCACGCCTCCGGGTTTCGGGTCTGCGAATTCGATCTATCCCGCCGCCTGTCGAATGTGCTTCGTTAGTTTTCGCGCCTGACAGAAGAAATCCAACTTTCCAGACCGAAATGCCGAACCTTGACGAGACGGACCTGCGCATCCTGCGGGTTCTCCAGGCCGACGGCCGCATCACCAACCAGGCCCTTGCGACGCGCTGCCACCTGTCGCCCGCCGCCTGCCACGAACGCGTGAAGCGGCTGCGCGACGCCGGCGTGATCCAGGGCTTTGCGGCCCTGATCGACCCCGCCGCCATCGACCGGGGCCTGCTGATCTTCGTGGAGGTGCAGCTGGACCGCACGACGGGCGATCTCTTCGCCGAGTTCGCCCAGGCGGCGCGCCAGGCGCCGGAGATCCTGGAGTGCCACATGGTGGCCGGCGGGTTCGACTATCTGATCAAGGCCCGCGTCGCCGACATGGCGGCCTATCGCAGCTTCCTGGGAGAGGTGCTGGTGCAGATGCCCGGGGTGCGCGAGACCCGCACCTACGCCGTGCTCGAGGAGGTGAAGAACACGGTGCGCCTGCCGCTCTGAGCGGACGCCGGTCCTCAGTTCGCCGACAGGATGGCGTGGCGTTCGCGGACCTTGCGCAGCCCCTCCAGCACCGGCTCGGCGATCGCCTCCTCGCCGGGCGCCAGGTTGCGGAGCAGGCGCAGGGCCTGGATGTGGACCTTGATCCCGTCCTTGTCCCACCGGCCCGTGGTGCGCAGGCGGTCGAGCAGGTCGCAGAGGCTGTGGGCCGCATTCTCCAGGGCGTCGAGGCCGCAAAGGCTCGGCAGGCCGATCAGCCCCACCGCAAGGCGGTAGTGCTCGTCGATCAGGGCTTCGTCATAGGCCTCGCCATAGCGGCCGAAGCAGGCCTCGACCTCGGCCAGCCGCTCGTCGAGCTGCGGCCAGGCGGCCTCCTTGAGGCCCTCCAGATTGGCGTCGGCGGCCTCGACCGCCTCGGCGACCGTCTTGCCGCCGGGCTTCCGCAGCATGCCCGCGAGCGCGTATTTCGGACGGTGGATGCGAACGGCGGTCATAGGGGGACCTTTCGGGCGGCCATAAGGTTGTCGACTTCGTCCTGGCTCATATTCGGTTCCTGGGCGAGGCCCACCTCGGCCGGCAGGTCGTCGCGACGGCGCGGCACGCCGTCCGGCGGGCCCTCGTTCTTGTGCCGCCGCTCGGGTCCGACATAGGCGTCGCACTCGATGAACGGTCGAGCCTCGCGGGCGATCCACAGGATCCGCTCGAGGACCACCACCGGCGTCAGGGGCTTCTTGATGATGTAGTGGGCGCCGCAGTCCCGGGCCTTGGCGACCATCGAGACCGGCGTGTGGGCGGCGGTCACGACGACGGGCGTGAAGCAGTTGGGCTCGCCCGCCGATTGCCGCAGCCACGAGACGAACTCGTAGCCTTCGCCGTTGGACAGGGCGTCGGCGATGATCAGGTCGATCGAGTTCTTCTTCACCGCCTCCTGGGCTTCCTCGACGGTCCCGCAGCGATACAGGGACTTGGCGCCCAGGCCGGTGACGCTCTGGACGAGGATGTCCAGACCCATGCCGTTGCCCTCGAGCATGAGCACGGAGGCCTTCTCGAGGTTGAAGCGCGCACGCGAGGTCGGTTCGAGGGCCATGCGCCATTCCGGGTCGAGCCGCGGGGCCCGGGACCGGGCTGCGGCGATGGAGCAGCAAATGACGGGAGGCTTTAAGAAAGATTTTCCGTCACCCGAGCGACGCGTCGACAGATCGTCGCAGGGGCGGCAGCCTAGCCGCCGGCCCGCCTCCGATGTCGCGCGCTAGAATGTCGCACCGGGGTTAAGTCGTTGATCTAAAAACAATTACCCGTTTTGCACAACGGCGTTCCCTGATCGGGAGTAACCGTTTGTTCAGTGGTTAAGCCTGTTCTCGCCCCAACGTTAACGGGCGCCCGTGCCGCGAATCACAGCGCCCGTTCCACTCCTCCACCTGGGGGCGAACAGGCGCGCTCGTCAACTCGAGATGGAGCCGCCGAGACTGGGATGGCTGTCATGTCGTTCAACAACTGGAAGATCTCTCGCAAGCTCATGGCGGGTTTCGCCGTCATGGTGCTCGTCATCGCGGCCACCGGGGCGGCGACCTTCTACAAGCTGGGGCAGCTGACCGAGGCCCGGAACCAGGTCACGCGCAGCCAGGAGGCGATCGCCGCAGCGACCCAGGCGAGCTTCCTCCTCGCCCGCCAGGAGAACAGCTACCGCGGCTATCTGGTGTCGCTGGACCCCTACTATCTCGAGCGCGCCGCCGCCCACCGCGACAATTTCCACAAGGCGCTGGAGCAGCTCCGGCCCCTGATCGCCGACAAGCCTGACCTGGCCCGGCTGGCGGAGGAGGCCCAGGCCGCCGGCGACAAGTGGTACGCCGACGTGGTCGAGGTCGGCTCCGGCTTCGCCGGCAACCCGCTGACCTATCAGGACGCCACCGACATGATCGGCAACGACGGCGTCGCCGACCAGCTGATGTCGAAGGTCGAGGCGCCGATCGACGCCATCTCGGCGGCCGAGGCCGAGACGATCAAGGTCCAGAAGGCGCGGCTGGCCGCCACCAACAGGAACACCCGCGTCATGATCGGCTCCGCCCTGGCGGTGGCCGTGCTGATGGCCGTGGCCATGGGCCTGATCCTGTCGCGCGGCATCGCCGGGCCGATCGCCGCCATGACCGCGGCCATGCGCCGGCTGGCGGAGGGCGATCACACGGTCGAGATTCCCGCCCGCGGCCGCAAGGACGAGGTGGGCGAGATGGCCCAGGCCGTCCAGGTCTTCAAGGAGGCGGCCATCGAGAAGATCCGGCTGGAGGGCCAGTCGGACGAGCAGCGCCGCAACGCCGAGGCCGCGCGCGCCCGCAACGCGGCGGCCCGCGCCGAGGCCGCCGCCGAGCAGGCCCGGGTCGTCGAGGGCCTGGCCGCCGGCCTGGACCATCTGGCCCGCGGCGACCTCACCTTCCGGATCAACGAGGCCTTCCCCGGCGACTATGTGAAGCTGCGCGACGACTTCAACGCCGCCATCGGCCAGCTGCAGGACGCCATGGGCGTCGTCGCCACCAACGTCCGGGCGATGCGCTCGGGCGCCGGCGAGATCAGCCAGGCCGCCGACGACCTGTCGCGTCGCACCGAGCAGCAGGCCGCCAGCCTCGAAGAGACCGCCGCGGCCCTCGACGAGATCACCGCCACGGTCCGCAAGCGCGCCGAGGGCGCCAAGCAGGCCTCCACCGTCGTGGCCGCCTCGCGCGGCGACGCCGAGAAGACCGGCCACGTGGTCCGCAACGCCGTCGACGCCATGAGCGAGATCGAGAAGTCGGCCGAGCAGATCAGCCAGATCATCGGCGTCATCGACGAGATCGCCTTCCAGACCAACCTGCTGGCCCTGAACGCCGGCGTCGAGGCGGCCCGGGCGGGCGAGGCAGGCAAGGGCTTCGCCG
>CAYQPL010000021.1:0-18160 GCA_964419395.1 uncultured Phenylobacterium sp. | reverse complement strand
AGTCCGGGCGCTGGCCCAGCGCGCGGCCGACGCGGCCAAGGAGATCAAGGCCCTGATCAGCGCCTCGACCCATCAGGTCGAGCAGGGTGTCGGCCTGGTCGGCCAGACCGGCGAGGCCCTGGAGCGGATCGTCAGCCAGGTGGCCGAAATCGACAGCCTGGTGGCCGAGATCGCGGCCTCGGCCCAGGAGCAGGCCACCGGCCTCCACCAGGTCAACACCGCGGTCAACGAGATGGACCGCGTGACCCAGCAGAACGCCGCCATGGTGGAAGAGACGACCGCCGCCAGCCACTCCCTGTCCAGCGAAGCCGAGAGCCTCGCCGCCAGCGTGTCGCGCTTCAAGGTCGGCGCCGGTCAGGAGGCCGCCGCGCCCGCGGCGGTCCGCAGCCCCAGCCGCGGCGACAGCTTCGCCGGCCGCCATGCGCAGCCCCCGCGCGCGACGGCTCGCGACGGTTCGGCGGCCCGCAAGCTGGAGCCCGTCGCCGACGCCGAAGGGTGGGAAGAGTTTTAAGAATTTTCACCTTAAGTCGGTGATCAAGTCTGGAGGGGGAACCGATGTCCGACGATTCGTCCGTTGCTGAAGTCAGTCTGAGCCCGGTGCTCGACCTCCAGGCCGCCGATCCGCTGCGCGCAGAGCTTCTGGCCCTGCGCGGGCGGCCCCTGCGGGTCGACGCCTCGCAGGTGAGCCGGCTGGGCGGCCTTTGCCTTCAGGTTCTCCTGTCGGCGCGGGTCACCTGGGCCGAGGACGGTCTGCCGCTTTCGGTGGAGCAGCCGTCGGAAGGTTTCCTTGAACAATTGGCCGCCTTTGGCGGACCCCAGATCGACTACGAACCCGAGGGGGCGAACCTGTGACCAAGACTGTCCTGACGATCGATGATTCACGGACCATGCGCGAGATGCTGAATATGGCGCTCGTGCAGGCCGGCTACCGCGTGCTGCAAGCCGTCGACGGCGTCGAAGGCCTGGAGGTGCTGCGCGCCGAGGGCGCCGACGTGGTCATCACCGACATCAACATGCCGCGCATGGACGGCTTCGGCGTGATCGAAGGCGTCCGGGCCGACCCGTCCCACCGCGCCACGCCGATCCTGGTCCTGACCACCGAGAGCGACGCGACCAAGAAGGAACGCGCCCGGGCCGCCGGCGCCACCGGCTGGATCGTGAAGCCCTTCAACCCGACCAAGCTGGTGGACGCGATCCGCCGCGTCGCCGCCTGACGGCGGCCCGCCCGAGTCCGAAACCAGATCTGAGCCCGGAGTCAGCCCGTGGACCCGTTCGAGAGTATCAAGGCGACCTTCTTCCAGGAATGTGAGGAGCTCCTCACCGACATGGAGTCGGGGCTCCTGGCCATGGAGGCCGGCGACGACGATCCGGAGACCATCAATGCGGTCTTCCGGGCGGTCCATTCGGTCAAGGGCGGCGCCGGGGCCTTCGGCCGCGACCAGCTCATCCGCTTCGCCCACGTCTTCGAGACGATCCTCGACGAACTGCGCTCGGGCCGGCTGTCCCTGACCGAGGAGCTGACCCGCGTTCTCCTGCGGGCGTCGGACGTGCTCGCCGACCACGTCCAGGCCGCCCGCAACGGCGGTTCGGTGGACGAGGCCCGCACCCAGGGCATGATCTCCGACCTGCAGGGCCTGGTGGGCGCCGAACGGGCCAGCGAGCTGGGCTTCGACGGCGAGCATGACGACGAAGGGCCCGAGGAGGACTTCGGCTTCGTTCCCGTCACCCTCAGCATCGACGAGCCGGCCGACGCGGCCCCGCCGGCCGATGTCGGCGACCTGATCGCCAGCCTGGCGCCTGTGGCCGAGCCCGCCGCCGAAGCCGTCGAAGCGGCTGGCGAACCGCCCGCGCCGGGCGCCGCGCCGGCCTGGAAGGTGACCTTCCGGCCCAAGGCCGAGATGTACGCCAAGGCCAACGAGGCCGGCCTGGTCCTGCGCGAGCTCGCCCGGCTGGGCGCCGTGGAGGTCGATCTGGACGCCGGCGCCGTGCCGCCGCTCGACCAGCTCGTCGCCGAACAGGCCTATCTCGGCTGGACCATCCGCCTGACGGGCGACGCCACCGAGGCCGAGGTCCGCGACGTCTTCGAGTTCGTCGAGGACGACTGCGAGCTGTCCATCGTCCGCGAGGGCGACGCCGCCGCGCCTCTGGATCTCGACGCGCCGGAGGCCGCCAGCGAGGAGAGCGACGCCTCGGCCGCGGCGGTCGAGGCCGCCGCCGCCGCCCCGCTCGATCTCGACGCCCTGCTCGCCCGCGTCCAGGGGGAGGCCCCAGCCGAGCCCGCCGCGGCGCCGGCCGCCCCGACGCCCGAGCCCGAGGCCGCCGCCGAGGCGGCGACCGCCGATCCCGCCAGCCTCGACGTCGCCGGGCTGATCGCCCTGGCGGAAAAGGCCTCCACCGATCACGGCCAGGCTTCGCCGGCTCCCGCCAAGCCGGAGCCCAAGGCCGAACCGAAGGCCGAGACGAAGGCCGCCGCCGCGGCGCCCGCCGGCGGTCCGACCGCCCCGGCCCCGACCATCCGGGTCGACCTCGACCGGGTCGACCGGCTGATCAACGCCGTCGGCGAACTGGTCATCCAGCAGGCCATGCTGTCCCAGCGCGTCTTCGAGAGCGGCCTCGCCCGCTCGTCCGACGTGGCCCTCGGCCTCGAGGACCTGGAGCTCCTGACCCGGGAGATCCAGGACAGCGTCATGGCCATCCGCGCCCAGCCGGTGAAGTCCGTCTTCCAGCGCATGCCACGCCTGGTGCGCGAAGTGGCCGACATGGTGGGCAAGAAGGTCCGCCTGGTCATGGAGGGCGAGAACACCGAGGTCGACAAGACGGTCATCGAGCGCCTGTCGGACCCGATCACACACATGCTGCGCAACGCCATCGACCACGGCCTGGAAGGGCCCGACGATCGCGAGGCCAACGGCAAGCCGGCCGAGGGCGTCGTGCGCCTGGCGGCCCTGCACCGCGGCGGCCGCATCGTCATCGAGGTGCAGGACGACGGTCGCGGCATCAATCGCGAGCGGGTGCGCGGCATCGCCATGTCCAAGGGGCTGATCGCCGAGGACGCGGTCCTGTCCGACGACGAGATCGACAACCTGATCTTCCTGCCCGGCTTCTCCACCGCCGACGTGGTGTCCGACATCTCCGGCCGCGGCGTCGGCATGGACGTGGTGAAGCGCTCCATCCAGGCCCTGGGCGGCCGCATCTCGATCAGCTCCGAGCCGGGCAAGGGCTCGAAGTTCACCATGAGCCTGCCGCTGACCCTGGCCGTCCTCGACGGCATGGTGGTCTCGGCCGCCGAGCAGACCCTGGTGGCGCCGCTCTCCAACATCGTCGAGAGCCTGACCCCGCGCAGCGAGGACGTGCACCTGATCGGCGGCCGCGACGCCGTCATCCGCATCCGCGAGACCTTCGTCCCCCTGATCGACGTGGGCGTGGCGCTGGGCTTCCGCGACACCCCCCTGCCGCCCTCCTCGGGCGTGGCGGTGCTGATCGAGAGCGAGGGCGGCGGCAAGGCGGCCCTGCTGGTCGAGGCGATCCAGGGCCAGCGCCAGGTGGTGATCAAGAGCCTGGAGGCCAACTACCAACAGATTCCGGGCGTCGCCGCGGCGACCATCCTGGGCGACGGGCGCGTGGCCCTCATCCTCGACGTGGACGCCCTGGTGACGAGCTCGCGCCGCAAGTCGGCGCCCCGGATTGAGAAGCGAATGGCGGGTTGACCATGACTGACACCGTGACCCAAGGCGCGGCCCAGCGCCGCGAACTGATCGCCTTCCGTATCGGGGACCAGGAATTCTGCGTCGACATCATGTCGGTGCGGGAGATCCGCGGCTGGGCCCCGGCCACGCCCCTGCCCCGCACCCCCTCCTTCGTGAAGGGCGTGATCAACCTGCGCGGCGCGGTCCTGCCGATCATCGACCTGGGCGCGCGCCTGGGCCTGACGACCTCCGAGCCGACGGCCCGCCACGTCATCATGGTCGTCCATATCGGCGAGCGCACCATCGGCCTGCTGGTCGACGCGGTGTCGGACATCATCAATATGAGCGACGACCTCGTCCAGCCGACCCCCGACGTGGCCAGCGACCAGGTGAAGACCTTCGTGAAGGGTCTGTTCGCCCTGGACGGCCGCATGGTCAGCCTGATCGCCCTGGACCGCGTCCTGCCCGAAACCGAGGCCGAGGCCGCATGACGCAGTCCCCCGATCCCCGGCGCAGCGCGAAGAACGAGGGCCTGGTCGACGGCGAATTCCTGCTGACGGCCGAGGACTTCCGCAAGATCGCCCAGATCCTGCATTCGCATGCGGGGATCGCCCTGCACGAGGGCAAGGCGGCTCTGGTCTATTCGCGCCTGGCCAAGCGTCTGCGCAGCCTGGGCCTGCGGAACTTCCGCGAATACTGCGCCCTGGTCGAGGACGCCGAGAGCCTGGACGAGCGCCAAGCCATGATGGCGGCCCTGACCACCAATGTGACGCGCTTCTTCCGCGAGCCGCACCACTTCGACCACCTGCGCGACCAGGTGATGCCCGAACTGGCCGCCCGGGCGCGGGCCGGCGGGCGCGTGCGCCTGTGGTCGGCCGCCTGCTCCAACGGGCAGGAACCCTATTCCATGGCCATCACCGTGCTGTCGGTCCTGCCCGAGGCCGCCAGCCTGGACGTCAAGATCCTGGCCACCGACATCGACCCGAACATGGTCGCCGAGGGCCGCGCCGGCGCCTATCGCGAGGACGCCGTCTCGCCCATCCCGCTGGACCTGCGGCGCCGCTGGTTCCAGAAGACGCCGGCCCACGACGGCCGCGTCTGGTCGGTGGCGCCGGAACTGCGCGAACTGGTCTCGTTCCGCGAGCTGAACCTGATCGGCGACTGGCCGATGCGCGGCCGCTTCGACGCCATCTTCTGCCGCAACGTGGTCATCTATTTCGACGAGCCGACCCAGGAGCGCATCTGGAGCCGTTTCGTCCCGGCCATGACGCCCGGCGCCTCGCTCTATATCGGCCACTCCGAGCGCGTGACCGGCCCGGCCGTCGCCATGCTCGAGACGTCCGGCCTCACCACCTACCGCCTGAAGGCCGCCCGATGACCGTACGCGTCCTCATCGTCGACGACTCCGCGACCATGCGGAGCCTGATCGCCGCGACCCTGCGCCAGGATCCCGAGATCGAGGTCCTGGGCTTCGCCAACGATCCCATCGAGGCGCGCGAGGCGATCAAGCGCCTGAACCCCGACGTCATCACCCTGGACGTCGAGATGCCGCACATGAACGGCCTCGACTTCCTGGAAAAGATCATGCGCCTGCGGCCCATGCCCGTGGTGATGGTCTCGACCCTCACCCAGCAGGGCGCCGAAGTGACCCTGGCGGCCATGGAGCTCGGCGCCGTCGACTGCGTCGGCAAGCCCTCGGCCGGCCATACCGCCGCAGAGGCCTTTTCCGACCTTCCCGACAAGGTGAAAGCCGCCTCGCGGGCGCGGGTGCGCCCGTTCAGCGGCCACGTCACCCGCGTCGAGGAGACCCGCGCCTACAAGGCCGACGACGTCATCCTGGCCATCGGCTCGTCGACCGGCGGCGTCGAGGCGCTGATGACGATCCTGTCGGCCTTCCCCTCCACCTGCCCCCCGACGGTGATCACCCAGCACATGCCGGCGACCTTCACCCGCAGCTTCGCCGAGCGGCTGGACAAGGTGTGCGGCGGCAAGGTCGCCGAAGCCTGGGACGGCGCCCGTCTGGCGCCCGGCCACGTCTACCTCGCGCCCGGCGGGGAGACGCACCTGGAGGTGACCGGCAGCACGACCCCCGTCTGCCGGCTGCGGCAGGACGGGCCGGTCAACGGCCACCGCCCCTCCGTCGACGTTCTCTTCGACTCCGTCGCCCGCCTCAACCGTCCGGCCGTGGGGGTGATCCTGACCGGCATGGGCCGGGACGGGGCCCAGGGCCTGCTGGCCATGCGCCAGGCCGGGGCGCGGACCCTGGGCCAGGACGAGGCCAGCAGCGTCGTCTACGGAATGCCCCGCGCCGCCTTCGAGATCGGCGCGGTGGAGAAACAAGCGCCGCTCGCTCGCATGAGCGCGGCCATCCTGTCTGTCTGTGCGGCCCCCGAGCCGCAAAGGAGCGCCTGATGCCCGCCCCGGGATCGATCAAGACCTTGATTGCGGACGACCAGCAGTCGATGCGCTCGCTGATCCGCACGAGCCTGCACACGCTCGGCATCACCCAGACCCGCGAGGTGGCCGACGGCGAGGACGCCCTGCGCGCCCTGCTCGCCCAGCCGGCCAACCTGGTGATCACCGACTTCAACATGCCCAAGCTCGACGGGCTGGGCCTGCTGCGCGCGATCCGCGCCCACGGCCCCATTTCGAAGACGGCGGTCATCATGCTGACCGGCCGCGCCGACCGCGAGCTGGTGCAGCGGGCGGTGCAGTTCGGGGTCAACAACTATCTGGTCAAGCCCTTCACGACCCAGATCCTGAAGGAGAAGATCGAAGCGGTGTTCGGGCCCCTGGGATGATCGTCGAGAACATTTCCCAACGGCCCGGCCGCCGCGTCCACGTGGTCCAGGGGGAGCACTACGTCACCGACGATGCGGACGTGGTGCTGACCACCATCCTGGGCAGCTGCGTGGCGCTGTGCCTGTGGGACCCGGTCCGCGGCGCGGGCGGGATGAACCACTTCCTGCTGCCCGAGGGCAAGGCCGAGGGCGCCAACGAAGGCCGCCGCTACGGCGCCTTCGCCATGGAACTGCTGATCAACGACCTGCTGCGCCTGGGCGCCCGGCGCGACCGCCTCCAGGGCAAGCTGTTCGGCGGCGCCCGGATGTTCAACGGCCTGTCGGACGTCGGCGCGGCCAACGCCGCCTTCGCCGAGCGCTTCATGCGCGACGAAGGAATTCCGGTCGTCGGCACCAGCCTGGGCGGTGTGGGCGCGCGGCGCATCCAGTTCTGGCCGGTCACCGGCCGCGCCCAGCAGAAGACCGTCACCGACAACAGCGAGCTGACCCGCCTGAAGGAGGTCCCCAAGCCCGTTCCGGCGCCGGTCGACGACGGCGCGGTGGAGCTCTTCTGATGCGCATGGCCCAGGTCGCCGCCCTGGCTCCCCCCGTGCTCGCCGCGCTGGCCGCGGAGACCGAGCACGCCGGGGGCCTGTGCGCGCGCCTGGAGGAACTGGTCAGCAAGCTGACGACCAGCGCCGAGGGCGAGGTCCGCGACCTGGCGCTCAGCGAGGCCCAGACCCTCGACGTCCTGACCCAGCACCTGGACAGCCTGACGCAGTTCATGCGCGGCCTGTCCGCCCAGCTCACAACCGCCCGAAGCGTCGACACCGACGCGCTGATCGCCCAGGTGCCGCTGGGCGACCTCGCCTCGCGGCTGCGTGCGGTGCTTCACGACGCCACGCTGATCCCGCCGCCCTCGGACGCGGGATCCGGCGACCTCGACCTCTTCTAGGGCGCCGCCATGAGCCTGCATCCAGACATCCGGATGAACCTGGCGCGCTCCACGGTCCTGCTCATCGACGACAACGAGCAGGCGCTGGAGGTGCTGAGCTCCATCTTCCGGGGCTTCGGCGTCCACCGGCAGGTGAAGTGCGGCTCGGCCGCCGAGGCGCAGTCGATCCTGTCGCATCGCGAGATCGACCTGATCATCTGCGACACCACCATGCCCGACATGAACGGCTACGACTTCGTCCGCTGGCTGCGCCGCGACGCGCCCGCCGAAGCCAATTACCTGCCGATCATCATGATGACCGGCCACGCGGCCCGCTCGACCGTCGAGGCGAGCCGCGACTGCGGGGCGAACTTCATCGTCTCCAAGCCCTTCACGCCGGAGGTCCTGCTGCAGCGGATCTACTGGGTGGCCAAGGACGAGCGGGCCATGGTCCGCAGCGACACCTACGTCGGACCCGACCGGCGTTTCCGCAACATGGGCCCGCCGCTCGGGGTGAAGGGCCGCCGCAAGGACGATCTCTCCGCCCACGTGGGCGCGGCCAAGGATCCGAACATGGACCAGGACGAGATCGACATGCTGCTCAAGCCGCAGAGGGCCGCCCTATGAGCGACGCCGAAATCTTCAAGGTGAAGAACCGCCTGGCCCAGCACGTCATCGAACCCGGCGGCATGACGGCGGGCATGGCCAACACCCGCGCGGCGCGGGAACTGGCGGCCCAGCAGGGCAAGTCCTACGAGGCGATCGGCGAGACGCTGGAGACGCTGGAATGGCTCTGCCAGGAGCGATCCGCGCCGATGGACTCCGTCTACGACCTGTCCACCGGCGTGCTCGATATCGCCGGCCTGTTCGACGACAAGCTGCTCTGCCGCGCCGCCTACAGCCTGTGCGAACTCGCCGACAAGCTGCGCACCCAGGGGATCGAGGACTGGGCCTCGATCAAGGTCCATGTGGACGGCATGCGTCTGATCTGGAACACCGAGGAGGCCGGACGCGAGGCGCTGAACGCCATGGTCGACGGCCTCTGGGCCCTGACCGAGCGCCTGCGGATCGACGAGCCGGGCGAGGACCTGGGCGAGCAGCCGGCCGCCTGAGACGGGGTCTCGCCGGCCGACGATCCCACACCCCATGCTGCGCAGCATGACTGCAGCATGAGGTGCGGTAAGTCGTTGAAACGCCTAGGGTGCTTCGTTCGAGAAGATCACCGTGCCCGAGGCGGCGAACATGCCGCCGACGCCGTGGCAGACGCTGATCCTGGCGCCGTCGACCTGGGCCGGGGCGATGCCGCGCATCTGACGCACGCTCTCCTGCAGGGCGTACATGCCGTACATCCCGGAGTGCATGTAGGACAGGCCGCCGCCGTTGGTGTTCAGCGGCAGCTTGCCGCCGATGGCGGTGTTGCGCTCGTTGATGAAGTCCTTGGCCTCGCCGGGCTTGCAGAAGCCCAGGTCCTCAAGGCCGTAGAGCGGCAGGTGGGCGAAGGCGTCGTAGATCATCAGGTGATCGACGTCGGCGTGCTGGATGCCCGCCTCGTCGAAGGCCTTCTTGCCCGAGACGCGGAACGCCTTGGAGGTGGTGAAGTCCTCCATCTGGCTGACCATGGGCGTCTCGACGCTCTCGCCCGTGCCCAGCACATAGACCGGCTTCTGCGGGAAGTCCTTGGCCCGTTCGGCGCTGGTCAGGATGAGCGCGCCGCCGCCGTCGGTGACCAGGCAGCACATCAGCTTGCGGAACGGCCAGGCGATCATGTCGGAGTTGAGCACGTCGTCGACCGTGATCGGGTCCTTGTACGAGGCGCGCGGATTCTTCGCCGCCCACTCCCGCTGGATCACCGCCACATTGGCGAGGTCGGCCTCGGTCACGCCGTAGGTCTTCATGTAGCGAAGCACCGGCACCGTGAACATGGTCGGCGGCGAGGTGACGCCGTAGGGCATCTCGAACTGGCCCATCAGGCTGGAGGGCGCACGGCCGAAGCCGCCGGCGCCCACCCGCGAGCGGCCGGATTCCCCGTGGGTGATCAGCACCGTGGTGCACAGGCCCTCGTTGATGGCGGCGGCCGCATGCCGGACGTGCAGCATGAACGAGCAGCCGCCGACGCTGGTGCCGTCGGCATAGGTGGGCGTGATGCCCAGGTACTGGGCGAGCTCGACCGGCGAGATGCCGGCGCAGGCGACGCCGTCGATGTCCGTGGGCTTCAGCCCGGCGTCGGCCATGGCGTTCAGCGCGGCGTCGGCGTGCAGGCCGATCACGGACACGTCCGGAATCTTGCCCATCTTGGTGGTTTCAGCGGCCCCGACGACCGCGACGGATTTCGGCTTCATGATCGCCCCTTACCCCTTGGCCGGCTGGAAGAACGGCAGCGTGATGGTGTCGTTCATCTTCTCGAAGACGACCTCCACCGGCATGTCGAGGACGAGCGCCTCGGGCGTCTGGGGGCAGTTGACGATGTTGGTCATCATCTTCGGCCCTTCCTCGAGCATCACCACGGCGATGGCGTAGGGCTCGGTGCCCATGTCCGGGCGCGGGCGATGGTTGATGACATAGGAGTGGAGGGTGCCGCGGCCGCTGGCCTTGAACACCTCGACATCGCGCGAGCCCGTCTTGGGGCAGAAGGGGCGCGGGGGGAAATAGGCTTCACCGGTCTCCTTGCAACGCTGGAGCAGAAGCTCCCCGTTGCGGGTCCCGTCCCAGAAATGCTGGGTCTCCGGAGTCGGCTCCGGCAACATGCGAGGCGGCATTACGTCTCCATCCCTCAATGAATGAATCTGATAAATCCCGGCGCTGTCGGCCGGGCGGGCGCCAGAAAAGACGAGAGCGGGCCGCTTGTCGACCGGCTTAGCAGGGGGAGCCTGAAAGCTTCCGCCGTTCGGTAGCCGCGGCGAGTTCGCGCCAGAGCCTCGCCTCCAGCTCCCGGGCCGGGGCGTCGTCCCGCCGCTCCAGCTCGGCGTGCAGGGCGATCAGCGCCACCTTCAGTTCGGCGTTGGCGCTCTCCAGGTCGGAAACGCGCAGGCTCTCGTCACGGCCGCCGGACAGCTCCGACAGCCAGCGCCGGCGGGCGCCGTCCGCCGACAGGGCGGCGCCGTCGGCCAGCAGGTCGCGCAACGCCGCGTTTTCGCGGACCAGGATGTCCGCCGCCCCGTCCCACATCTCGGCCGCCAGGCCGAGCAGAAGGGCCGAAAGGCCGAGCTGTCCGGCGCGCGCGGCCGGCGCGACGTCGGGCGCGGCGTTGCGGATCGAGAGGCCGGCGAGATCGGCCAGCACCTGGGGAGCGGAGGGTTTCATAGGCGTCCCATCACTTTCAGCGCCGCACGGTCCTGAGCGTTGATCAGGGCCCAGGCGGGATAGACCAGGATCGGATCGCGGTTGGCCCCGTCGATCCAGGCCCGGGCGCTGGAGACCCAGATGGCCTGGCCCTTCACGCAGGCGAACAGCTCCCACCACTTCAGCGCCTCCGGCTCGGCGCGCAGGCCGGACGCCGCCTCCCAGGCGGCGATCGCGGCCTCCCGCGGCAGGAGGCCGCCCGGCTTGCCCTGGCCGAAGGACCAGACGGGATTGAAGCTCCAGCCCAAATCCTCCAGCGGATCGCCGAGGTGGCACATCTCCCAGTCCAACACGCCATGGATGCCGCCGGCCGCGTCGTACAGGAAGTTGCCGGTGCGGTAGTCGCCGTGGACGACGCCGACCTTCTGAGCCGGCGGCGGCGGATTGGCGCGCAGCCAGCGGACGGCGGCGCGGATGATGGGCAGGGGCTCGGTCTCGTCGGAATCGAGCACGCCCTCCCAGTGGTCGAGTTCGCGCGACCAGCAGGCGTCGGCCGCCACCGCGGGCAGGACCTCGGCCAGGCCGATTGCGGCGGGATCGGCCCGGGCGATCTCGCCCAGGATGGTCCACTTGCGGCGGCCGAGATCGGCCAAGGTGTCGACATAGGGCGGGGCGAACAGGGCGCCGGTGCCCGCCTGGTAGCCGGCGATCTCCTCGGCCACGAAGAAGGGGCTGCCCAGCGCCTCGTCGCCCTCCTCCAGCCACAGCATCTCCGGCACCGGCACGGCCGAGCCGTGGAAGGCGCGATAGGCTTCGAACTCCACGCGCCGTTCGGTGTCGATCAGGCTGTCGGCCGGGTCGCGCCGCAGGATCAGGCCGCGGGTGCGCCGCTGGCCCTCCCCGTCCGTCCAGGCGCAGGTGAAGCGCCAGGTCTGGCGCGAGGCGCCGCCGGTGATTCGGTTCATGTCCGAGACGGCGACGTCGCGCGCCTCCGGCATGCGGCCGGCGATATAGGCCGCCAGCCGCGGAGCAAGTTCGGCCTCGTTCATCAGGCCATCGAGAACCGGATGGGCAGGGTCTTGGGCCCGTTGACGAAGACCGCCTGGGACATGGCCGGCTCGCCCGCCAGCTCCAGCGACTCCAGGCGCGGGATCAGCTCCTCCCAGAGGATGCGCATCTCCATCTTGGCCAGGTGCTGGCCCAGGCACAGGTGCGCGCCGTAGCCGAAGGCCAGATGCCTGTTCGGCTTACGGTCGACGCGGAAGGCCTGCGGGTCGTCGAAGACCTCCTCGTCCCGGTTGCCCGACGCGTAGCAGAGCATCAGCCAGTCGCCCTTGTCGAGCTGGCGGCCGCCCATCTCGGTGGCCTCGGCCGCGGTGCGCATGAAGGTCTTCACCGGCGTCGTCCAGCGGATCGACTCGTCCACCAGACCCGGGATCAGCGAGGGATCGGCCTTCAGCTTGTCCAGTTCGCCGGGGTTCTCCGCCAGGCCCCAGATGGCGCCGCCCGTGGACGACGAGGTGGTGTCGTGGCCCGCCGTGGCGACGATGATGTAGTAGCTCATCGCCTCGAATTCGGAGATCGGCTGGCCGTCGAGCTGGCTGTTGGCGATGACGCTGGCCAGGTCGTCGCCGGGGGCGGCGCGGCGGTCGGCCGACAGCTTGCGGAAATACTCGAAGAAGTCGGTGATGACGCCGGGCGTCAGCTTGCCGGCGGGATCGGGCTCCTCCTTGCGGGCCAGCTCCGGGTCGGCGGCGCCGAACAGCTCCTGGGTCAGCATGAGCATGCGCGGCTCGTCTTCCGGCGGCACGCCCATGATCTCCATGATCACCCGCAGCGGATAGTGCAGGGCCACCTCGCGCACGAAGTCGCATCGTCCGCCGGTCGCCGCCATCTGCTCGACCGCGGCGCGCGCCACGCCGCGGATGCGCGCCTCCATCTTCCGCAGGTTCTGCGGCATGAACCAGGCCTGGGTGAGGGTGCGGTACTTCATGTGGTCCGGCTCATCCATGTGGATGAGGGTGCGCAGCAGGTGCGGACTGCCGCCGGTCATCTCGCGGATGCGCTTGTCCGTGTCCGCATTGACGATGGTCGGAGACTTGTCGCCGTTGAGGAAGAGCGCGTTCTGCCGGCTGATCTCCAGGATGTCGGCATGCTTCGTCGCCACCCAGAAGGGCTCGAACCCCTCCGGACAGGCGCGCCCGAAGGCGTTGTTCGCCCTCAGCCAGGCATAGGTTTCATGGATCCGCCCATCGGCATACGCCTTCGGGTCGACCAGAATTTGCGCATGCTCATCTGGGATGCGCGCGGCGTCCTCAGTCATGGTCCCTAGATCGGTCCCGCCTGACGCAACGGAATGCTGCCGCAGGGGCAGCCATTTCCTTCCGCGACGGCAGCCGGCGCCGCCTCCCTTGTCTTGTTATCTTGGTTCACTTGATACTGCCGGCAAGCGCGGCGTCGCAATACCGACAATCGAGCGCCCTACAACTAAGAGCCATCCGGAGGACGCCCCATGCTGACCAAGGCCGACGACTTTCCCATCCACCAGACCCCCGAGCCGGTGGCCTATGCGGGGACGGACCGGAACTTCTACGACCGTTATTTCTTCAACGGCTACAGCCCCGACGGGGCGACCTACTTCGCCGTCGCCTTCGGGGTCTATCCGCACCTGAACGTGGCCGACGCCCACTTCGCGGTGATCCGCGACGGGGTCGAGCACTGCCTGCACGCCTCGAAGATCCTGCATTCGGAGCGCCTGGACCTGACCGTCGGGCCGATCGCCATCGAGGTGGTCGAGCCGCTGCGGGTGCTGAAGGTGAAGGTGGCGGGCGAAGGGATCGAGGCCGAGATCGTCTTCACCGGGCGCGCCTTCCCCATCGAGGAGCCCCGCTTCATCCGGCGCATGGGGCCGCGGGCCTTCATGGACTACACCCGCCTGACCCAGAACGTCCGCTGCGAGGGCTGGATCGCCGTCGACGGCGAACGGCGCGACCTGCCGGCCGGCAGTCTCGGCACCCGCGACCGCTCGTGGGGCGTGCGCCCCGTGGGTGCGCCGGACCCGCAACCGCCGGTCCCCCTGGACCCGGCGCTGATGGGCTTCTTCTGGCAGTGGACGCCGTTGAACTTCGAGACCGAGAGCGTCTTCTTCCACGTCAACGCCGACCCGAAGGGCGAACCCTGGAACACGCGCGCCGTCGTGCTGCCCGACGGCGCAGGCCAGGGCGAAGGCCATGTGACCGAGGCCGCCCGCATGACGGGGGTCGAACTCGTCCCCGGGACCCGCCACGCCAAGGGCGGGGTCCTCGAATTGCCGCTGCCGGAGGGGCTGGCGAAGATCCGCTTCGAGCCGATCCTCACCTTCCTGATGCGCGGCATCGGCTATTCCGGCGCCTGGCGGCACGGCGCCTACAAGGGCGAGTTGGTCGTCGAGCGCGAGGTGATCGACCTGGCCGCCGCCGACATGGCCGCGCCGGAGAACGTCCACATCCAGGCCCTCTCGAAGGTGGCCATGACGCGGCCGGACGGATCCGAGCAGACGGGCATGGGCATTTTCGAACAGCTCATCGCCGGCCCCTACAAGTCCTACGGCCTGGGCTGAAGAGACGCGCCGGACGCGGCGAAATCTGTCAGACTGCGGCCTGCTGAGGGGCGGATCGGGAGGCGGCGATGGCGAACATCTTCCAGCGCATGTTCGGGGGCGGCGAATCGGCGCCGGAGCCGCAGGCGCCGGCAGGCGTCGCGCGCCGCTGGGCCTCGCCCGACGGGCTCCAGCTCTTCGCCCGCGACCATGCCGGCGCGGCGGGCGAGGCGCGCCTGCCGGTCGTCTGCATTCACGGGCTGACGCGCAATTCGAAGGACTTCGAGGGCGTGGCGCCGGTCATTGCCGCGGCCGGCCGGCGGGTCCTGGCGCTGGACGTGCGCGGCCGGGGTCAGTCGGCGCGCGATCCGAACGTCAGCAACTACAACCCGGCCGTCTACGCCGGCGACGTGGCCGCCCTGATGGGCGCCGCGGGCATCTCCCGCGCCATCTTCGTCGGCACCTCCATGGGCGGCATCATCACCATGACGCTCGCCACGATGCGGCCGGACCTGATCGCCGGCGCCGTGCTCAACGACATCGGCGCCGAGATCGCTTCGGAGGGCCTGACCCGCATCGCCGGCTATGTTGGCAAGGTGGAGCCGGCGGCGACCTGGGCGGAGGCCGCCATGTGCGCCCGCGCCGTCAACGGCGAGGCCCTGCCCCGCCTGAGCGACGCCGACTGGATCACCTTCGCCCGCCGGACCTGGCGGGAAGAGGCGCCGGGCCGGCTGATGCCCGACTACGATCCGGCCATCGCCCAGGGTTTCAGCCCCCTGCCGCCCGGCCAGGCGCAGCCGTCCGCCGATCTCTGGCCGCTGTTCACGGCGCTGGCGATGGCGCGACCGCTGCTGCTCATCCGCGGGGCGGCCTCCGACCTGCTCAGCGCCGCCACGGCCGACCGGATGCAGGCCGCCGCGCCCCAGATGCGCCGGCTGGAGGTGGCCGAAACCGGCCACGCCCCGACCCTGGACGAGCCGGAGTGCCGCACGGCGATCCTCGACTTCCTGGCCGACGCGCCCTGACGCGGCGGCGAGCGGGGTTGCGCAGAGGGCGCGCCGGTTGGCACAATCGCGAAATTGAACGTCTTCCCCGCGCCGCTTTGACGGCCGCGCCCATTTTGAAAGTTTGAGACTTTGACGATTTTGGCTCAGGCGGCGAACAGCGAGCCGTCGGCGAACGCCTTCGCCTCCGTACAGACCCTGATCGAGGGCCTCGCCGGCGTCGGCTATATCGCCTCCCGGCGCATCGCCACGGCCCTCTACATGGCCGTGAACCTGCAGAAGCCCATCCTGGTCGAGGGCGTCGCCGGCGTCGGCAAGACGGAGCTGGCGCTCTCCACCGCCAAGCTGCTCGACCTGCCGCTGATCCGCATGCAGTGCTACGAGGGCCTGGACGAGTCCAAGGCGCTGTACGAGTGGAAGTACGGCAAGCAGCTCCTCTACACCCAGATCCTGAAGGACCGCATGGGCGCCGAACTTGCCGACGCCCAGGGCATGGACGAGGCCATGGAGCGCCTGCACGGCATGGGCGACATGTTCTTCTCCGAACCCTTCCTCGAGCCGCGGCCGCTGATGAAGGCCCTGCGCGAGGACGACGGCTGCGTCCTGCTGATCGACGAGATCGACAAGTCCGACGAGGCCTTTGAGGCCTTCCTGCTGGAAGTGCTGTCGGCCTACCAGGCCTCGGTGCCGGAGCTGGGCGTGATCAAGGCCAAAACGCCGCCCATCGTCTTCCTGACCTCCAACAATGTCCGCGACCTGGGCGATGCGCTGAAGCGCCGCTGCCTGCACCTGCACATCCCGCTGCCGGAGGCGAGCCTGGAGCGCCAGATCGTGGCCAGCCGCGTGCCCGACATCGAGGCGCGCCTGAACCACCAGCTGGTCGGCTTCGTTCACGCCCTGCGCGAACTGGACCTGCGCAAGTCGCCCTCCATCTCCGAGACGGTGGACTGGGCCCGGGCGCTGATCCTGATGCACGCCGACAGCCTGGAGCCGTCCCTGGTGCGCGACACGCTGAACGTGATCCTGAAGTTCGAGCAGGACATCGAGGCGGTCGAGCCGCAGGTGAGCGAGCTTCTGCGCACCGCCGAGGCCAGCGCCTGACCTAAGGCGCCGACGCCCATGCAACATCAGATGGAAGACTTCATCCGCGCGCTCCGGGCCGCGGATGTCGGCGTCTCCCCGGCGGAGGCCATCGACGCCCACGAGGCTGTGGCCCGCATCGGCTATGCCGACCGCGAGCTCCTGAAGGACGCGCTCTGCGCCACGCTCGCCAAGAGCGAGGACGAGGTGGCGCGCTTCGACCGCGCCTTCGACAACTTCTTCGCCCGCTCGGCCTTCGACCTGGGCGAGCCGCCGCCGGAAGAGGGCCAAGCGTCCGAGCCGGAGGCGAAGCTGGAGGACGTCTCCGAGGAGGCGGCCGGCTCGCAGCTCGCCCAGATGATCCTGCAGGGCGACGCCAACGGCCTCGCCCAGGCCATCGAGAAGGCCGGCCAGGACGCGCAGGTCTCCGAAATCCGCCTGTCGACCCAGAAGAGCCGCCTGACGCGGCGCCTGCTGGACGAGCTGGGCGTCACCGAGATCGAGAAGATCATCGCCCAGGCGCGCAGGCTGGAGGACCCCGGCGGCGAAGGCCTGGCCAAGCGCCTGGAGGCCGGCAAGCGGGCCCTGGCCGCCGAGGCCCAGCGCTATGTCCAGCGCCAGCACGACCTCTACGCCGCCGAGAGCGGCCGGCAGCTGCGCGAGGAGTTGCTGGCCCGCAAGGCGCTCAACGCCGAGGGCGGCATCGACCCGGTCGACCTGCAGGTGATGCAGGCGCTCGTCCGCAAGATGGCCAAGCGCCTGGCCGACCGCTATTCCCGCCGCCGCAACCGGGCCAAGAAGGGCCACCTGGACGTCCGCCGCACCCTGCGCCAGTCGATGGCCTATGGCGGCGTGCCCTTCAACGTCGTCTGGAAGACCGAGCGGGTCGACAAGCCCAAGATCGTCGCCATCTGCGACGTCTCCAAGTCCGTGGCCGCGACCGCCCAGTTCCTGCTGACCTTCCTCTACAGCCTGAACGAGGTGGTCGACCGCCTGGACGCCTTCGCCTTCTCCGGGCGGATGATCCCGGTCAACCAGATCCTGGACGAGCACGGGGTCGACAAGGCGATCCTGGAGGTGCTGCGCCGCATCGGCTTCCAGCAGACCGACTACGGCACGGCGCTGGAGGACTTCGCCGAAACCCACCTCGACAGCCTCGACCGCCACACCACGGTGATCTTCCTGGGCGACGCGCGCTCCAACTACGCCGACCCGCGCCTGGACATCATGCGCACCATCCACGAGCGCTCCCGCTCGGTCATCTGGCTCAATCCGGAGCCGGAGAGCTACTGGAGCCAGGGCGACAGCGTCATGACCCGCTACCTGCCCTTCTGCCACCTGGCCAAGACCTGCAACACGCTCGACCAGCTCGAACGCATCATCGAAGACGTCCTGCGCCAGTACGTGCCCCACTGAGGCGGATCAGACCGTCGGCAGGGTCCCGCCGTCGATGACGAACTCGGCGCCGTGGATGGCGGCGGCCCGGTCGGAAGCCAGGAAGGCGATCAGCTCGGCCACCTCCTCCGGCTCGGCGAAGCGGCCGAGCGGGACGCCGCCCAGCGCCGCCAGGAGGCCGTGCATCGCCTCGGCCTCGCCCTGGCCGGACTGCTCGGCCAGCCGCCGCACCAGACGCTTCGTGCCATCAGTGTTGATGCCGCCCGGTGAGACGAGATTGACCCGCACGCCCTTTGGCCCGACCTCGTTGGCCAGGGCCTTGCTGTAGGTGGCCAGCGCCGCCTTGGCCGCGGCATAGGCGATCGAGGCGTCGTAGAGCGGCAAGCGGCTCTAAAGGAAAATTGGGGCTTTGTCTGCTGCTGGGG
>CAYQPL010000020.1:29905-30122 GCA_964419395.1 uncultured Phenylobacterium sp. | reverse complement strand
ACCGCCGCGCCGGGCCGGCCCAGGCGGGCCAGCAGCCAGAGGCCGACCGCGGCCAGCATCAGGGTGTAGCCCGCCTTGCCGGCGAAGGAGGCCAGGCCCGCCGGCGCGGCGAGGTCCGGCCGCGGTCCCATCAGCCCGAGCGTGGCGAGGGCCGCCGCCGCCGCGCCCGCCAGGGCGAAGGCGAGCACGCGCACGTCCGGCGCCCCGCGGGCCGCCG
>CAYQPL010000020.1:27768-29864 GCA_964419395.1 uncultured Phenylobacterium sp. | reverse complement strand
CAGGGACTTCATCGTTCGGTGCAGCGCGACCTTGGCCGCGCCTTCGCTGTAGCCGTGACGGCGGGCGGCTTCGGCGACGCTCATCCCCTTCAGCTTGACGTCCTCCAGCAGGGCGCGCTGTCGCGCCGGCAGGGGGGCCAGCAGGCGATCCAGGTCGCCCCGCGCCAGCCCCGCCTCGGGGTCGGCCTCGTCGAGCAGCACGCCGGCCGCCTCCAGGGGGACGTGCCGGCGCACCCCCTGGCGGCGCAGGTAGTCGATCAGCTTGTAGCGCGCCACGGCGTAGAGCCAGGGGGCGAACGGGCGGCGCGGATCATAGGTCTCGCGCTTGGTGTGGATGGCGATCAGGGTCTCCTGCACAAGGTCCTCCGCTTCGGCCGGCTCGCTCAGCCGGCGGGCGAAGTAGCGCCTCAGGCGCGGGGCGATCTCGGCCAGCAGCCGGCGATAGGCGCCGGCGTCCCCCGCCAGGCCCAGCGCCATGAGTCGATGAAGCTGCCGGTCGATCTCGTCCACGCTCTTGGGACCCCGTTCGCGCGTGCGGCGGCCAGGGTTACAACGTCCGGCCGGCGGGGGAGACAGAAATATCGCCGGCAGACCCGCTTGCGCGCGGCTGCGGCGCGGCCGACCCTGCCCGCTTGAACCGGCGCCCGGAGCGTCGGACGAAGGGAGAGAACCCGCATGCGCGCCGCCGCACCTGCCGTCCACGCCGCCCCGTCGCTCGCCGTCCCGTCGCTTGCCGTTCTGGCGCTCTCGGCCTTGGCCCTCGCCGCCTGTTCGCCCGGCAGCCCGGCGCCCCTGGTGGGCTTCGGGCAGGATCCCAGCCTGCCTGAACCCGAGAAGGACCTGCTGCCGCGGGTGAACCCGGCCAAGGCGGTCGGCTGGCCGGAGGGGGCGGCCCCGGTGGCCCCCGAGGGCTTCACCGTCACCCGCTTCGCCGGCGACCTCGCCCACCCGCGCTGGCTGCTCGTCCTGCCCAATGGCGACGTCCTGGTCTCGGAAGCCAGTTCCGAGCCGAAGCCACCGAAAGGCTTCATGGACTGGTTCGGCCAGAAGGTTCAGGCCCGCGCCGGCGCGCTGAAACCCAGCCCGAACCGCGTCATGCTGCTGCGCGACGCCGACGGCGACGGCGTGGCCGAGGTTCGCGAGGTCTTCGCCGAGGGCCTCAACCGGCCGCAGGGCATGGCCCTGATGGCGGGCGATCTCTACATCGCCAACACCGACGCCCTGGTCCGCGCCCCCTATGGCGACGGCCAGATGCGGCTGGAGGGCGCGCCGGAGAAGGTCGTGGACCTGCCGGCCGGCCCGATCAACCACCACTGGGTGAAGAACGTCGTCGCCGATCCGGCCGGCGGTCGGCTGTTCGTGACCAGCGGATCCAACAGCAACATCGCCGAGAACGGCATGGCGGCCGAGGAGAACCGCGCCGCCATCCTGGCCGTCGATCCGGCCGCCAAGACCTTCAGCCTCTACGCCTCGGGCCTGCGCAATCCCAACGGCATGGCCTTCGAGCCCGTCACCGGCGCGCTGTGGACGGCGGTCAACGAGCGCGACATGCTGGGCGACGACCTTGTCCCCGACTACATGACGAGCGTGCGCGAGGGCGGCTTCTACGGCTGGCCCTACAGCTATTTCGGCGACCATGTGGACGAACGGGTCGAGCCGCAGCGCCCGGACCTCGTGGCCCAGGCGATCAGGCCGGACTACGCCCTGGGCCCCCACACGGCCTCCCTCGGCCTGACCTTCTACACCGCCGAGGCCTTCCCTGCGCCCTATCGCGGCGGGGCCTTCGTGGGTCAGCACGGGTCCTGGAACCGGGCGCCGCTGAACGGCTACCGCGTGGTCTTCGTGCCCTTCGCCGGCGGCAAGCCGAGCGGCGAGGCGCAGGTCTTCCTGGACGGCTTCCTGAATGACGACGGCGAGGCCATGGGCCGGCCGGTGGACGTCCAGGTGGACAGGTCCGGCGCCCTGCTGGTCGCCGACGACGCCGGCGGCGCGGTCTGGCGGGTCGCCGCACCGCCCTCGGGCCGCCCAGCGGTAGCCGCTCCCGCCGGGGCGGGAGCGGCGGGTGCGGGGAGGGGACCCGCCCCCTACCGCTCCCG
>CAYQPL010000020.1:18056-27758 GCA_964419395.1 uncultured Phenylobacterium sp. | reverse complement strand
GCCGAGGCCCCACATCCGCGGGGCGCCGGCGATGAAGGGCGGCAGGCCGAGCGAGTCGCCCGTATTGCCGGCGTCGATGATGTAGGTCTCGTCGGTGACGTTGGTCACGAAGGCCTCCAGCGTCAGCGGATAGGCGTCCGGCGTCCACGACGCGCGCAGGTTCAGGAGGCCGTAGCCGTCCTGCACCTCGTCCTGGATGTTGTCGGCCACGAAGACCCGCGGCGGCAGCTGGAAGCCCGGCAGGTCGTTGCTGTCGTCGAAGAAGGTCTCCGACTGCCAGCTGTAGGAGGGGTTGAAGGCGAACATCCCGCCGGCCAGGTCGAACGCCCAGCTGGCCGAGAGGCTGAGCTGGTGGTCCGGCGACAGGCGGAAGCTGTTGCCGTCATAGGCCCCGCCGTCGAAGCGCGCGTGGCTGTAGGCGTAGGTGCCGTGCAGGGTCACCCCCGGGGCGACGGAGATCTCCGCCTGGCCTTCGAAGCCGTAGGCCTTGGCCTTGCCGGCGTTGGTGGTGACGAACAGCGTGCCCTGCTGCTCGATCGTCTGGAAGTTGTCGTAGTCGTAGTAATAGACCGCGCCGTCCAGACGGACACGCCCGCCGATCGCCGTCTTGGCGCCGATCTCGTAGGAATCGACCGTCTCGGCCTCGACCTCGGCGAAGCGCGGCGCGCCCTCGGGGGTGGCGGGGCCGGCGACGGCCAGAACCTCGGGCCGGCGGCCGCGGGCGTAGCTGGCGTAGAGGTTGGCGTCCTCGGACAGGGCGTAGCGGCCGACCACCCGCCAGGTGAAGCCGTCGTACTCCAGGTCCTGCTCCACGGTCTCGCCGTTGCCGGCGGTCGGCTGGAAGGTCAGGCCGAACAGCGGCAGGGCCGTGGCCGGCAGCTGCTGCACGATCGGCAGGGAGAGGCCGCCGAGCAGGGCCTGGGCCTGCGCCATGCCGGCGGGGGCGCCCGAGCCGGCCAGGCCGGCGGCGCCCAGGACGCCCCCCAGGACGCTGCGGCCGCCGACGACGCGCGAGGCGAAGCCGGTGGTCTTCTCGTCGCGGGTGTAGCGCAGGCCGGCCGACAGCTCGAACCGGTCGGTGACGTCGAAGGTCACGTCGCCGAACAGGTCGTAGGAGGTCAGCTCGGAGAGGTTGGTCACCTCCTCCACGTGATCGCCGCGCAGATTGTTGGCGAGCGCCAGGGCCTGGGTCGGGGACAAGATCAGCCGCCCCCCGCTCTGGGCGGCCACCAGGCCGGTGAGCAGCTGGCTGGTGAAGGCCGGGTTGGTCAGCAGGGCGACAGGCGCCGGCGTGGTGGCCGGAAGGCCGGTCCCCGCCGCGCCGCCGTTCAGCTGGCCGGTGACGGTGGCGAGCGCCAGGCGCTCGTCGAACTGGATGGGCAGGCGGGCGCGGCCGTCCTCGTGGAAGACGCCGGCGCCGACAAAGCCGCGCATGCGGCCGCCATTGTCGAAGTTCAGGCGGAACTCCTGGCTGAACTGCTCGCCGATGGCGTCGTTCAGGCCGGTCAGGATCGGCAGGGCCAGGCCGTCCGGATCATAGACCTCCTCGGAATCGAACCGGCGCGCGGCGCTGATCGAGTTCAGCGTCAGGGTGTCCGACAGCTCGAACGTCGCCAGGCCCGTGACGCTCCAGACCTTGCGGTCGACGCCCAGCGCCATGCCGTTCTGGAAGTTCGCCGGGGCGACCAGGGCTGCGGCGTCCCACGGATCGCGCGAGGCCAGCACCTGGGCGGTCGCCGGATTGGTCGGGGAATAGCCGCCCGACTTGAAGGCCGTGCCCGCCGGGTGGTCCTCCTGGTAGTTGACGATGAAGTCGAAGTTGAACGCGTCGGTGGGGTTCAGGTTGAAGGCGATCCGGCCGGCGATGGTGTCGACCGACTGGAAGTCCTCGCCGCCCAGGGCGTTCTCCACATAGCCGTCCCGCTGGCGCACGCGGCCGGAGACGCGGATGGCGGCCGCGTCCGTGATCGGCAGGTTCAGCGCCGCCTCGCCCATGCGGTAGCCGTAGTCGCCGCCCTCCACCGTCACATAGCCGTCGACGGCGGCGGGATTGGCCTTCTTCTGGATGATGTTGACGCCGCCGATCAGGGCGCCGCGGCCGAACAGCGTCGATTGCGGCCCCTTGGCCACCTCCACGCGCTCCAGGTCGAAGAGCTCGACATAGGAGCCCTGCGCCTTGGAGATCGACACGCCGTCCTGGAAGACCGAGACGCGGGCTTCGGAGAAGGGATCGGTGGAGTCCGAGGTGATGCCGCGCATCACGAAGCCCGGATTGTTCGGCGACTGGTCCTGGACCAGGAAGCCCGGCGTGAAGTCCGACAGGTCGGCGAAGTCCTGGACGCCCAGCTCGTTCAGCCGCTCGTCGCCATAGGCGGTCAGCGAAAGCGGCACGTCGAGGGACTGCTGCTCCCGCTTCTGGGCGGTGACGACGATCTCTTGGAGAACGGTGGAGTCCTGGGCCTGGGCGGCGCCGGCGGCCGCCATGGCGAGGGCACTCGCGGCGGCGAGCAGCCGCGCGGCGTGGTTGGTCATTGTCTATCCCCAGTGTCTTGCAAGACAGGCGAGTCGCGATGGGAGGATCGCGCCCGACGTCCCGCCTGCCTGGGTTGCGCGACAGGTCTGTGAAGCTTCCGCGCGCAGGGCCTGCAGGGCGCGACAACTGCGCCGCCTGTGGCGGCGGAAGCGCACTTTGCTCCGGCCTCGCCCGCCCTTGCGGCGGCGCTGTCGACCCGCGTTAGCCGAACGTCTTGCGCAGGCGCACGAAGATCATCTTGCCGTACTCCAGGTCGCGAACGTCGAGATAGGCGAGCTGCCCGGCCGAGCGCGGCCCGGCATAGACCTCGCGGATCCGCTGCACGTCGCGCTCGAAGACGTTCTGCAGCTCCAGCCGCAGGACGATGTCGGAGCGGGGCTTGTACTCCGCGAAGAGCACGACCCAGGTTTCCCACTTCTTGGTCTCGACCTCGGCCAGCCGGTAGTAGGACTCGCGGTAGCCCCCCGTGGCGTCGATCCCCCAGTTGGCCCGCCACTGCGGCAGGTCCTGGGTGAAGTGCGCCTCCCACTCCAGGGGCCGCAGGCCGGAGATCTCGCGCTCCGCCCCGGTCACGGGATCGGTCACCTCGGACCACCGGCGGGTGGCCTGGGTCTTCAGCTGCGCGGCCTTCACGCCGAAGCGGTCGAGCGGCAGGGTCAGGCTGAGCTGCAGCTCGTCCTTCGTCCCGTCGCCGATATTGGCCGGAGCGTCGGCGACGGCCACGCCGCCGGCATAGAGCGGCGCGCGGTCGATGACGTCGGTGAGCTCGTAGTGGCGGAGGGTCGCCACCGCCGCCCCGCCCCCGAAGCGCTGCTCGAAGGCCGCCTCGGCGACCCAGGCCTGCTGGGGCGACAGGTCGGGATTGCCGGCGATGACGACGCCGGTGTTCACCGCCGAGGACGAGGCGACGAAGTCATCGAAGTTGAGCTGGCCGACCTCCCGCTCGAGCCGCAGCCTGAGCTGACGCCCCTCGGCCGGCGACCAGGTCAGCGCCAGGCGCGGCTTGGTGAAGGCCAGGGACTTCTCCAGGGTAACGTCGCCGCTGGAGGAGATGGAGGAATTCTCCTGCCGCAGGCCCAGTTCGGCGGTCAGGCCGGGCCGGCCGCGCCAGGTGGCGGTCAGGAACACCTCGCTGCGCTTCTCCTCGACCTCGACATCGGCGGCCGGCAGGGCCACGGGCGCGCCGTTGAGGGTGAAGGCCGTTTCCGACTCCAGCCGGTTCAGCGCGCCTTCGACGCCGCCCTCCAGGGCCAGGCCGGCGCTGGCGTCCCGACGCAGGGTCAGGCGGCCGACGCTTTCGCGCACCTGCTTGTCGAGATCGAAGTCCCGGCGCAGGCCCGGCCCCTCGAAGTCGGCGCCGGTCTCCAGGTCGTTCCATTGCTGGAAGGCGATCAGCTCCAGCGAGGTCCGCTCGCCCAGCCGGCGGCTGAACCGGCCGCCCAGCTCCTTCTGGATCTTCAGGTTGGAGACGTATTCGTATTCCTTGCCGCCGGGGACCAGCAGCCGGTCGGTGATCTCCAGCGACGAAGGCGTTCGCATATAGGCGCCGTTGAGGCGCAGGCGCCCGCCGGCCAGCGGCGTCTCGAAGGCGCCCGTGGTCCAGGCCCGCAGGCCGCCGCCGTCGCCGTCCACATTGGAGAGGATGCGCACCGTCCCGTCCGGGGCGTAGCGGGTGCGGCCGCCGTCGCCCAGGCTGTCGTCGGGCCCCTTGCCATAGACCAGCGAGGCTTCGAACTGGCGGCCGCCGAGCTGGGCCTGGGTCTCGGCCCGCAGGCTGTTGAGCACCCGCCCGTCATAGATGGACTGGCTGGACAGCATGACCGCGCCACGGGCGCCGTCCACGCGGCTGCGCACGACGTTGGCGAGCACCGAGCGGCCCTGCATGGCTACCCCGGGCGCGCCGCCGCGGATCAGTTCGATCCGCTGGACCGAGCCGGCCGGGATGCGCTTGAGAAGCTCGTCCAGGGCGTCGTTCTTCGAGACCGGCGGCTGGCCGTCGATCAGCACGTTGCCGCCGGCGCCGGCCAGGCCGCGCACGCTCTCGCCCTTGTCGAAGGTGAAGCCCGGCAGGCGGATCACCATGTCGTAGGCCGTGGTCGGCGCGCCGTCGGCGAAGAAGCTGGGCGGATAGGCGATCACGCCCTGTTCCGCGGCGGGCTCCGCCCCCTGAACCGGCGGCGCAGCCGCCATCGCCGTCGGCCCAGCGGCCGCGGCCAGCATGGTCAGGAACATGTCCTGGCCCTCCCCCCGATATGTCTGTCGTTTTTTTGACAGCTTGGCCGGTTTCGGCCGCGGGAGCTAGAGCCGGCGGATCGGCGTCAGGATTCGATTTCGAAATAGGCGGTCTCGCCGCCCTCGGTATGGGCCACGACGACGATCCGGATGTCGGAGCCTTCGGCCAGCTTGAGCGTCAGACGCCCCTGGCGGAAGGCGTCGCGCAGCAGGTCCGGGGGGCCCGTGACCTCGCCCTTGCCGATGCGCATCTTGTCGTCGCTGCGGAAGTCGTACCCCACCTTCTCGATCACGCCGGGATAGATCAGCAGGCCATCGTCGACGCTGGTGCGGGAAAGCTTCATGGGGTCTTCGTCTCCGGCGGGTTGAAGGTGCGGGGTTCCGGCGCGCCGCGTTCGAGCAGCTGAGCCACCCAGTCCTCCTGGCGAACGCCCTCGGGCGGCGCGTTCAGCGCCGCCTGCAGCACGGCGCTGTGCACCAGGCCATAGGCTTCGTTCAGATCGCTCGACATCCGTTTCGCCTGCGCCAGAAGGCTGGGCTGGAGCGCCCAGAGGGTCTGGCGTTGGGACAGTTCGTTCAGGCTCATGATCGTCGTCCCCCGTTCGGGGAAGGACGCAAGCCCTCCGGGCTGCGCCCTCGGACTGGGCGCACACGGCCTTCTGGCCGCGCCGAGCGCCCCACTGGCGCGCGGCGGGTGGCCGCGCCTTGAGTCGGACGCCTGGAATGGGAACGCCTGGATCACTGATGCGTTCCGCCGGGCTTTGACGAATTTCGGGAGCCGGTCAGACCCGGCCGGTCACCGGCACCAGGGCGCCGGTGACGGCGCGCGCCGCCTCCGAGGCCAGGAAGAGGATCACCGAGGCTAGGTCCGCCGGAGCCACCCAGGCGGTGAAATCGGCGTCGGGCATGTCGGCGCGGTTGGCCGGCGTGTCGATGATCGAGGGCAGGACGGCGTTCACCGTGACCCCCTCGGCCTTGACCTCCTCGGCCAGGCTCTCGGTCAGCTTGTGGACGGCGGCCTTGGAGGCGCCATAGGCCCCCATGCCGGCGCCGGCCTTCAGCGCGCCGGCCGCGCCCACATTGACGATCCGCCCCGCGGGGCTGGCCTTGAGCAGCGGCAGGGCCGCGCGGCTGGCGTTCAGGGCCGTCTTCAGGTTCATGGCGAAGAGGCGGTCCCACTGGGCCGGATCGCCACCTTCCACCGTCTGCCAGCGGAAGCCGCCGGCGATGTTGATCAGGGCGTCGAGGCCGCCGAAGCGGTCGGCCACCTGATCCATCGCCGACTGGGCGGCCGCCGGATCGGAGAGATCGATCCCGGCCACCACCAGGGTCTGCGCGCCGCACGCCTCGACCAGGCCCTCGGGGGCCCGGGGGGCGTGTTCGATCAGCGCCAGCCGGTCGCCCTGGGCGGCGGCGGCCGTGGCGACCACCTCCCCCAGGACCCCGAAGGCGCCGGTGACGGCGACGATTCGGCTCATGGCGCCGAATCTACCAGAGACGCTCGACGATCGTCACGTTGGCCATGCCGCCGCCTTCGCACATGGTCTGCAGGCCCCACTTCTTGTTGCGGGACTTCAGGCCGTGGACGAGCGTGGTCATCAGCTTGGTGCCCGAGGCGCCCAGCGGGTGACCGAGCGCGATGGCGCCGCCGTTGACGTTCATGCGCTCCGGATCGGCGCCCGTGCGCTGCAGCCAGGCGACCGGCACCGAGGCGAAGGCCTCGTTCACCTCGAAGAGATCGATGTCGTCGATCTTCATGCCGGCCTTCTTCAGGGCCATCTCGGTGGCCGGCAGCGGGGCTTCCAGCATGATCACCGGGTCATGCCCCATCACCGACAGGTGGTGGATGCGGGCCAGCGGGGTCAGGCCCAGCTCCTTCAGCGCCTTTTCCGAGACGATCATCACGCCCGAGGCGCCGTCGCAGATCTGGCTGGAGGTGGCCGCCGTGATCGCGCCGCCCTCGGCCAGCAGCTTCACGCCGCGGATGCCGTCGAGGCTGGCGTCGAAGCGGATGCCCTCGTCCACCGTGTGGTCGGTTTCGGCGCCGGCCTCGTCCTTCACCTTCACCGAGACGATCTCGTCCTTGAAGGCGCCGGCCTGGGTGGCGGCGATGGCGCGCTGGTGGCTCTGATAGGCGTACTCGTCCAGCTGGTCCTTCGACAGGCCGTACTTCTTGGCCATCATCTCGGCGCCCATGAACTGGGAGAACTGGATGTCGGGATAGCGCTCTTCCATGCGCGGGCTCTTGTACTGGCCCATGCCGGCCTTGGCGGCCAGCGCGGCCGACGAGCCCATGGGCACGCGGGTCATGCTCTCGACGCCCGCGGCGATCACCACGTCCTGGGTGCCGCTCATCACCGCCTGCGCGGCGAACTGCAGGGCCTGCTGCGAGGAGCCGCACTGCCGGTCGATGGAGGTGCCGGGCACGCTTTCCGGCAGCCTGGAGGCCAGGACGGCGTTGCGCGCCACATTGATGGCCTGCTCGCCCACCTGCATGACGCAGCCCATGACCACGTCCTCGACCCGGGCCGGATCGACGCCCGTGCGATCCACCAGGTCGTTGAGCACGACGGCGCCCAGGTCGACCGGATGCCAGTCCTTCAGCTTGCCGCCCTTGCGGCCCCCGGCCGTGCGGGTGGCCGCCACGATATAGGCTTCGCCCATTGTTCCGCTCCCTTGCGAAGCGCGCCCGCCACAGGCGCGTCGCCGGGCACTCTAGGGAGGCGCCGCGAGGGAAGCCAACGGCCTCGCGAAGGCTTGTTCGAAAAGGACTTTCTCTACAGCGGGAGCACGGCGCCCGGCTGGGCGGCGTCGAGCCTGAAGGTGGCCGGCAGGACCCGTTCGTTGGGCTTCTGCAGGTTGAGCGCCTTGGCGCCGCGGGCCAGGGCCACCTTGCCGATATTGCCGGGGCCGAAGCCGGGCGCCAGCCGCGGCCGCAGGCCCGCGCGGCGGCGCAGGACGCCGTTGGCGTAGATGACATTGGCCCGCATCAGCGCCTGGGGCGTCATGAATTCCATGGACAGCGAGACGTTCAGCATCGGGCCGTTGGTGATCCGGTGCGGCGCGTTCTGAGCCCAGGTCACCATCCGGCCGGGCGTCAGCTCCACCCTCTGCGCGCCGTCATCCCAGGCCGGATCGAAGGCGAACTGTTCGGCGGTCTCGCGCAGAACGATCTTCTCCAGCGCCTCCTCGCCCACGAAGGGCGCCTTGGGCGGATAGACATAGACCTGCTTCACGCCGCGGATCTGCCACAGCGACACCAGCGGCACGTCGAGGTGGTAGAAGACCTGGGCGTTGGCCGAGGAGATCAGCAGGCCAAGGTCGCGCTTGAAGGTCTTCAGGCCCGGCGCCATCGCCTCCTTCTCGGCGAAGACCTCCTCGGCGAGGTCGGCATAGGGCTTCAGATAGAGGGTGGCCTCGCGCAGGTTCAGCCAGATCCGGCCGCTCTTGGCGGCGTCCAGCAGTTGCGCGCCCGACAGACCGTCCGCCGAGCCCTTGCGCCAGGTCGTCCAGTCGGTCGGATCCTCGCCCATGGTGAAGACCCCCAGACGGGCGCGGGGATAGGCCTCCAGCGCCTCGGCGAGGCCCTCGTCGGTGAACAGCGGCCGCTCGTGCAGGGCGTGGCTGAAGGAGAGGGTCTCCTTGCCGAAGGCCTTGGCCTTCTCGTCGGTCCAGTCCTTGAGGATCATGGGTCTTCGTTCCGTCAGGCGGCGCTTCGGCCGTAGAATTCGATCTTGAAGGGCCCCCACCACAGGGTCTTGCCGAGACCGCGGGCGGCCCGGTCCAGGGTGAAGGCGAAGTCCGGGGCGCGGATCAGCCACTTGACCCCCGCCAGCAGGCCGAAGACACCGGCCTGCACGAGGCCCTGCGCCATCCAGAAGGCGAGGCCCAGCCGGTCGGGCGGGTCGGCCGCGGCGCAGGCGGCGGAAGGGCCCTGGCCATAGGCGAAGGCGCGGCGGATCGTGTAGTCGAGGCTGAGCCGCGAAGGGACCGGGTCTTCCCAGACCCAGGCGTCGGGCGCCCAGGCGAAGCGCGCGCCGTCCGCCTTCATCTGGCCGAACAGCAGGTCGTCCTCGCCGCCGATATGGTTGCGGATGGCCGAGAAGGGCCGCTTCGGGTCCGGCAGGGCGGCCCGGCGCAGCAGACTGTCGCCGCAGCCGTAGTAGTGGTCGATCAGGCCCGCTTCGTCCGGCCCGAGCCGCGAGAAGAAGGTCTCCAGATAGTCGCGGTGGCGCGTCACCTGCGCCGGGGCCCGCCCGCGCACCGGGCCGAAGACGACGTCGGCGTCGAAGCGGGCCTGCGCCGCAAGCAGGGCGGCCAGCCAACCGGCCGGCGCCTCCTCGTCGTCGTCCAGGAAGGCGATGAAGTCGCCGCGGGCCTGCGCCAGGGCGGCGTTGCGGGCGTTCGCCACGCCCGGCTCGGGCTCGTGGACATAGACCACCGGAAACGGGGCCTCCTCGGCCAGGGCCGTCGCTGTGGGTCGGGCCGAAGGGACCTTGTCGTTGTCGACGATCACCAGCTCCAGATCGGCGACCGGCGCGCCGGTCTGTCCCAGGATGGGCCGCGCCGCCGTCTCCAGGCCGGCGGGACGCCGCTGGGTCGGAATGACGACGCTGATCCTCATGGCTCGGCTACCCCTCCCGGTGGGCGCCGCTGCGGGCCTTGGCCGCGACCGCCGCGGCCAGGCCCCGCACGCGGCCTTCCAGCGTCGGTTCTAGGGCCGAGATGGTTTCGAAACGGCGCCTGACCCGGCCGACGATGGGTCCCGCCCCGGCGGCGGCGAGCCGCCAGGCGCCGTCCTCGACACGGGCGCCCAGGCCCGCCAGGCCGGCGGCGGTGGCCGCGCCTTCGCCGATGACCCGGCGCGAGAGCGCGAACGGCGCCTTGTAGTGCGCATGTCCCGGACCGAGGTCGTAGGTGGCGAGCTTCAGGTCCGG